>JAAWAC010000005.1 GCA_022791975.1 Lachnospiraceae bacterium | reverse complement strand
GAGTCCCTATCTGAACCCGGAAGGAATTACAGACACGAAAAGTGGTCGTAATTCCTTCCAGAGTGAGGGTACAGAGAGGGACGAAGCGGAACTAAAAAAACAGCGGAGTCCCTATCTGAACCCGGAAGGAATTGCGGACACGAAAAGTGGTCGTAATTCCTTCCAGAGTGAGGGTACAGAGAGGGACGAAGCGGAACTTAAAAAAGGAGGAAACTATGAAACACGCAATCATTAACACAAAATTGATTTTGGAGGATGGTATTATCTGGGATGGTGTTCTCATCTATGAGAATGGAAAAATTTTGGAGGCTGGCTGGGCCAAAGAGGTAAGCGTGCCGGAAGGGGCGGAGATTCTGGATGCCCAGGGATTGTACACAGCCCCGGGGCTGATTGATATCCATAATCATGGAAGCAGTACGGATCTGTTTGTGGATAATCCGGAAGCCTGCGCTACATATTTTTTGCAGCATGGGGAGACCACGGTGCTGCCCACTTTTTACTGCAACCTGACTTTGGAACAGATGCTGGAGGGGGCGAAGAAAGTGGCCCGGGCCTCCACCCATGGGGCGGGACGAATTTTGGACGGCTTATATATGGAAGGACCCTATATGAGCGGTGGCGGAAGCAACCAGAGGAGTATTTTGTGGCGGGGGGACATTAGGCGGGAGGAGTATGAGCCTTTGTTGGCTGGCCTGAAGGATATGGCGCGGATATGGGCGATTGATCCGGCCAGAGAAAATATTGAGATGTTTATGGCGGATACCAAGGCAGCCAATCCGGAGGCGATTTTTGCCCTGGGCCATTCTGTGGCAACTTCTGCTCAGTGCCGCAGGCTGAAAAAATACGGAGTGCGGGTGCAGACCCACCATGGGGATTCCGGAAAGGCGCCGGGTTTTGCCCAGGGAACCATTGGAGCAGGGTGTGATGAATATACGCTCTATGAACCGGACATGTATGCGGAACTGATCTGTGATGAAAATGGAATTCATGTGGCGCCGGATATGATCAAGTTTGTGGTAAAGACCAAGGGCGTAGAGAGAATGATTCTCATTACGGATTCCATGCCAGCATCAGGAGATTACACCAACAATGAGGAGGAAGGCATTGCCTATGGACCAGATTTGAATTACGATTATGAGGGACATCTGGCGGGAAGTCATCTGACCCTGGAGCATGCCTGCAGAAACCTTATGAAACACACGGGCTATGGGCTGTGTCACGCCATTCGCTTTGCCACCATCAATCCTGCAAGACTTCTGGGAATCGACCACAAGGTAGGCAGCATTGAGGAGGGAAAGAAGGCAAACCTGATTTTGATTGATGATATGGTGAATGTAAAAGGGGTTATATTAGAGGGAGAGAAAGTGGTATAGGAGAAGATATCGAGGGAAGAAAACGTGGTACAGGAGATGATTTTTCAGAGGAAAGCCAGGGGATATCCGGGCCAGCATATGTTTAGATTGTAAATTTTGTTGAATAATAGTAGGGATAGTGCTACAATAGCTTACAGGGATTTTTATAAAACACCAATAGTAGGAGTAAGTACATGAGTCTTATTACGAAAATTTTTGGAACTCACAGTGAGCATGAGCTGAAACGGGTGTATCCAATCGTGGACCAGATCGAGGCCCTGCGGCCAAAGATGATGGAGTTGTCTGACGAGCAGCTGCGGGAAAAGACAAAGGAATTTAAGGAGCGGTTCAAAAGCGGAGAGACCCTGGACGAGCTGATGGTGGAAGCCTTTGCAGCCGTGCGGGAGGCAGCCCGGCGGGTACTGGGAATGGAGCATTACCGGGTACAGCTGGTGGGCGGTGTGATCCTGCATCAAGGGCGAATCGCAGAGATGCGTACTGGCGAAGGAAAGACCCTGGTGTCTACGCTTCCGGCTTATCTGAATGCCCTGGAGGGAAAGGGCGTCCATGTAGTTACAGTCAATGACTATCTGGCCAACCGTGATGCCCAGTGGATGGGCGAGGTGCATAAGGCTCTGGGGCTTTCGGTAGGCGTGGTACTCAACAGCAGCACCAATGATGAGCGACGAGCGGCCTATGCCTGCGATATAACGTATATTACCAACAATGAGCTGGGCTTTGATTATCTCCGTGACAATATGGTTATCTACAAGGAACAACTGGTGCAGCGGGAACTCCACTATGCCATTATCGATGAGGTGGACTCAGTGCTTATTGATGAAGCCCGCACGCCTCTGATTATTTCCGGACAGAGTGGGAAATCCACCAAGCTTTATGAGGTCTGCGATGCCCTGGCCAAAACCATGAAGCGAGGCGAGGCCAGCGGTGAGTTTACCAAGATGAACGCCATTATGGGGGAGGATATTCAGGAGACCGGGGAGTTTATTGTCAATGAGAAGGATAAGGTGGTAAACCTGACGGCCGATGGTGTCAGCCGCGTGGAGCAGTATTTCCACATTGAAAATCTGGCGGACCCGGAGAATCTGGAGATCCAGCACAATATTATCCTGGCTCTGCGGGCCAATTACCTCATGTTTCGGGACCAGGACTATGTAGTGAAGGATGACCAGGTTTTGATTGTAGACGAGTTTACCGGGCGTATTATGCCGGGACGCCGCTATTCTGACGGCCTCCATCAGGCCATTGAGGCCAAGGAGCATGTGAAGGTAAAGCGGGAGAGCAAAACCCTGGCCAATATCACCTTCCAGAATTTCTTTAATAAATATGAGAAAAAAGCCGGCATGACTGGTACGGCCCTGACGGAGGAGAAGGAGTTCCGGGATATGTATGGTATGGATGTTATTGAGATTCCCACCAATATGCCGGTGATCCGAAAGGATCTCCAGGATGCGGTTTACAAGACCCGCAAGGAAAAGCTGCGGGCTGTGGTAAACGCTATTGAGGAGGCACATGCCAAGGGGCAGCCGGTTTTGGTGGGTACTATCACCATTGAGGCCTCAGAGGAGGTCAGCGCTTTGTTACGTAAAAGAGGCATTCCCCATGAGGTGCTGAACGCCAAGTTCCACGAGCGGGAGGCGGAGATTGTGGCCCAGGCGGGACAGCATGGGGCCGTAACTATTGCCACCAACATGGCTGGCCGTGGTACGGATATTAAGCTGGACGAGGCGTCCCGGGCGGCAGGGGGACTAAAAATCATTGGCACAGAGCGCCATGAATCCCGCCGGATTGATAACCAGCTGCGAGGACGGTCCGGGCGGCAGGGAGACCCGGGAGAATCCCGTTTCTACATTTCTCTGGAGGACGATTTGATGCGTCTCTTTGGATCCGAGCGGCTGATGGCCATGTTCAATGCCCTGGGAGTGCCGGAAAATGAAGAGATCGAGCACAAGATGCTGACCAGCGCCATTGAGAAGGCGCAGAAAAAGATAGAGAGCAATAACTTTGGAATCCGCAAAAACCTGCTGGAGTACGATCAGGTGATGAATGAGCAGCGGGAGATTATTTACAGAGAACGCCGTCGGGTACTGGACGGGGAGAGCATGCGGGATTCTATCTACAAAATGCTTACGGACACGGTGGAGAACACGGTGGATTCCCTGATTGGGGATGACCAGGAAAAGGAAGAGTGGGATCTGAAGGGACTTAACGAGACGCTGCTTCCCGTGATTCCCTTTAAGCTTATTACTCAGGAACGTATCACTGGCAGCAGAAAGAATGAGTTGAAACATCAGCTGAAAGAGGAGGCTGTAAAGCTCTATGAGCTGAAGGAGGCAGAATTCCCCAATACGGAGATGCTTCGGGAGCTGGAGCGGGTGTTCCTCTTAAAGGTGATTGACCGGAAGTGGATGGATCACATTGATGATATGGACCAGCTGCGCCAGGGAATTGGCTTACAGGCCTTTGCCCAGAGAGACCCGCTGGTGGAATACAAGCTAAGCGGCTACGAAATGTTTGATGCCATGACAGCCAGTATTCAGGAGGATACAGTGCGGATTCTGCTCCATGTGCGAGTGGAGGAGAAGGCAGAGCGGGAACAGGTGGCCAAGGTCACTGGCACCAACAAGGACACAAGCCTTGCCAAGGCTCCCAAAAAACGGGAAGCCGAGAAAATCTATCCCAATGATCCCTGCCCCTGTGGCAGCGGAAAGAAGTATAAGCAGTGCTGCGGCCGGAGATAAACGTAAGGATCCCGGGGAAGGCAAACCAAGACAGCAGGGGCCCCGGGTAACTATATATGAAGAAAGAGGTGATTAACAGTGGTAGAACTGGACCAGTTTAAGTATTCCTTAAATGGCTATCAGGGCCCATTGGTTGAATTGAGGGATTCACTTTAACTTAGCGGAAAAAGCAAAGCGCATGGAGGAGCTGGAGCGGGAAATGGAAGAGCCTGGCTACTGGGACAATGCGGAGAGTTCTCAGGCAGGGATGAAGGAGCTGTCGGCTTTAAAGGAAGAGGCGGGAGGCTATCAGGCTCTACAGACTCAGTATGAGGATATCGAGACCTTACTGGAAATGGGATATGAGGAGGGGGACGCTTCTCTGATTCCGGAGATAGAGGAAGAGCTGAGAAACTTCCAGGAAGCTTTTGAATCCATGCGTATTAAGACACTTTTATCCGGGGAATATGATAAGAATAATGCCATCTTAAAATTGAATGCAGGGGCCGGCGGCACGGAGAGCTGTGACTGGGCCGGGATGCTGTACCGGATGTACACCCGCTGGGCAGAGCGCCGGGGGTTTTCCGTGGAAGTATTGGATTTTCTGGACGGAGATGAGGCGGGTATTAAGTCCGTGACCTTCCAGGTAAACGGGGAGAATGCTTATGGCTATCTAAAATCAGAGAAGGGTGTCCACCGCCTGGTACGGATTTCTCCTTTTAATGCCCAGGGAAAGCGGCAGACCTCTTTTGTATCCCTGGATGTAATGCCGGATATTGAGGATGATATCGATATTGAGATTCGGGACGAGGACCTGCGCATTGATACGTATCGATCCAGCGGCGCAGGAGGCCAGCATATTAATAAGACCTCCTCGGCCATCCGCATTACCCATCTGCCTACCAATACGGTGGTGCAGTGCCAAAATGAGAGATCCCAATTCCAGAATAAGGATAAGGCTATGCAAATGTTAAAAGCAAAGCTATTCCTTTTGGAGCAGCAGAAGAATGCGGAGAAGCTCTCCGGCATCCGGGGAGAAGTCAAGGAGATTGGCTGGGGAAATCAGATCCGGTCCTATGTGATGCAGCCCTATACTCTGGTAAAAGACCACCGGACCAATGCGGAGGTTAGCAATGTAAATGGCGTAATGGATGGAAATATCGATCCCTTTATCAATGCCTATCTGAAATGGGTGAATACCAAGGAAGACCCAGAGGCGTAATAATTATTTGGAAAAGATAAATGGCAGCTTTCCCGATTTTCGATGAAGGAGCATTCGTTGGAAAAGGGAGGGCTGTCTCTTTTTTAGATATTTACAAAAAGCCAGGTAAGTGGTATAATATTCCGATAATGGCACTTTAATGTATCAAAGGATTAAAGCTGCAAAGAGATGAAGGGAGTATATAGAGAATGGAAAATGTATTTGTAGGTGCATTGGCGCTGGTGATTGTCAGCACGCTGGTGGTTATGGCGATTGGAGCCGGGATTTCCATTTATTTTCAGAGGAAAACGGTGACAGCAGACGACTGGGCTATGGGTAGCAGAAAGCTTCCCTCCTATGTGATTGTGTTTACGCAGTTTGCTACTCTGGTGGGCGGCGGTGTGTTGGTGGGGCACGTAAGCATTGGATATAATTTTGGTATTGCACCCTTGGCTTATGGAGTGTGCGGGGCAGCCGGATGTTTTATTATGGCTATTATTGCCAAATGGCTGCGGGAAAATGAGTTTACCACGATTCCGGATATTCTGGAAAAGGTGTATGGCAAAAATAACTTTCTGCTTTTTGCGGGCTCTATTATGGCAATGGTAGTGCCTTTTGGGTGGATCGCTTCCCAGATTACATCCTTTGGAAAGCTATATGCCTCTATCACAGGGATTGATATGAATGTTATTATTGTAGCTGTGGCAATTATCTGTGTGCTGTTTACCATACCCTCGGGATTTAATGCGGTGGCCTGGTCTGATTTCGTGTTTGGGGTTATTATGCTGGGGCTGTGTACCGTGACTGCTGTGTTGGCCCTGAATATGGGAGGCGGTTGGTCCAATATTGTGGCAAAGCTTCCGGATTCCTCGGTGGTATCCTTTCCCTCTGGGCTTTTGGCTGCGGGAATTCCCACCACGATTTTATGGTTTGTGGCGGCTACGCCAGGCATGATGACCAACCAGATGACCTTTCAGCGGGTTTGCGCCACAGATACAGTGAAAAATGCCAGGAGAACTTTGATTATTGGCGGTATTTTAATTGCGGCTATTGAGATATGGGTGGTTATTATTGGAAATACTTGTCGAGCTTTGAATCCGGGGATGACTGGAGAGGATGCTACGGGCTGGTTTTTGACGCAGATCCCGGTGTGGGCGGTAGCCATGTTTAGTGGATTTATTGCTACTACCATTATTACAACTACGGACAGTGCTATTCAGTCTGTCTCCGTGAATGTAACCAGAGATATTTATAAGCGTTTTATCAATGGGGATGCGGACGATAAAAAGTTGCTGCGGGTATCCAGAATGAGCACGATTGTGGTGGCGATTCTGGCAGTTTTGATGGCGATTACCTTTCCCCAGGTACTGAATTTAATCATTGCGTCCTATGCTTATTCCGCTTCCGGTCTTCTGGTGCCCATTTACTGCGGATACATATTCCGCAATAAAAATATACTAACCCCCATAAGCGGTATCGTATCCATGATTGGAGGGGTTATCGGGTGTGCGGTGGCACAGTTTATGAATACCAGCTGGCCTTATGCTATTTATGGAATCGGTGTTTCCTTTATCTGCCTGGTGATTACAGGGTTGGTAACAAGAAAGAAAAATTAGCATGCGAAAATAGGAAAATATCCAGGCATGCCACATATAGGAAGAGAGGAGAAAGCTATGAAAACATTGTTGTTAAGCGAGTCAGATATTAAAAAGGTGATCACCATGAAGGATGTGATTGCCATTGTGGACAGGACTTTTCGGGACTTGGGGGAGGGAAATACCCTGAATCCTACCAAGCTAAATCTGAATCTGGGTGACAGCGAGCCTACCAAGCTGCCCTACCGGGCGTCCATGAATGCTATGCCAGCCTATATCGCCTGGCAGGATATGGCTGGACAGAAATGGGCCGGCGGTTTTGGCGTGGGGAGAAAAGAGATTGGGCTGCCATTTATCAATGCTCTGATTATGCTTTGTGATCCCAATTACGGAAATTTCTTGTCTGTGATGGATGGAGCATGGATTACCAATATGCGCACAGGTGCTCAGACGGCGGTTATTCTTCGGTATTTGCTGAAAGATCAAAAGAATGTGACCATTGGACTGTATGGCGCTGGTGTTCAGGGACGGACCCAGACTATGGCTTTGGCAGAGAATTTTCATGTGGATAAATTGATTGTCTTTGATCCCATTCGGGCTGCGGCGGAAAAGTTTAAAGCAGATATGGCCGATGTGGTTCAGGGGGAGATTGTGATTGCTGAGAATGCCAAAGAGCCTACCCAGTCTGATGCGTTTATCTCCGTAACACCGGCTACAGATGGTTTTATCAAAGGAGAGTGGATGCAGAAGGGAAGCATTTATTTTGCCATGGGTTCCTATGTGGAGTGCGATGAGGCCGCTATTTTAGGAGCAGATAAGATCATTGCGGATCATATAGGGCAGTGCTTGCACAGAGGCAATTTAAAGCCCCTGGCAGAGGCAGGAAAAATTTCTGAAAAGGATATTTACTGTACCGTTGGGGATTTGGCTGCTGGTCTTCGTGATGTGGGAGATGTAAAGGAGCAGAAACTGGTGATTGTGCCCATCGGCATGGGCTGCCTGGATGTGGCTGTGGCAGGCATTGCATACAAGAAGGCACTTTCCAGAAGCATGGGAAGTGAGTTTTCCTTTGATTTATAGAGCGGAGGAGAGAGCATGAAGCGATTTGCAGTTATAGGCGCTGGAAACGGTGGCCAGTGTATCAGTGCTTATCTGAAGCTGTGCGGGAAAGAGGTGCGTCTCTATGAGCGCTTTTCCCAGATTCTTGATCCCATTCTGGAAAGAGGAGGAATTACTCTTGCAGGTGCTTCCCTCCAGGGCTTTGCCAAGCTGGATCTTATCACGGGAGTGATGGCAGAGGCGGTAGAGGGAGCAGAGATGATTTTTGTGGTTCTTCCCGCTTTTGCTCATGAATACATAGCCCAAGAGCTGGCCAGGTGTCTTGTGGATGGCCAGACCGTTATTTTGTGTCCTGGCTCCACAGGGGGTGCCTTGGAATTTCGCAGGGTCTTAAGGGAGCGTGGTTGCCAGGCAAAGATTCGTCTGGCAGAAACCAACAGTCTGTTTTATGCGGCCAGGAGCGACGGGGAGAAAGCTACGATTATTGCGGTGAAGGACGAGCTGTCTTTGGCTGCCCTCCCAGGTACGGATACAGAAGGAATTATTGAGGATCTAAAGGATGTGTATCCCCAGTTAATTCCGGAGGTTCACGTGCTGGCCACAGGCCTTAACAATATGAATATTACGGTACATCCCCTGCCAGTGCTTTTGAATACAGGCAGAATCGAGAGTGGACAGCACTACAAGCATTATTTTGAGGGAATGACTCCCAGCATTGGGAAGGCTATGGAAGCTTTGGACCAGGAGCGTATGGCTGTGGGTAAGGCTCTGGGGTTGTCTCTGATCAGCATTCGAGAGGCATACCGCAGGTATTACCGCAGTGAGGCGGAAGAGATCTGTGATCTGGTAAAAATGGTAGATGGACATAAGCCTATTATGGCGCCCACCTCTTTAGATTCCCGTCTGATTACCGAGGATATTCCCATGGGGGTGGTGCCTGTTGCGGAGTTAGGCCGAGCCCTTGGGGTGCCTACACCTTTGATGGATGCCACGATTGCCCTGGCTTCTGTGATGGCAGGACAGGACTTTCGCAGGGAGGGCCGAAACCTCAGACGTCTGGGAATCGAGGGCCTTACCGGGGAAGAACTGCTAAAGCAGCTATAGACCACACAGGCATATAGAATGCGCGCTTGAAGAAAACTTCAGGCGTGCATTTTTTCTGTTGTAATCTATATAAGAATCGATGTCTGTATACAAAAAAGGATTGCATCTTTCCCCTGAATGTGGTAATATCTAAACTGTTCAAGTCCTTCATACAAAAACAAACGTTCACAAGGAAAAAACACGGAGGAAAAGCAACAGAGAAATGGCAGAGAAAAGTAAGTATTTTGTGGTGAAGCAGAAAGCAGTTCCAGAGGTGCTGCTAAAGGTTGTGGAAGCCAAGCGTCTGCTGGATTCATCAAAAGTTATGACTGTGCAGGAGGCTACCGAGCAGGTGGGGATCAGCCGCAGCTCCTTCTATAAGTATAAAGATGATATTTTTCCCTTTCATGATAATTCCCGGGGAAAGAGCATTACCTTTGTATTGCAGATGGATGATGAGCCGGGGCTTTTGTCGGATGTTCTAAAAACAGTGGCTGAGTTCAAGGGAAATATTCTGACCATCCATCAGACCATTCCCATCAATGGGGTGGCCTCTCTCACATTGACAGTGGATCTTCTCCCCACAACGGGAGATGTGTCGGCCATGATTGAGCAGATAGAGGGTCAGGCAGGAATTCACTATTTGAAAATATTAGCAAAGGAGTAGGGAAGATGATACAGATTGCAGTTATGGGATACGGAACCGTAGGTTCCGGAGTAGTAGAGGTGTTAAATACCAATCAGGCCAGCATCAATAAGCGGGTGGGTGAGGACGTAAATATTAAATATGTGTTGGATCTGCGGGAGTTTCCCGGGGACCCGGTGGAGAGTAAGCTGGTCCATGATTTTGAGACCATTGTCAATGACCCGGAGGTGCGCATTGTGGTGGAGGTAATGGGAGGCGTGGAGCCGGCCTACACCTTCAGCAAGCGGTGCCTGGAGGCGGGGAAGAGTGTTTGTACCTCCAATAAGGAGCTGGTGGCTCGCCACGGGGCGGAGCTTATGGAGATTGCCAGAAGCAAGAACCTGAATTACCTGTTTGAGGCGTCAGTAGGAGGGGGGATCCCCATTATTCGCCCGTTAAATTCTTCTTTGACGGCAGATGAGATCCAGGAGATCACCGGGATTCTCAATGGAACAACCAACTATATGCTGAGCAAAATGACCCATGAGGGAATGGATTTTGACAGTGTGTTAAAGGATGCCCAGCAAAAGGGCTATGCAGAGCTGCATCCGGAGGCGGATATTGAGGGATATGACGCCTGTCGCAAAATTGCCATTCTCACCTCTCTGGTCAGCGGTCAGCAGGTAGACTATGAAGAGATCTATACGGAGGGAATCACAAAAATTACGGCGGAGGATATCCAGTATGCCAGGAAGCTGGGACGGGCTGTGAAGCTTTTGGCCTCCAGCAAGAAGGTGGATGGGCGGTTCTGCGCTATGGTGGCCCCCTTCCTTATTGGGGAGCAGCACCCACTGTACAGCGTGGAAGGTGTATTTAACGCCATTTTTGTTCGGGGAAATGTGCTGGGAGATGCCATGTTTTATGGAAGTGGCGCAGGGAAGCTTCCCACAGCCAGTGCCGTGGTGGCTGATGTGGTGGATGCAGCCAAACATTTGGAGGAAAGCGTCATGGGCTATTGGACCAGCCAAAAACTTAAGCTTTCCAAAATAAGCAATGCCAAGAGCCGTTTCTTTGTGCGGGTAAAGGGTGATGCAGGGATGGATGCGCCGGCTATGGCAGAGATCTTTGGGCCTATCCAGGTGGTAACGGTAGATCTGGCGGGAGAATTCGGTTTTGTGACCGGTGTGCTCACGGAGGAGGAGTTTGCAGCCCGGGCAGCGAAGACAGAAGCTGTCATAAATCGGATTCGGATGGAAGGATGATAGCATGAAATATGTGGTGATATTGGGAGACGGCATGGCGGATGAGCCTCTTTTGGAGCTGGGGGGAAAGACACCCCTGGAATATGCCGCTACGCCCACGTTGGATGAGCTGGCGCCTGTTTCGGAGCTGGGAATGGCCCATACCATACCCCAGGGCATGGCCCCGGGCAGTGACACAGCCAATCTGGCGGTGCTGGGCTACAATCCCAGAGAGTACTATACGGGGCGTTCTCCTCTGGAGGCCTTAAGCATTGGAGTGGATATGGGGACAGAGGATGTGGCTTTGCGCACCAATCTGGTGACACTCACAGAGGAGGAGGGAAAGACCTACAGGGAACAGCGGATGGTGGATCACAGCTCCAGTGAGATTTCCACGGAAGACGCGGCTATTCTTCTGGAGGCCGTGAAAAAGGAGCTGGAAACGGATACCCTTCATTTTTATGTGGGAACCAGCTACCGACATTTGCTTATCTGGAATCAAGGCAAGGTGGTGCCGGCCCGGGGACCTCATGATATTCTGGAGCAGGAGATAGGAGCCTATTTGCCTGAGGAGGAGCTGCTGCTTCGGATGCAGGAAAAGAGTTATGAGATATTAAGGAATCATCCATTCAATCTGGAGCGGAAAAGACAGGGATTAAACCCGGCCAATTCGCTCTGGTTCTGGGGAGCGGGCACCCGTCCGGCATTGACTTTGTTTTTGGAAAAAACTGGAAAAAGAGGAGCTATGATTTCGGCGGTGGATTTGCTCAAGGGGATTGCCGTGGGTGCAGGTATGGAAAGTATTCCCGTGGAGGGGGCCAATGGGCAGCTTCACACCAATTATGAAGGTAAGGCGGATGCTGCCTGTGAAGCGCTTTTAAAGAAGGGCTATGATTTTGTCTATGTCCATGTGGAGGCACCTGATGAAATGGGACACCAGGGAAGTGTGGAGCGGAAGGTACAGGCTATTACGTATCTGGATCAGAGGGTGATCCGGCGGGTGAAGGAAGCCATGGATGCCTCCGGGGAGCCCTATCGGATGCTGGTGCTGCCAGATCATCCCACTCCTATTCGAGTGCGGACCCACACGGCCGATCCGATTCCCTATCTGCTCTATGACAGCACGGTTTCCCGGGAGGGACGGCCCTTCTATAGTGAGGCCGAGGCGGGGAAAACCGGCTTGGATTTACCGGAGGGCTATCGTCTAATAGAGAGACTTTTTGCAGAGCCGGCCTAGGGTAGAGCCCAATGGTAGGCAGGCGGGCCGGAGAAAAAGGACCTTCAGAGCTGGAGGAGCTTTTGAAGGATAAGAGGAGAGAACAAGAAATGTTGATTGTGAAAAAATTTGGCGGCACATCAGTGGGCGACAAGGAGCGAATCTTTAATGTGGCCAGGAGATGTGTGGAGGATTACAAAAAGGGAAACGACGTGATTGTGGTTCTTTCTGCGATGGGAAAGACTACAGATGAGCTCATCGCAAAGGCTGTGGATATCAATCCCAATCCCCCCAAGAGGGAGCTGGATATGCTGCTTACAACAGGCGAGCAGGTTTCGGTAGCACTCATGGCCATGGCCATTGATTCCATGGGAGTCCCTGTGGTGTCCCTGAATGCCTTTCAGGTATCCATGCACACGACTCGGGTATATGGAAATGCCCGTTTAAAGAGAATCGATACAGATCGGATTATGCATGAGCTGGAGATTCGGCGGATTGTGATTGTAACCGGATTTCAGGGGGTAAATAAATACGACAACTATACAACTCTGGGCCGGGGTGGTTCCGATACCACGGCTGTGGCTTTGGCAGCGGCCCTTCATGCGGATGCCTGTGAGATTTACACCGACGTGGACGGCGTGTACACAGCAGATCCCAGGATTGTGCCGAAAGCCCGGAAGCTTAAGGAAATTACCTATGACGAGATGCTGGATTTGGCCACGCTTGGAGCGGGAGTGCTACATAACCGTTCGGTGGAGATGGCAAAGAAATACGGTGTTCAGCTGGTGGTAAGGTCAAGCTTAAACGATAATGAAGGGACTGTCTTAAAGGAGGAAACAAGCGTGGAAAGAATGTTAATCAGCGGTGTGGCGCTGGATCGGAATACAGCCAGAATCTCAGTAATTGGATTGAAGGACCAGCCGGGTATGGCCTTTAAGCTGTTCAATCTGCTGGCAAAGGACAATATCAATGTGGATGTGATTTTACAGTCCATTGGCCGGGAAAACAGCAAGGATATTTCCTTTACCGTGGCCAGGGACGAGGCAGACCAGGCAGTGGAGATCCTCACAAGGAATATGAACCGGGTAGGCGCCTCCAGCATCTCCTGCAATAAGGAGGTGGCCAAGGTGTCCATCGTGGGTGCCGGTATGATGTCCAATCCTGGCGTGGCGGCCAAAATGTTTGAGGCTCTTTACAACGAAAATATTAACATCAATATGATTTCCACTTCGGAGATCCGCGTAACCGTACTGATCCACGAAAGGGATGCAGAGCGGGCTATGAATGCGGTGCATGACGCTTTTGGGTTGGAGGAATAGTTTCGTCCATCGGTGTATGTGTGGGATGGAGCGGGAACTGCCAGGCTGGTTTTGTAGGCCTGGCAGTTCCCGCTTCAATTAATTGAGAGGTTTCTGGAAGAGTGAAAAAGTTTATTAAAAAGTGGAACAGGCAAAACTTTTCTCGGCAAATCACCGTAGTCTACACGGCCATTGTGGTGACTATGGTTCTGTGTATTATGGGATTTACCATGCTGTATCTCACCCGAATCATG
Source organism: Lachnospiraceae bacterium (assembly GCA_022791975.1). Lineage (GTDB taxonomy): Bacteria > Bacillota > Clostridia > Lachnospirales > Lachnospiraceae > RGIG4284. Next base: position 19,015 of record JAAWAC010000005.1, on the reverse strand, counting down.
GAAAGCAAAATTTTGGATCTGTTTGAAAATGCCTTGCATCAGACAGCCCTGAACCTGAGCACTACCCTGGAGGCTTACAATAGCTCTCTGAATCAGGTAATCGTGGAACAGGAATTTCTGGATGCAGTGGATGGATATGAGACGGCATACGGATATGCAGAGCAGGAGCTGCGGTTACAGCTGTGGGATAGTCTACAAACCTATCAATCCTACCAGCCCCAGGTGCGGTGTATGGTGATTCGAACGGAGGGAGGGAAATTGTTTAGCATTGACAGACTGGATGAGGAATCTCTGTATCAGGCACCACCAGAGCTGTATCAGGAGTATTTTACTGGGCCTCGGCCGGGGGAGGATATGGAGCGCAGACTTCTCTGGATTGGGACGGAGTATCTGGATCGACAGGGAACCAGTGATTACTATGTATTTACATTGAAAAGACCACTGTATAACTGGTATAATAACCGATATGTGGGCGAACTATATATGGGAATTGATGAGGAGGTTTTGGTTGGTATTGAGCAGGAGGCTAAGACAGCGCAGTCCAGTGACCTTTTTTTAATAGATGAAAATAACCGAATTGTCTCCCATGAAAAAAAGGCCTATATTGGACAGGATGCAGCTGAGCTTTTTGACTGGAGCTGTGAGGAGAATCAGGAGAAGTTGTTTTTGGGCAACAATTATGAAATCATCCGCACGGATCGGGTGGAGGGAAGCGATTGGTATCTGGTCAGTGTGTTAGATCGCCATGATGTATTCCGGCAGATGAGAAGCTTCTATATGTTGCTGATTGCATTGACCATTGCTCTGGTGATTGTGGCCATGTTTCTTATTACTTATATGTCCAAACGGCTGTCTGATGCGGCTAGGCAGATTGTAAACGCAATAGAGGACATAGAGGAGGGAGAGATGACAGCCCGAGTGGCTCTGGACGAGGAGGATCAGAATGAGTTTACGCGGATTGCCGCCCAGTTTAACAGTATGATGAATCGAATCAATGAGCAGGTGGAGATGATACGGGAGTCCGGTCGAAAGGAAAAAGAGGCAGAGCTGGCAGCTCTGGAGGCCCAGATCAATCCTCACTTTATCTATAATACATTGGACTCCATCAACTGGATGGCCATTGAGAACCAGGAGTATGAGATTAGTGAAATGCTCAGCGAGTTTGCCCAGATTCTCCGCTATCAGATCCGAAAAAGCACCAAGCTGGTGAGCATTGGGGAGGAGTTGGCCTATCTGGGGAAATACCTTCATTTACAGAAAATGCGTTTTTCCGATACCTTTGAATACCAGGTTACCTGCGAGGCCGGGGCCAGTGGGGTTCAGATACACAAAATGCTCTTTCAGCCTTTGATTGAGAATGCGGTGGTTCATGCATTTGAAAATATTGATTATGGTGGATATCTCAAGGTGGCGGTAGAGGCAAGGGAACAAGGGTGGATTCGTTTTGTGATATCAGATAATGGTGTGGGAATGGAGGAGGAAAAGGTAAGATTGCTTTTCTATGACAGAAGAGGCAGGGAGGGAAGCATTGGAATCCCCAATGTGATGGCCAGGCTGGACGCTTATTATGGAGAGAATTACCAGATCGAGGTTGTAAGCAAAAAGAAAGAGGGGACCACCATTCGGGTTAGGATTCCGGGAGATGTGACAGGGAATGTGAGCTAAAGGGGGATAGGGATGCGAATAGTGATCGTGGAGGATGAGAAAAAGACGTTGCATGGGATTGTGTCCCTGTGCCGGGAGATGGGGGAAGACTATGACGTGGCAGGCTGGGCTAGAAATGGAGAGGAAGGGTGCCGTCTGGTTCAAGAGATGTCCCCGGATGTGGTGTTGACGGATGTGCGGATGCCCTTAAAGAGTGGCCTGGAGATGATTCAGCAGCTGGTGGAGGAGGGGTGCAAGGCTAAGTTTATCATTTTAAGCGGCTTTGCAGAGTTTGAGTTTGCCCAGGAGGCGATGAAGCTTGGTAGCGTCGATTATCTCTTAAAGCCCATTACCCGGGATGCTCTGCGGAAATCTCTGGAGCATGTGAAGGAAATGCTTAAGGAGGACACATCCCGAAATAATCTTACCCGGCTTACGGAGGAGGAGCTGCTGAACAGGTTGATGAATACAGAGGATGCTTTTGGGGAGGAATTTTTCAGGGAACTAAGGCAGAGGAAGGGAAACACCTCCTGTATGGTGGCGGTGATTCGGTGTGATACCAGAATCCGTTCATCTGATTTGGAGGGAATCCGACAGCTCATTTGTAAGGCCAAGGAGGAGGGGGATTTAAGCTTTGGATTTTCCAGGGCTAGGCGGGAAATCTGCATTTTATTCTGGCCCAGCGGGGAGGAGGCTTTTTCCTGTCTTTGTCGGCTTACAGAGGAAATCCGGGAGGAGACTCGGATGCGATTTGTCTGTGCATGTTCTTCTATGGGAGAGCTGGAAAACCTTCCGGGAGCAATCCGAAGAACCAGTGAACTGTGCAACTGGAATTTGTCTCTGGAATGTCCAGAAATTCTCCAGGAGAATGTTGTGAAAGAGCTTTCCTGCGAAAAGCTGATTTATCCTATCTACATTGAGCGAAGGCTCTCGGAAAAGATTTACAGTGGAAGAACTGAGGATATCTCAATGGAAATCCAGGAGTTTACCCGGTATCTGAGGGAAAAAACCTATGATTACCGGGACATTCGGGAGGCTGTTCTTTGCCTTACTGTTTCCGTGTTGTATGCCATCCGACAGGCAAATTATGGGGTGTACGATGAGATCAATCACCTGAATGTGCTAGACTGGATTAAAGATAAGGTTTTTCTATCCTCCATTACCCAGATGCTGCTAAACATGGTGGGAGAATTGGAACGTTGTCAGCAAAAACTGCAGCAGGGAAGCCATCCCTTGGTAAAAAAGGCTTTAAAACTTATTGAGACCGATTACAAGCGGGACATTACGGTGGATGAGGTGGCGGGAATGTTGAAGATTACGCCGGAGTATTTAAGCACCTTATTCACGAAGGAACTGGGAATTAAATTTACGGTTTACTGTACCCAAAAGCGGGTAAATTATGCGAAAGAGTTGTTCCACACCCGGAAAAATATCAGGGCTTACGAGGTGGCTAAGGAGTGTGGTTATGGAGATGTGAAATATTTTTGCAAAGTATTTAAAAAATATACGGGTAAAAGCCCCAGCGAATATCAACATTCCTTTCATGTATAAAGAGTAAAAGCAAGAGAAAGACTTTCCATTGTGTGGAAGGTCTTTTTTCTTTTTAGAAAAAGTGAGTTTAGTTTTTGACCCCCTTTTTAGATTTGTCAAATTTACAGGAAAAAGGGGTGGATGGTATGCTATAGCTGTGGAAGGCAGTGGTGGAGGAATTTTATGAAATGGAAAAGGGTGTTTTATTGTGCTGCGGCTGCTGTTGCGGGATGTATATTTTTAATTAGCTGTCAGGAGCAGATAAGAGAAAAACTGCCAGAGGAAAATGTGGGGGAAAAGGAAACACTGTCTATTCTTCTCACATATCCAAGAGAGAAAGAGGTTCTCTATCAATGCATTGAGGGATTCACTGCTGAAACTGGAATTGAAGTGGAAATTCAGTATGTTCCATTGTCAGATTCCAAAAAACAGATCAGTATTATGATTGTCAGCGAAAATCTGCCAGATGTTTTGGACGTGGATAACCCTGAGACAGCAACGTATGCACAGATCGGTATTTTGGCAGATGTAACAGACCGGGTGGAGCGCGAAATTGCAGTTGAGGAGTATTATCAGAGAAGCCTGGAACAAAATGCCTATGAGGGGAAATATTATGGGCTTCCCTTTACTACCAATACATTGGGTATGTATTATAACAAGGAACTTTTAGCGCAAGCGGGAGTGGAAAAGGTCCCCCAAACTTGGGAGGAAGTGCTAGAAGCCTGTGAGAAGCTGAAGGAAATAGGAGTCTATGGCTTTGGAGTGGCAGGAAATAAATCCGCTGATACCAGTTTTCAGATGTGGCCCATGATTTGGAGCAGTGGTTCAAATTGGGACAGATTGGATTCGCCGGAAACTGTGGAAGCTTTAGAGTTTTATAAAACCTTGGTAGACCAGGGATATATGAGTACTGAGGTTATTAATTACAACGCAAGTGACAATACAAATCAGTTTATTGCCGGGAAAACGGCCATGGTTATCGATGGCTCTTGGAGATTACAGGTTATTCAACAGGGAGTTAACTTTGATTTTGGCGTAGCTAGAATTCCGGAGGGACCAGAAGGTTTCTGTAATGTGTTAGGGGGACATAATTTTGCCATTGTGAATAATGAGCATGTGGATGCCAGTTGGGAATTTATAAAATATATGAACCGGCCAGATATTATGCAAAAATTTAGTGAGGCGGAAAATTATATTCCTGCTAGAAGAGATGTGGCAGAGGCATCGGCATATTTTCAGACGGAGCCTATTCGACAGTTTGTGGAAATGGTAGATTATGCAAATCCAATGCCAAAAGAAAATTATAATCGAATCAGCGACATTATTATCCATATGTGGCAGTCAGTAGTACGTGAGGGAAAAGATCCCGCACAGGCTGCAAAGGAGGCCGGAGCTGCTGTAAGAGAATTAAAGTAGAGAAAGGATGATTGCATACATGGAAGATATGTGGAAAAAGAGGACAGAGCGTATATCCTGGAGAGATTTTCGGATAATGGAGGGCTTTTGGAAAAAGAGGCAAGAGAGGAATCGTCAGGTGACGCTACCAACAATCTACGAATTTTTCCAGGATACTGGTCGCATGGACAGTATGAAGGGGCTCTATAAACCTGATCCAACAGGAAAAGATATTTTGCGGGATCGGGCAAATGGAAAGGAGGAGGGAGTATTCCTTCCTGGTGGAGAGATTATTTCCTTTCAGCTGTCTGAGCTAAACGGAGAGGAATTAGAAATGGATCCAAATCTAGTACCTCGTCCCCACCCCTATTGGGATTCCGATGTGGCTAAATGGATAGAGGGCGCTTCCTATGCATTGCTCCATGAGCCAAATCCGGAGGTGGAAAAACAAATTGATAAAATCGTGGAGGCTTATGAGAAGCTTCAAGGGGAGGATGGCTATGTAAATACTTATTTTACCTTCGTGGAGCCGGGAAAACGGTTTACCAATATTCATGAGAAGCATGAGCTTTACTGTGCAGGCCATATGACGGAGGCAGCTGTGGCATATTACGAGTCCACTGGCAAGGACCGATATCTGAAGCTTATGTGTCGCTACATAGATTATATAGATCGTGTGATAGGACCAGAGGAAGGGAAGCTTCACGCATATCCTGGACATCAGGAGCTGGAGCTTGCGCTGGTGAAGCTGTATGAAGTTACAAAGGAACCGCGTTATCTCAGGCTGGCAGAGTATTTTATCAATGAAAGGGGAAAACAGCCTTATTATTTTGATATAGAATGTGCCAGGGAGGGACGCAATCCCAATCAGCCTACTGGAAAGGGATTCGGACTACGGGATGGAATGCCCCAGGGACCCTTTGCCCATTTTCAGGCCCATTTGCCAGTGCGGGAACAAAAGGATGCGGCCGGTCATGCAGTCCGTCTTATGTACCAGTGCTGTGCTATGGCGGATGTGGCAGCTCGGACAGGAGATGAGAGCCTGAAAAAAGCCTGTCGAGACTTATGGGATAATGTTACCCTAGAAAAAATGTACATTACTGGTGGCGTAGGGGCAGAGGCTCATGGGGAACGTTTTTCCTTCTCTTATCAGTTGCCAAATGAACAGGCTTATAATGAAACCTGTGCAGCCATTGGCTTGGCCATGTGGGCGGCTCGGATGTTGCAGTTGGAAAATCACAGAAAGTATGGGGATGTGCTGGAGAGAGCTCTGTATAACGGGATTATCAGTGGAGTTTCTCAGGATGGGAAAAATTTTTTCTATGCCAATCATCTAGAATGCATGCCCGCCGTATATGAGGATCGAGTGGAGCGCCAGACCCGAATGTTTCCAGTACGACAGGGGGATTTCCCCGTCAGCTGTTGTCCTCCCAACTTGGCACGTTTTACCGAATCTATAACTGGATATGCCATGACACAGAGGGAGGATACCTTATTTCTACATTTATACTTAGATATGGAGGGAAAAATTTCCGTAAGAGGACAGCAGGTAGGATTAAGAGTACAAACTTTGTATCCGGATGAGGGAAATGTTTTTCTGAGAGTTACTCCAGAGGAGAAGGAAGTACGTTTTACCTTAGCTCTGCGCATTCCTCAGTGGTGTCAGGGGGTAAAAATAACAATTTGTGGAGAGAAAATTTCTACACAAGTAGCAGAAGATGGCTATGTGTATTTGGACAGAAGCTGGAAACAGGGGGAGGAGCTGGGGCTGTTTCTGGAGATGAGGCCCTTCCTTTTGGAGGCAAATCCCAGAGTACGTATGGACTGTGGCAAGGTGTCCATTCAGTGTGGCCCCTTTATCTATTGCCTGGAGGAGGCAGACAATGGGACGGAGCTTTTTGACATTTGTCTGGATGCAGATACCCGGTTAGAGAGACTATACGATCCAGAGCTGCTGGGAGGAACTTCCTGTATTGTGGCAAAAGCAAAGCGTCGGGTACGGGAAGACTGGCAGGGATGTTTGTATCGGCAGGCGGGAAGCCGTTATCAGGATTGCGATATAAGAGCGATTCCTTATTACCTTTGGAGTAATCGCAGGATTGGTGAGATGGTAGTCTGGATTCGTTACAGATAGGAGGAGACAATGAAAACAAAAGGAAGAAAATACTGGAGTGACCTGCGCTGGTTTCTGCTGTTTTCCCTACCAGGGGTTATCTATATCATCTTTTTTGTGGCTTACCCGATTTTTTATAACGTTATTATGAGCTTTCAGGATGTGACAGCCTCTACTTTGCTGAAAACAGATAAGGAATTTGTAGGACTGCTAAACTATACAACTATATTCTCTAACCCTAAAATTGTAGGTTCCATTGTAAATACCCTCATATTCACTGTGGCAAGTATTGGATTTCAGTTTGTAATTGGATTTTTGCTGGCTCTGTTGTTTTCCAATAAATTTCCTCTGAATAAGCTTTATCGGGCGCTGGTAATGATTGGTTGGATGGTGCCTATGCTGGTAGTTGCCACGATTGGAAAGTGGTTTTTTACCGGGGATGCATCCAGCCTGGTGAATTATTTTCTTATGAAACTGGGATTCATCGAAGAGCCTATTATGTGGTTGGTAAATACCAATACAGCTATGTTTGCCATGATCTGTGTGAATATTTGGAAGGGAATTCCCTTCAATATGCTTTTGATGACCACGGCGTTAACCACCATGCCGGAAGATATTTATGAGGCGGCAGCCATTGACGGAGCTACACGGATACAGAGATTCTTTCGGATTACTGTGCCCTTATTAAAGCCTACGATTCTGGCAGTTATTACCCAGGGATTTATTCTCACATTCAAGGCTTTTGAACTGATATATGTAATGACCAAGGGAGGGCCGGCAGATACGACGCATATTATGGCAACCTATTCTTATTCTTTAACCTTTGATCAGTTTCAGTTCAGCCAGGGTGCGGCAATCGCAAATGTTATGTTTGCTATTTTGTTGGTATTCTCCCTGTTTTACGTAAAGCTGATTTCGAAAGATGAGGTGATTGGCTGATGAAAAGTATGCATAAAAAGAAAAAAAGGCAGCAGGTTGTTTATTTCCTGGCAGCAAGCCTTTGTGTGATTATTTTAATTTTTCCCATTTATTGGATGGTAATTTCATCTTTTAAGACAGACGGAGAGCTGTTTGCAGTGGTGCCCACCTTTTTTCCAAAAAAACTGACAGTACAGGGGTACGTGAAAATGTTCGGCACTAAATTTTCAGGGCAGAGTATTGTAAAATCTTTTTTTAACAGCTTTTATATCTCCATCATTACAGCGGTAATTACAACGGTGCTGGCTACTCTTTCCGCCTATGGTTTGGCCAGGTTCAATTTTAAAATAAATAAAGCGCTGCTGCTTATTTTTCTTATCGCTCAGATGATGCCTACAGTGTTATTTTTGGCGCCGCTATATTTAACCTTTAAAAAGGTGGGGATTATGGGGACCTATTTTCCACCGGCCATTTTTGTTACTCTTCATTCGGTGCCTTTCTCAGTGATGATGCTCAGGCCTTACTTTTTGGGAGTGCCAAAGGAACTGGAAGATAGCGCAGTCATTGATGGCTGTAATAAGTTCAGCAGCTTTATCCGTATTATGCTGCCTATGATTTATCCTGGTGTGGTGGTGGTAGCGGTGCTCTCCTTCCTCTGGGGATGGGGAGACATGGTGGGAGCTATGACCTTTTGCAGTACGGGAAATATGCAGCCGCTATCTTTGAATATGTACCGTGCCATGGCAAATGATTCCACGGACTGGGCTATGCTGATGGCATTTGCCACCATTATTGTTGTACCGGCTGTTGTGCTGTTTTTATCTTTGCAGAAATTTATTATTTCCGGCCTGACTGCGGGGGCAGTGAAGGGTTAGAAGATATAAAGGAATCTGACAAGGAGCAGCAAAAACATATATAATAATTTTTAAGGAGGAAGAAATATGAAAAAACGTTTATTGGCAATGCTTTTAGGCCTGACTATGGTAATTTCTCTGGCAGGCTGTGGCAAGAGCGAGGAGCCAACACAGACCCCGGCAGAATCTTCACCGGAGGAGACGCCTCAGGCAGAAGAAGAGGCTCAGCCTCAGGGAGGTGGGGAGCTTTCCGGGCAAACTATCAGCCTGCTGTGCTGCTATGATGAAAGTAAGGCAGAGTTATATGAGATGTTTGACAAATTTCAACAGGATACAGGAATAACCCTGGAAATTACAGCCATTACCAGTGCAGCCGATTTGCAGAAGCAGCTGACGACTCTGGCTGTGTCCGGAGATCTTCCGGATGTAGTAACACTGGATCGGTATGTAATTCCAAGCTTTGCGGATATGGGAATTCTGAAGGACATTACAGATTTGACTGCGGAACTGGATATGAGTACCTATTATGGGGGCCCTCTGGAGGGATGCAAGAATGAGGATAAACTGTATGGTATGCCTTTTGTAGCCAACTGTTTGGCGGTTTACTACAATAAGACACTTATTGAAGCGGCCAATCAAAGTATACCGGAGGCTGGCTGGACCTGGAGTGATTATGAGGCTCTGGCTAAGGCGGTGTCAGATCCAAATGCAGGGTATTATGGGGCAGTGATGTCTGGCAGTGGCGACAATGATGGTGGATTCCAGTTTTATCCCTGGTTGTGGTCCGCAGGCGGAAGCGCTTTCGAGGCTGACACAGATGCAGCTAGAGAAGCCCTTGGCTTCCTGCGTGGGCTGATTGATGAGGGAGCAATGTCTCCGGAAATTGCAAACTGGACCCAGACAGATGCTTCCAACCAATTTGCGGGCGGAAAGGCCGCCCTGTTTACTGGTGGTTCCTGGCATCTGAGTGCATTCCAATCCAATATATCTGATTTTGAGTGGGGAGTAGTACCTTATCCGGTAAATGACGATACTGGAAAATCTATTTCTTGCCTGGGAGGCTATGGAATCTGCATTACAGAGAGCTGTGAAAATGTGGATGCGGCTTGGGAGCTAATAAAGTTTATGGAATCTGAAGAGGTTATGGGATATTGGAATGAGGCTAGCAATTATATTCCCGTTCGCAAGGATGTGGCTGAGGCTAGCGAGTATTTCTCCTCTTCGGACAATCTGATCAGTGTATATACTTCCAGCATGGATACCGCGCAGTCCAGAGGACCTCATGCGAAATTTGTGGATATTGACGCTTGCTGGCAGGGGATTTTCCAGGAGGTATATACAGGAGTAGCCAGCCCGGACGAAGCGATTGCTGAATTTGCTCCCCAAATTGAGGCTTTATTACAATAGAGCAAATAATGTGCACAACAGCAAAATGTAAGAAGGAATAAGAGAAAGGGAGTTGCAGGAGGCAGAGCTACGACAGGAGTTTGGTAAGCCGTTTTCTGCAGCTCCTTTTATTCCCAGGGGGAAGGAGATGGATATAAGTATGGAAGAAAATGTAATGCGTTATGGTGAGACAGAGGTAGGGTTGGAGTATTATTACCGAAATGAGATTGATTTTCCTGTTTTAGGGGAAATGGAGCAGGCGTCCTTGCTGATGGTAACGGGGGTACGTTCCTGGGAGCAACAGGGAAATTCCATAATTTTCCAGACAGAGGGAAGCTTTTTTGAAAAGACACTTTTTTATCGTTTCCTGGACTATCGGGCCAAGTATGATGCCACAGGGCGCACAAGGAATATCTGTGTAAAGCTGACCCTGTTTTCTGACGAGATTCTGCGCATACAGGCAGAGCAGGGCTTTCAGGTGGGGGAGAGGAAGTCCCCCATGCTCACAGGGGAGGCTGGCAGGTTAGAAAAATTGCAGGTAGAGGAGGCAGAAGGAGAGGTTCGTATCAGTACGGCGAAGCTTACGATTGTTGTCACAGAGGCTCCCTGGAATCTGACCGTTTATGATAAGAAGGGAAAAAGGATTTTCCGGCAATACACCAGCCGCCGGACCGAGGCCCATTCTGTTATGCGATATGAGCACTGTCCCTTTGGCTTTCTGTATGATCAGAAGGAAAACAAGATGTATGCATCGGAGCAGATTGAGTATGGAGACAGGGAGCATTTTTACGGCTTTGGGGAAAAATTTACGGATTTGGACAAACGGGGACAATCGGTGGATCTGTGGAATACCAACTGCCTGAGCTGTAATACTACCCGCACTTACAAGAATATTCCTTTTTTCATGAGCACTGCTGGCTACGGGATCTTTATGCACACCTCCCATGGGATAAATTGTAATATGGGGCAACACTACAATAAGGCTTATTGTATGCTTACAGATGATACGGCCATTGACTATTTCTTTCTCTATGGCCCATCTATGAAGGAGGTTTTGCCCCGGTATTGGAGTTTGACCGGGTCTGCGCCCCTACCTCCCAAGTGGTCCTACGGTTTCTGGATCAGCAAAATCAGCTATCGGACCCAGCAGGAAGTGGAAGCTCTTATGGATAAATTCCGGGAAAGGGATATTCCCTGTGATGTGGTGCATCTGGATACGGACTGGTATGAGTATCCCTGGATTTGCGATTATCAATTTTCCTCCAGCCGGTTCGAGGATCCAAAGGCCATGCTTAAAAAGGCACGGGAAAAGGGCTTTCATATGACCCTCTGGCAGATGCCTTACATTGAGAGTAGCGCAGAGCATCCCAATCCGGTTTTTGAGGAGGGATTTCAGAAAGGATATTTTGCATATCGGAAGGATGGGAGTGTGGATTTCGCCCATGGACTGATAGATTTCTCTAATCCGGAGGCAGTGGAATGGTATCAGGAGAAGCTTATAGGCCCCCTGCTGGAAATGGGAGTGGCAGGTATCAAAGCAGATTTTGGAGAATCCATTCCTCCTTTTTACTACTATGCAGGGGCGCCAGGAGAAGCCATGCACAATCTCTATCCCCTACTCTATAATCAGGCTGTTTTTGAGATCACGGAGAAAATCCGGGGAGAGGGAGAAGGAATTATCTGGGCCCGGAGCGCCTGGGCAGGTTCCCAGCGTTATCCTGTTCACTGGGGTGGTGATTGCGATGTGGATTTCCATGCTTTGGTAACCACGGTAAAGGCTGGACTTAGCTTTGGATTATCTGGATTTCCTTTCTGGAGCCATGACGTAGGCGGCTTTAATCTTCCCACTACACCGGAGGTATATGCCCGTTGGGTGCAGGTGGGATGCTTTACCTCCCATATTCGGGCACATGGATTTGAGACACGGGAGCCCTGGGACTTTGGAGAAGAGACGGAAAAGATTACCCGGGATTATCTGAAGCTTCGGTATCGTTTATTGCCCTATATTTATTCTCAGTCTTACAAGTGTACCCAGACGGCCTTGCCTATGATGCGGGCGTTGATTCTGGAATATCAGGCGGACCGGAATGTATTTGGCATAGATGATGAGTACCTTTTTGGAGAGAGCATTCTGGTGGCGCCTGTTATGGATGAGGGGTTTGAGAGGGATGTGTATCTGCCAGAGGGAACCTGGACGGATTTCTGGAGCAAGGAGCAGATTGATGGAGGACGATGGATCCATGTGGAGGCGCCGCTTAATGTTTTGCCTCTGTATCTCAGGGAAAACGCTATGATTCCTATGGGCCCGGAGCAGAATTATGTGGGAGAGAAAGAGACGGAAAAGCTTCACTGGGATATCTATCCTATCTTGGGGAGCAATCATTTTGCCGTGACCGACGGAAAAGTGACAGAGGCCAATCTCTCCATGGAGGCTAAAGAGGATGGAGTGAGATTGAAGTTTTGCCAGAGCAGAGTGGAGCAGGAAGTGATGTTTTGGAGTGTTCGCGCCAAGTCTGTCCGGCTAAATGGGAAAGAGATTCCTTTTGTGCAGGAAGAGAAGGGGGTCTTGGTGGATGTTGGAAGATTAGAAGAGGGAGAGGTTTGGGTAGAAAAAGAACTTATTAAGTAAGCGTGACCATCCCCTTAATGAATGAGGATACAAAGACCCATTCATTAAGGGGATGGTTTTGTACACAAAATTCTCATCCCTTTGGAGATTTTTTAGTGGGAGTTGCGACTTTGCCTATATTTCATAAAAGAACTCATATCCACAGATGAAGCTAATATAGCTAACAGCTGTGCATTTTTGGGCTTTTGTGTCAGAGGTCTGCGAGCCAAATGTTTCAGGAGAGGTCTATTTTCCTGCCAGATGACATTGCCGGCTGTCCGAATATTACGTTCAACCGCTTGCCAGCTGGTGTTGTATTGCTTTGCTACTTCCGGATATAGCCATTTGATTACGGAAAGTAACCTCTCCGGATTTTCTATACTCAGATAAACCGCATAAGCAGTATAAAAAAATCCTGTGTAATTCGCAGTTAACCCAAGCTGGTATAGGAGATCATATGTTTTTGTAAGCGTCTTTTTCATCTATGTTTCCGTTATTCCAACTACAGCTCTGGCTCTATGTACAAGATTTAGAAGGCTAGCATCAGACATAGTCACTGTATTCAATTCTGACATTGACATTCCAAAGGTTTTTGCAATGCAGGCCGATTTATTTATGGTTACGTTTGCGCAGCCATGCTCAATATCCCGCAGGCGGGCAACGCTTATGTTTGACATGTGGGCTAATTGCTTTTGGGTCAATCCTTCCATGTTTCTTAGCAAAACAATATTCCTAAAAACTTGCAGAGGCTCTTCCGGCAATTCTGGCAGCCGTGGTGTTTTATGGATTTGGGAGAGTATCTCTTCATCTGACTTCAAAAAAATACCGAGTACCTGGGAATCTACATGAAGTGTTTTCGCTATATATAGTATGGTGTCTACGGTTACATTTGGACATCCATACTCAATGTCCTGTAAGCGGCTGACGCTTATGTGTGACTGTAATGCAACCTCTTCCTGAGTGAATCCCTGCGCAATCCGCAATAATGTGACATTTTTTCCGATTTCGTCTATATCCCACATGAAAATCCCTCCTTTTCCTTAGAATAGGAAAGATTTTCTAACGCGTCTACCGGATATATTAGCGCTTCAAAATTAGATTCTGCTCATTGTGTTATTATGGGAAAGGGAAGGCATGTACATTATTATTTGTGCTATACTTTTGGAATAAAGCCTGCGAAAGCAAGGAAGATAGATTCTATGATTGTATTCTTCGTAGAGGAACTAACTTTACGAAAGACTTCTTATTCAATAGATATTATTATAACCAGATTCCCTTGGATTTTCAATAAAAATCGTGTTTTTTACTTCTTTTTCATAGATTTTCATAGTTCTTCTTTTAATTCATAAAGATTTTTCTCGTTTTTGCGCATATAACTCCTGTGGAATTCAGATTTGTTAGCGGAAATATTTGTATTTATAGCTGTTTTTTAAATTTTTTCTGCCTGGATTTTCGTAGAGTTAGTTCCTCTACGAAAATTCTGGCAGAAAGCAGCTGGCTTTTCTGCATCAAAGGGGGCCATAACCATCTGGTTTGCAATATATTGCACAATGCAAAAAGAACAGGAAGTTTTACAGGCCTGTTGGCAGCATCTAAGCAGAGAGGCATTGCAGGATGCTTTTGTGTTTACTTATGACCGTATGCGGCGGTATGAGGGGGCCTGGCATCTGGAGCGGCAAAAGATGTTTCCTGGGTATATATTTTTGGAGAGCGAAAATCTGGAGCGGCTTGTTCAAGAGATGGAAGGGATTCCTTCTATGAAAAAGATCCTTGCAGGCAGCGGCAATTTAACTTCCCTGGAAGAGCAGGAGGAATCGTTTTTGCAAAAGCTCTGCGGAGAGGACCATCATTTTGGTATGTCCCGGGGATATATCCGGGATGGATGTACCTTTGTGACAGAGGGACCTTTGCAGGGCCAGGAGAAGCTGATCCGGAAGATTGACCGGCATAAGCGGATAGCCAAGGTACAGATACCAGAGGCAGAACATGGATGTAAGTTTGCTGGTGATGGGGCAACCAATGGTAGGGATGGCGGGACAGGCACCAATGTACATGCTTCAAAGGGATTCCGGGAGCTGCAAATGGGGCTTGAGATAGTAACCAAGAACTGAAAGAGAGATTTTTGCCGGATGGTCAGAAATGGTTTTCCGGAGAATCATCATGTGAAAGAATTTTGGACAAGTATCAGGCAGGTTTTACAGTTTAGACTGCGAAGGTTGCGGAAGTACAGGATAGAGAAAGAATGGAATTTGTGGTTTGGAAGACTGCAAAGTGGCGAAGCGTACCTTTTTTGCAGGATAGTTTTTTCCACAGGTCTGTTCTTGCAGAAGAAGTTTATGGATAATGAGGGAGTCTAGAGGGATGTGTGTAAGATGTGGTATGCCATACAGACGATGACAGGAGATGAGGAGGAGATCATAGACACCATCCGCAAGGTGGTTTCGCCGGAGGTTTGTGAGGATTGTTTCCTATTAAAAAGAGAGGCCGTGTGGCGAATTCAGGGAGGCTGCAAAATCCATACGGAGCGATTGTTTCCGGGATATGTATTTGTAAGCACAGAATGCCCAGAGGAGTTTTACCGGCAGCTGAAAATGGTTCCACAGTTTACCCGGATTTTGGGAAAAGAGGAGAGGGAGTTTTATCCGGTTTCTGCAGAGGAGGAGACATTTTTAAAAGAGCTGTTGAATGGGGATGAGGAGTATACCGTCCGGTTGTCGCCAGTGGAAGTGGATGTACAGGGGAATATTGTGGCGTGTGGGAAGCCATTGGAAAGATATCTGGATTGTGTGGTGAAGAAACGGATTCGGCTTCGTTATGTGGTAATTCGGGTGTGGTTGTTTGGGAGAGAGAGGGACATTTTGTTGGGGATTTGGTTGGAAGAGGAGCCGTTTTCGTTTAAATAATAATAGTGAAAATATATAGAAATCTTCATCAATGATAAAGAGTTTGCAAGAATAGAGGAGGGATTTATGTCACGCGCGAGTTATATGAAGTTAAAGAGATGTCTGGATACGATATTTTCTGTAATAGGATTAGTGCTATTGTTTCCGATCTTTTTATTGTTAATGATTGCGATTAAACTGGACTCTAAAGGCCCTATTTTTTTTCGACAAAAACGAGTAGGAATACATAAAGTAAATTTTCAAATATTAAAATTTCGTACTATGCGGATGGATGCACCTAAGAATATACCAACACATATGTTGAGGAATCCGGAGCAGTATATTACTCGCATGGGAAGATTTCTACGAAAAACATCATTGGATGAACTTCCACAGATTATCAATATTTTAAAGGGAGAAATGAGCATTATTGGGCCGCGGCCAGCTCTTTGGAATCAGTATGATTTGATTGCAGAGCGTGATAAGTATGGAGCAAATGATATAATGCCTGGACTTACAGGATGGGCACAGATAAATGGAAGAGACGAATTAGAAATACCAATAAAAGCTAAATTGGATGGCGAATATGTTAAAAGAATGAGCTTCTTATTTGATATGAAGTGCATCTTTGGAACTATTGTGTCAGTACTGCGTAAAGAAGGCGTTGTGGAAGGTGGAACTGAAACATTGAAACAGATGAGTTATAGAAAGCAGAGGTAGATAGCAATGAAAATTTTATTATTGAATCCCCCGTTTTTAGATAAGTATTCAAAAAGCTCCAGAAGTCCTGCAGTAACAAAAAGCGGTACCATTTATTTTCCGCTGTGGTTGTCGTATGCTGCAGGTGTATTGGATCAGGCTGGCCATGAAATTAAAATGATTGATGCGCCTGCAAAATGCTATAAAAATGCAGAGGTTCTGCAGATGATAAAGGCGTATCAGCCAGAGCTTATCATTGTTGATACGTCGACAGCGAGTATTGATTCTGATTTGAATTTTGTTAAGAAAATAAAAAAGCATTTTAATAATATAAAAGTCTGTTTGGTGGGTACTCATGCGTCTGCATGCGCGGAAGAGATATTATCAAAGGAAGGGACTAATATTGATTTTATAGCAAGACATGAGTATGACTATACCGTAAGAGAATTAGCTGCCAGCTTGTATCAACCAGAAAGTTATGAAGAAATATTAGGAATCAGCTTTGAGAAGGAAGGAAAAATCATTCATACGCCGGATCGGCCTTATATAGAAAATCTAGACGAGCTTCCCTTTGTAAGTGAAGTTTATAAAAAATATTTGAACATCAAAGATTATTTCTATGCTCATGTAAGTTATCCTACAATCAGTATTTTTTCAAGCAGAGGATGTCCTTCAAAATGTTTTTATTGTATGTATTCTCAAGTGATGTTCGGAAAAGGGTATAGGAAAAGGAGTGCTCAAAATTTATTTGAAGAATGTCTGTACATTACAAAAAATTTTCCGGAAGTGAAAGAAATATTAATTGATGATGATAATTTTGCAGTTGATCAGAAGAATGTAAAAGAATTTTGCAAATTAATGATTGATGCGCAGGTAAAGCTTAAATGGGTCGTGCAGGCTAGAGTAAATTTGAAATATGAAACTATGGTATTAATGAAAAAGGCTGGCTGCAAATTAGTGGTAGTTGGCTTTGAGAGTGGAAATCAGGAAATTCTTGATAATATGCATAAGGGAATTACTTTGGAACAATCTTTGCGATTTAATGCAGCAGCTAAAAAGGCGAGAATGCGTGTACATGGATGCTTTATGGTTGGAAATCCAGGAGAAACAATGGAAACCATGCATAAGACATTGGAGTTTTCTAAAAGGCTTCATTTAGATACCGTGCAATATTTTCCCTTAATGGTATATCCGGGGACAGAAGCGTATGAATGGGCAAAAGAGCATCATTATATTAAAGCATCCAGATATGCAGATTGGCTGAAGGCTGATGGGATGCACAATTGTGTATTAAACACAGAAAGCTTGACAGCCGAAGAAATGGTTGCATTTTGCGATTATGCCCGTAAAAAATTTTATTTGAGACCTAAATATATTTTAATGAAAGCAGGGCAATGCCTTACAAGCAAAGAGGATTTTGTACGAACGATAAAGGCATTTCGTACCTTTAGAAAATATCTTTTTAAGAAAGGTTAGGAAGAGAATGAGTGCATGGAATATTCTGTTTGCATTATCTGTAGCTGCGCCGTTCTATACGTATGGGTTTTATCCCATGATTTTAAAGATCCTACCAAAAAGAAATTATCAAAAGGATGCAGATTATGAACCGACTGTAAGCTTATTAATTGCTGCTTACAACGAAGAGAAGGTAATAGAAGAGAAAATTTGGAACTTGCTTCAACTGGATTACCCGTCAAATAAGATAGAGATTTTGGTTGCATCGGACGGCTCTACAGATAACACGGTTCTAAAAGCAGAAAGAGTAGGAAAAGGTTTGATACAGGTGCTGGACCTTCCAAGAGGTGGGAAGGTAGCAGCTTTAAATGCTATGCTTTCCCGTGCAAATGGGGAAATTATTGTTTTTTCAGATGCAAATACGATGTTTGAAAAGAGCGCAGTTCAAAAGATTGTCCAAAGTTTTAAAGATCAGAGAATCGGATGTGTAAGCGGACAACTGCGCTATAAGGTGGACAAAACCTCAGGCGAAGGTGCAAGATCTGAAAGTGCTTATTGGAAATATGAAAATTGGGTAAAAAGGCAAGAGTCAAGGCTGGGCAGATTATCTGGAGCAAACGGAGCAATCTATGCGATTCGGAGAGAATATCTGAATGATATTCCGGCAGGAATTATTAATGATGATTTTTATGTTTCCACTTATATACTACAGCAGGGTTACGATGTGATTCTAAACACGGAAGCTATTGCATATGAGGAACCAAATGAAAGGCTGGAGGAACAATTTAAGAGACATGTAAGAGACGGAGCCGGCCATTATCAGGCAATGCGGGTATTTTGGCGTATGTTGTTTCCACGAAAGGGCAGCTTTGTCTATGTGTCTCACAGAGTAATAAAATGGCTTGTTCCATTTTTTATGATAACTGCGTTTATCAGTAATTTAATATTGGGGTTAAAAAATCTTGGATGGTTTTTTTTATGGATTTTTCAGGTGGCTGGCTATATTGCGATGTTGATATACTGGACAACAGCAAAACGCCATGTGAAAATAAAAGGTTTTATTGGGAAATTGCTCTCTATTGTTTTTTACTTTATTTCAGTAAATGCTGCATTATTATGCGGCTTTTTTAAATTTGTGGGGAATAAGCAGAAGGCTGTTTGGGAGACGAGTCGATGAGGCTATTTGATATAGTAGTTATTTTAGAGGAAAAGAAATGAATAAGGTTTGCCATCTCACAAGTACGCATAAATCAACAGATCAAAGAATACTCCTGAAGGAATGTGTGTCTCTAAAAAAGGCTGGATATGATGTTTGTTTAGTTGCACAGGGGAAAAGTTGCTCATTTGAAGGAATAGAAATTATAGGAACAGGTGAAGAAAAAAAATCAGCATTTTATCGATTATTAATTAGGCCTAGAAATATATATAAAATTGCGCAAAATAAACAAGCAGATATATATCCAACGTCATTCAGATAAACTTACAACACGTTCAGTTTAGGGACAGTTTTTTAGAAGCTGTCCCTAAAAAT
>JAAWAC010000037.1 GCA_022791975.1 Lachnospiraceae bacterium | reverse complement strand
GTTTTTGCTTGTATGACGGGCATGCCTGTGTTCTGTGGTGAAAGTCCACATAGGCGTAGCTACCGACGAACTTTATAGCGATTCCCAAGGTTTGTATCGTGAGGTACAGGCGAGAAGAAGGGATAGCGAAATCGTAGCCCTACGGACAGAAACCTGATAATAAGGCGTACATGGCGGGTAAATTGACAAGCAGCAATGAAGCCCTAAAGGTAGCCGTAACCCATATGCGTAAATCAGGAGGGTAGACGAGGAAAGAACACGGACTTATCCCGTGAGGTCTCACGGACGTAAGTATTGGTTGAAGTATCCTGCTTGCGGTTGAAAACGATTTATCGTGAGAAGTCAGCAGAAGCCATAGTAGGCAATCTTAATTGAAAAAAAGTTGCCGAAGGGCTGAACAATGTAACCGTGCAGACGAATGTATGTACCTGTGGATATCTGACAGCGGATGTAGGCGAAACGTATATGAGCTGTAAACGCGAAAACATAGGACTTACCACAGGGAGCGGAAAGGAGCGAAGCACACAAAGCATGTCAGAATTATTGGAAAAGATACTGGACAATAGAAACATGAACGAAGCGTACAGGAAAGTCTGTGCCAACAAAGGGGCAGGCGGCGAGGACGGCATGGAGTTAGAGGAACTCGACGGATACATCCGTGAGAATTGGAACAGTATCAGGGAGCAAATCAGGAAAAGGAGTTACAAACCTCAACCAGTGAGACGGGTAGAAATACCCAAACCAAACGGAAGCAAAAGAAAACTCGGGATACCAACTGTGATGGACAGGGTAATCCAGCAGGGGATAGCACAGGTAATCAGCCCGAAGTGCGAGCCGTTGTTTTCGGAGAACAGTTACGGGTTTCGCCCCAACCGGAGTTGTGAAATGGCAGTCAGGGAAATGCTAATATTCCTAAACGAGGGATATGAGTGGATAGTGGATATCGACTTGGAGAATTTTTTTGACAACGTACCACAGGACAAACTGATGAGTCTTGTGCACGGCATCATAAACGATGGGGACACGGAATCGCTGATACGAAAATATCTGAAAGCGGGGGTAATGGTACAGGGCAGATATGAAAAGACAGACAGGGGAACACCGCAGGGCGGGAATCTGTCACCGCTTTTGTCAAATATCATGCTGAATGAACTGGACAAAGAGTTGGAGAAACGGGGACTGAGGTTCGTGAGGTATGCGGATGACTGCGTCATAGTGGTCAGAAGTGAGGCAAGCGCCAAACGAGTCATGAATTCGATAACAGACTGGATACAGAGAAAGCTTGGGCTGAAAGTGAACGCAGAAAAGACGAGAAACACAAGACGGAGAAGGCTTAAATATGTGGGATTTGGGTTTTATAAGGATCCCAAAGCAAAAGAATGGAAGTGCAGGCCGCACAGGGATTCGGTGGAGAAGTTCAAGCGGAGACTAAAGAAGCTGACAAATCGAAGCCAGTCCATAACATTTGCGGAGAGGGTGCAGAGGCTAAACTGGGCAATCAGAGGATGGATAAACTACTTTGCGTTAGGTTCCATGAAAACGGTAATGAACGATGTAGACGCACACTTGAGAACAAGGCTGAGAGTAATTATCTGGAAACAATGGAAAGTGCCGAAAAAGCGACAATGGGGATTGCAGAAACTGGGAATAGGAAAAGACCTAGCGAGGCAGACATCCTAAATGGGAGACCGCTATCAATGGGTAGTGAGGAAAACATGTGTAGTTAGAGCAATTTCCAAAGGAAAGCTGTCAGAGGCGGGTCTTGTCAGTTGTTATGATTATTACGTAGAACGTCATGCTTTGAAGATATGTTGAACCGCCGTATGCCGAACGGCATGTACGGTGGTGTGAGAGGGGGATTAAATTCCCCCTACTCGATTTAAGGAGGAATGCGCCGTGTTGATAGCCATTTACAGCAGAAAATCCAAGTGGACCGGCAAGGGAGAGAGCGTGGAAAACCAGCGAATTATGTGTCGGGAATACATCGAACGAATGATAGAGGGAGGAGAGAAGGCAGAAATTTTAGAGTACGAGGACGAGGGATTTTCCGGAAAAAATGGAAAGCGCCCTCAGTTTCTGCGGATGCTAAGGGACATGGAGCTTAGCCATTTTGATTATCTGATCTGTTATAAGCTGGATCGGCTGGGGAGGAATCTGGCAGACCTTGCCAGACTGATGGAAAGCCTGGAACAAAAGGGAACTTCCTTTGTCAGCATCAAAGAACGGTTTGATACCACCACACCCATTGGGAAGGCCATGCTATATTTTTCTGGGGTGCTGGCACAGATGGAGCGGGAACAGATTGCAGAGCGGGTCCGTGATAATATGCTGTTGCTGGCCAGAAGTGGCAGATGGCTGGGAGGAAATACCCCTCTGGGGTATGAATCGCGAAAGAGTGAGCGGGATACCCCAGAGGGGAAAAAGAAAACCTGCTGCTACCTGACGGAAAACCCAAAGGAGATAGAACTGGTAAAGTTTATCTATGCCTATTTTATGGAGAAGCAGTCTCTGACCAAGGTGGTGGAATATCTTCTGCAACACCGGATACAGACGAGAAATGGAAGGGATTTTTACATAGCTGGGGTCCGGGATATCCTCACCAATCCCGTATACTGCCAGGCAGATCGGGAAGCCTATGCCTATTTTTATCATCTGGGCTGTCAGATCTGCATAGAGGAGGAGGAGCTGGATCAGGAGACCGGGCTGATGAGCTATGGGAAAACCTCCTCCGGCATATATAAGAATAAGCCGGTGGACTATGAGGGCTGGATTATTTCCAGGGGAAGGCATAAGGGGATTGTGACAGGAAGAGAATATGTGAAGGTGCAGGAGCTCCTGCTGGGCAACAGGGAAAAGGGAGAGGGATTTCGAAGCTCCTCCAATAACGCGGCGCTTTTGACCGGGCTGGTCCGGTGTACCTGTGGGCATCTGATGCGACCCAAAAATTATCCTGCTTCCCGGGTAAATGAAAGAGGGGAGCGGACCTTTGCCTATCTGTGCCCCTACAAAGAAAGAACACACGGGGAGGGGTGTAAGACCAGAAATGTACATGGAAATACTCTGGATGAGGCCGTGTGTAGAGAGGTTTTCAAGCTGGCAACCTGGAGTGAGGGAGTGATTTCCCTGTTGGAGACCCTTGGAAGAAAGATTAAAAGAACAAATGGAAAGCTTTTGACAGAACAGGATCTGCTGAAGGGAGCATATGAGAAAAAGAGGGAAGAGATTGGCCATTTGATTGATGCAATCAAAAAGGATGGGGGAGATGGGGTTTCCATGCAATATATACAGGAGGAAATCGAGAGGCTGGACAGAGAATGCAGAGAGCTTCAAGAGAAATTGGAGCGGGAAAAAGAGCTGGGACAAAGGGAAGAGCGTGGGAAGCAGCTGGAGGCGAGGGGGAAGGAATTTTCAGATTTTTCTAAATTCTTCCAAATGCTTACTATCCAGGAGAAGAGGGAGTATATGAGAAGTGTTCTTGAGCAGGTGGTATGGGATGGAAAAACAGCCCAAATATGTTTCCGTAGTCATACCATCCCATTACCACAGCCACTGGGACCAACAATGGCTAAGAACCTGCCTTCTTCCAGGGAGAAAGAGATGTCCGACAGGGCCAGGGTTTCCCCGTTTACGTCGTGATAGGAATAGCTGATGTGTGAAAGCGTCAGAAGTGGATTCATATCCATCCCTCCATTTGTAATCTATATTACTATATGAAAATCCCGATAAAAGGTGTTTTTTATAAGTCTTTTAAAGAACGGGGTGATATAATATGCAGGATGATACAATTATGATGCGAAAATGTGGTTATAATGGAGGGAATGTGGGAGGATATGTTAAATTATGACAAAGATATTAGTGGTGGAGGATGAGCGTGCCATTTCAAATTTAATTGCGGTAAACTTGAGGAAGGCAGGATATCAGGTGACCTGTGTGTACGATGGCATGGCTGCGGCAGATGCCTTGGATGAGAGCATCTATGACTTGATTTTGCTGGACGTGATGCTTCCTAAGGTGGACGGGTATGAGCTAATGAGCTATATTACCCCTCTGGAGATCCCCGTGATCTTTCTCACGGCCAAGGCCTCCGTCAATGATCGGGTGAAAGGACTGCGGCTGGGGGCGGATGATTATCTTACCAAGCCCTTTGAGATTATCGAGCTGCTGGCCCGGGTGGAGACTGTGCTGCGCCGTTACCACAAGACGGAGAATATCCTTACTGTGGCGGATCTTACCATTGACACCGGCTCTAGGACCGTCAGGCGAGGAGATCAGGGGATCAACCTGACCAAAAAAGAATATGAGCTTTTGCTGCTATTTGTGCGGAACAAAAATATTGCACTGTACCGGGAAACTATCTATGAGCGCATCTGGGGCGGGGAATATATGGGGGACAGTCGGACCGTGGATCTCCATGTGCAGCGGATGCGCAAAAAGATAGGGTGGGAGCAGAAAATTGTCACTGTCTATAAGGTGGGTTACCGGCTGGAGGTGTAGGCTGTATGAAGTTTTCCTGGAAAATCTTTTTTTCTACGGTGGTAATCACCCTGGTGATTTTCAGTGTGGGGGGCTATGTACTGATACAGGCCCTGTTTCAATCCACCTATGACAGGGAGAGGGCCACAGCTCTGGAGGAGAATCAGATGCTCCAGTATTCCTTTGTGGCATACTGGAATACTACTATCCAGGACACAGATTTGACCAGGGAAAATGTGGAGCGGACAGCCCAGGCCATGACCGAGGGAATGGCAGACAGCCGTCCTCGGATTCGATTTTCCATGCCGGAAAAAAAGATTCTCTTAGACAGCACAGGGGCAGAACCAGATTTTGGACTTTTGGAGGATCTTGGGGTTGACCAGAGGGGCCAGATGCTGCGCCGAAATGCCCAGGGTTATGAGCTTCAGACAGCCAGCATGATTCAGGTGGGACAGGAAGGGGTTCTCTACTTGGAGAGCATCCGGGATATTACCGATTTGTTTTTGGAAAGAGAGACCCAGTATGGAATCTATAAGCGATGGATGACCGGGCTTTTGGTGGTCCAGAGCATGAGCTGCTGTGCTCTGGCTGCCTGGCTTTTGCGGCCCTTACGTCGGCTTTCCCGGGCTACCAAAAGAATCGCAGGAGGAAATTTAAGTGTGCGGGCCCGGGTGGAGAGTCGGGATGAATTTGGAGATCTGGCAGCGGACTTTAATCATATGGCGGATAGCCTGGAGCAGCAGTTTCAGGAGCTGGAGGATGCCGCCCAGCGGCAGGAGGATTTTATTGGCAGCTTTGCCCATGAGTTGAAAACGCCGCTCACCTCCATGATAGGCTATGCGGATATGCTTAGAACCCAGGAGATGACCCAGGAGGAGCAATTTCAGGCAGCCAACTATATTTTCAAGGAGGGGAAACGTCTGGAGGCCCTTTCCCTAAAGCTTTTGGATTTGATGGTGGTGAAAAACCAAGAGCTGGAGCTGCGCCTGGTGAACACCAAATGGCTGGGGGAAAATATTCAGGGGCTTCTACAGCCCTCTCTGAAAAAGGCTGGTCTTTCTCTAAAGGTATTGGTGGAGGAGGAAAGGATCCTTCTGGAGCCGGATTTGATGAAAACGGTACTTTTAAATCTGCTGGACAACGGGCGAAAGGCTATGGATGGGAAGGCTGGCACGCTGTACCTTTTAGGGCGCAGGGAGAAGGAAGGCTTTGTCTTTTATGTGCGGGATATGGGAAAGGGGATTCCAAAGGAGGAGCTCTCCCGGATCACGGAGGCCTTTTATATGGTGGATAAATCTCGCTCCCGGCAGCAGGGGGGAGCGGGCCTGGGGCTTTCCATTTGTCAGGAGATCGTAAGGCAGCATGGCGGACGATTGGAGTTTCAGAGCACGCTGGGGAAGGGAACGGTGGTACGCCTAATTTTGCCCGTAGGAGGTATGGATGAGAAACTGGAATGAGACCTGCAAAAAGAGGCGAGGCAGAAGAGGTCTTCGGGGGTATGTGTTAGTGGGAAGTTTACTTTTGCTTCTTGTGGGTGCCAGTCGGCGATTGCCGGCTTATTTCCTTAGCTGGCAGGATGAGCAGCAGGTGGGACGAAAAGAGGTGTGGCAGGTCACGGAGGTAACATTGAAAGCGCAGGAGAGCTTAAGCCTTTCGGAAAAGATCAAAATGCCCTTTCACGCTTCCGTAAAATCCCTGGCTTTGGAAAATGGCCGGCATTACACCCAGGAAACCATCGGGGAAAAGGTGAGGGAGGAATTAAAAAAGCTTGAGGAGCTGGGAATCCTTATGAACTGCCAATGGGAGGATTTGGTTGTACAGGGAGCGGTGAATTTTTATATGAATACGGAGAACAGTGAGGAGTCCGTAATGCTTTGGATAGGGGAGGCCATCCAGGAAGAGTACTTTTTTAACTGGATCATGGATGATGAGAGCGGCAAAATTTTGGAGATTGCTCAGATTCCCGTAGGCAATCCGGACAGCAGGGTATCTAGTGTGGTTAGCAGAGGAAACAGTACGATCTATGATGTCCAAGAAGACATCACATATGATAGCGATATACCTGATAAGGGGATTCCGGTGTTTTCCAAGGAACAGCTGGAAGAGATTATGAAGGCCTGGGGAACGTATTTGGAGTGTGAATTTGAGGACGCAGCCTTTTGGACTGGGCCAGGAGGAGACATGGGAGAGGAGATTATCCGGAAAATGGAAAATAGTGTTATGGAGCTCCAGGAAAAGGGCTACAGTGGCTATGAGGCCTATTGTATGGTGTTGGCAGAGGAGGGTTATGGAGACATAAATGAACTGAAGTATGTGGGGGTATTTCAAGATGCCAAGGGAAGTATAACCTATTCCTTACAGGGAAATATCAGGGATGGCACCCTACATTTATTTGCGGAAGAGAAAAAGTCCTAGTAATGATACGTTTTTGATGCAACTGCCTCTTAGGATAAAGGCTAAGAGGTGATGAATATGTATCGTGCAAGAGAGTTGCGTGCAAAACAAAGACAGTTTGAAAAGAGAGATGGAAAAAGGCGGAGGGCCTTAAAGCCAAAGAAAGGGATTGGAGGCTTGTGCCTGCTGGTATTTTTACTGGGATTTCTCTTTGGCCGAGTAGTGCTGGCTGCGGAACAGGTGATGGAGTGGGGAGATGTGCCTTCTGGGTGGGAGGAGGAGAAAAAGGAGCCGGAAGGCGAAGCAGAGATTTTTGTGGAAGCGGATCTGCAGTCCGATGTATTGCAGGATTCTAAAAGGGCAGAAGAGGTTCCCTGGAATCTTCGCCTGGTAAACTTTGAGCACTCCTTGCCGGAGGATTTTTCGGTGGAGCTTACCCAGGTAGGGGATGGACATCAGGTGGACAGCCGGATCGCCGAGGCGCTAAAGGAAATGATTGCAGCTGGAAAGGCGGAGGGATATGGTATCTGGATCGTGTCCTCTTATCGGACCATGGAAAAGCAGATCAGTCTCTTTGATAAAAAAGTGGCCCAGTTCCAGAGGCAGGGCTATTCCTGGGAGGAGGCCAGGCGTCAGGCGGGTACCATGGTAGCTGTGCCAGGCACCAGCGAGCATCAGTTGGGACTGGCGGTGGATTTGGTATCCTCAGAGTATACAGGGTTGGATGAACGCCAGGAAGAAA
Organism: Lachnospiraceae bacterium; assembly: GCA_022791975.1. Classification (GTDB taxonomy): domain Bacteria; phylum Bacillota; class Clostridia; order Lachnospirales; family Lachnospiraceae; genus RGIG4284. The sequence goes on along the minus strand of JAAWAC010000037.1, from coordinate 28,779 downwards.
CGGGAAGTTACCAGTGGTTGGTAAAGCACTGTGCGGAGTACGGTTTTATTCTCCGATACCCCAATAATAAGACGGAGCAGACCGGGATTATCTATGAGCCCTGGCATTTTCGGTATGTGGGGGTGGAGGCCGCCAGGGAAATTATGGACCAGGGAATCTGTCTGGAGGAATACCTGGAGCAAAGATAGATGTAGACAGAAGGAGAGTGTGAGGAATGAATAAGCGAAACTATCAGAAGGAATTGGAGCAGGTGCTAAAGGAGGAACAGGGGACATTGCCACGGCTGCTGCTTCACAGTTGCTGTGCTCCCTGTAGCAGCCATGTGTTGGAGTATCTGTCCCCCTATTTTTTGATAACGGTGTTTTACTACAATCCCAATATTTACCCGGAAACGGAATACCGGAAACGGGTGTTGGAGCAGGAGGACTTTATCCGGCGCTTTCCCACAGCTCATCCTGTGGAATTTGTGGACGGCCCCTATGAGCCAGAGCGGTTTTACGAGACAGTGAAGGGGATGGAGAGGGAGCCTGAGGGCAAGGAACGGTGCTTCCGCTGCTATGAGCTGCGGATTCTGGAGGCGGTGGAGATGGCCCAAAGCGGCGGCTTTGACTACGTGACCACTACCCTTACCATCAGTCCCTTAAAAAATGCGGAGAAGCTCAACGAAATCGGAGAGCGGCTTACCCGGGGCCGGGGTGTGAAATGGCTTCCCGGAGATTTCAAAAAGAAGGAGGGGTATAAGCGATCCATTGAGCTGTCGGCGGAATATAAGCTGTACCGGCAGAATTACTGTGGCTGTGTGTATTCCCAGAGACAGCAGCGGGAAATGGACCTTCCAAAAGAGGCTTGACAGAACCCAGGCAGAGTGCTATTATCATTACAATATCCGAGTGTTTCACTCGGATATTGTGGGTTGATGGGATAAAGACATGCTTGGCGGAGGATTGGCGATATGGGTGGACAGCCACAAAACAACGGGGAAAAGGCAACAAGGCGAAGAAGGGTGGTCATTTGGCTTTTGGCCCTGATCTTTGTGGTTTTGATGCCCGTGGATGACACGTTCCAGAGAAAGCTTTTGCCGGAGAATTTCTCCGGGGAGGAGGGAATCTTCCTGTATCCCGGTGCATATATACTGACCATTGAATATGCTTCCAAGGTGCCGGTTCAGGTGCGGGGCGTGGACGCCAAATATGTGAATTCCGATAACACCCAGGGGAAAGAGCTGTTTAATCTTACCCTTCCCGCCTCTGAGGATGGGAGGGAGCAAATTTATTTTACTGGGGAGAGCAGGACCACAGGGCTTCACCTGTATTCGGAGGAGATACAGAGTCGTTCTTTTGTGGGCTATAAGCTTCATCTGGAGTCCGCAGAGCGGATTTACCGGGACAAGGAATTTTTGGTAGTCCTGGTGTTTCTGGGGGGCTTGCTGTTCCTGTGGTACTGCAATCGACGTTCTTTTACGAAAGAGGAGAAGCTATCCCATCTGTTGTTGCTGGGAAGCGCTGTTCTGGTATCCTGGATACTGACTTCGGAATATCTTCCGGAGGCCCACGATCTGATGATTCATTTTAACCGCATAGAGGGACTGGCTGATGGTCTGAAGGCCGGTTATTTTCCTGTACGCATTTATCCCAATCTTATGAATGATCACGGCTATGCATTCCCCATTTTTTATCCGGATCTTTTTTTGTATCTCCCGGCGGCCCTGCGGGTTTTGGGGGTATCCACGTTTCTTGGCTATAAGGTTTTGATTTTTTTGCTACATCTGGGGACCGCCTACGGGGGCTGGTTTGCCTTTTCCCGGCTGACCGGGTCCAGGCGGTGGGGGCTTGTGGCGGCTCTGCTCTATACCTTGGCACCCTATCGTCTGATGGATACCTATGTGCGAGCGGCCCTGGGGGAGAGCCTGGCCATGGCCTTTCTTCCCTTGTGGCTGTATGGGGTGTATGAGCTTATCCGGGGCAATTATAAAAGGTGGATTTGGGCGGTGATAAGCTTTACCTGCCTTTTGCGCTCTCATCTCCTGACTACAGAGCTGGCCGTGCTGCTTACCGTGATTATGGCCCTTTTCAGTATCCATAAGATTCTGGACAAAAAGAGATTTCTTACCATTTTGCTGGCTGGGGGTTGTACCCTGGGGCTGAATATAGGGTTTTTGGTGCCCTTTGTAGATCATATGGGCTATGATTACAATGTGTTTCTGGAGGCGGCCGGCTCCTTAAGCAAGTCTACGCTTCAGGGGCCTAATCTGTTTTCCTTTTACATTGCAGATAGTATGTCCAGCCACCTGTATTACTTTGATACCAAACAGAACTTTTCCTGGAATTTGGGATTGGGGCTGGTAGCCGGGTGCCTCTGTCTGGTGGTGGCTGGGATTCTCCATGAAAAGCACAAGCTTGCCGGCTATGAAAAGGCAAAAAAGTCTATGGTGCTGGGAATCCTTTTTGTGTACGCGTCCACCAAATGGTTTCCCTGGCAGATGATCTTTCAGGTGGAATGGCTTAGGAATCTTACCTCCATCTTACAGTTTCCCTGGCGGCTTCTGGCCTTTGCCACCCTGTTTTTGTCCATAGCAGCGGCCTATGGGTTGGAACAGCTGTTCCAGGAGCAACAAATGCGAAAGCTTTTTCTGGCTGTGGGCCTGGGTTTTTCTGCTCTGTGTGCCGTGGTATATCTGGATTGCTATTATGGGCAGGCGGAAGCTTCCATCTTTAAGAGCTCCTCGCCTTTTTTGGAGCACAAGCAGGTGGACGAGCTGTACCTAATCGGAAATGTGGGAAGGGGCAGCTATTACCGGCGGGAAAATATCATAGAGCCGGAAAATGAAAATTTGCCCATTTCCATCTCCAATTACCAGAATGGGCCTTTGTATCTGGAGTTTGATTATGCCACAGAGGAAAATCAAAAGTTGAATCTGCCTTTTGTCTATGATAAACATTACGAAGCCTTTCTTGACACTGGGGAGCAGCTTCTTACCTATATCGGCGGTTCTGGTCGTCTGGGGCTTTATGTGGAGGCCGGAAGTGGTCATGTGCAGGTGGGATACAAAGATCCGGGGCTTTACCGGGCTGCAGACGGACTTCAGATCCTGGTTCTGGTGTTTCTTTTGGCTGGCTTTGGCTGGGCCCGGCGAAGAGTGCCACATATAGCTTCCAAGCCATAGGTATAGATGGGGAGCGCGTTTTTACGCACTTGCTGAAAAGAAGAAAGTATGGTATACTTTCCAAGAATTTTTACAGGAAAAGAGGAAGAGATTATGGCACAGCTTTGGGGCGGTCGCTTTACCAAGGAGACCGATCAGTTGGTTTATGATTTTAACGCGTCCATTTCCTTTGACCAGCGGCTTTACCGGCAGGATATCCGGGGCAGCATGGCTCATGTGCGGATGCTGGCCAAGCAAGGGATTTTGTCTGAGGCAGAGCGGGATCAAATCCTTGCAGGACTTGAGGGAATCCTGGAGGATGTGGAGCAGGGAACACTTGTCATCTCTCCAGCTTATGAGGATATCCACAGTTTTGTGGAGGCCAATCTTATCAATCGCATTGGGGAGGCGGGGAAAAAGCTTCACACAGGGCGCAGCCGGAATGACCAGGTGGCGCTGGATATGAAGCTTTATATTCGAGATGAGATAAAGGAAACAGATGTTCTATTAAGAAAACTGCTGGAGACCCTGCTGGGGATCATGAAGGAGCATATAGATACCTTTATGCCTGGCTTTACCCATTTGCAAAAGGCGCAGCCAGTTACCCTGGCACACCATATGGGGGCTTATTTTGAGATGTTTCGAAGGGACAGAGGCCGCCTTGGGGATATTTTGCGGCGGATGAATACCTGTCCTCTGGGGGCAGGGGCTCTGGCTGGCACCACCTATCCCTTAGACCGGGAATACACGGCTAAGCTTCTGGAGTTTGACGAGCCTACCCGAAACAGCATGGATTCCGTGTCGGACCGGGATTACCTTATAGAGCTTTTGTCTGCTCTGTCCACCATTATGATGCATCTCAGCCGGTTTTCCGAGGAGGTTATTATCTGGAACAGCAATGAATACCGGTTTGTGGAGATTGATGATGCCTATAGCACAGGCAGCAGCATTATGCCCCAGAAAAAGAATCCGGATATTGCGGAGCTGGTACGGGGCAAGACCGGGCGTGTCTATGGGGCTTTGATGGCTCTTCTCACCAGCATGAAGGGGATTCCTCTGGCCTATAATAAGGACATGCAGGAGGATAAGGAGCAGACCTTTGACGCCATTGACACGGGAAAGGCCTGTCTAACCCTTTTTGAGGGCATGCTTTCCACCATGAAATTTTCAAAGGAAGTCATGGAGGACAGCGCAAGGAGAGGCTTTACCAATGCCACAGACGCGGCGGATTACCTGGTCAATCACGGCGTACCCTTCCGGGATGCCCACGGCATCGTGGGACAGCTGGTCCTGTACTGTGTGGAGCGAAATATGGCCTTGGATGATATGAGCCTTGCAAAGCTGAGAAGCTTTAGCCCGGTGTTTGGGGAGGATATCTTTACGGCTATTTCCATGAAAACCTGTGTGGATAAACGGCTGACCCTGGGCGCGCCCGGGCGGGCGGTTATGGAGCAGGTCATAAGGGAGTATGAGGAGTACCTTGGGTAGGAGATAGCTCCGGCCAAGAGACAGAGGAGAGAAAAGAAGCAGGCCTTCGGATACAGGAGGCAGGCTTCTTTTTTATGTATGGTTTTATATTGACAGAAAAGGGGAATTTTGCTATAATGAGAGCAATCCAACTTGTATACAAGTTGAGAGAAAACGCGCGCGCCACTGTTTATTTTTTTTGATCCAACTTGTATACAAGTTGGAGGAAAGGAAGAATACCTATGAGAAAAAGAATATTGTGTATGGGGATAGCTATCATGCTGGTTATGTCTTTTGGAGGCTGTGGCAACACTTCCAAGCCCCAGGAGGATTTGGGAAGTGCTGTGGAGACAGAGGCAAAAGAAGAGAACCCAGGGAGTGAGGAGGCGGAAATTGTTTTACGGCTGGGCCATATCAATTCGGAAAATGATCCCACCCATGAACAGGCGTTATTTTTTGCAGATAAGGTGGCGGAAAAGACAGAGGGAAGAGTAAAAGTGGAGGTCTACCCGTCGGCAACCCTGGGAGATACCAGGGAATTGATCGAGGGGCTGGGAATAGGAACGGTGGAGGTTGTCATCGACGGGTTTGGAACGGTGGAGACCTATACCCCGGTGGCATCCTTAGATGCCATGCCCTTTTTGTACCGAGATTATGACCATTTTATGAGAGTATGGCAGGGAGATGTGGGAAAGGAATTGTGCGATGTGGCCGGAACTGAGAGCGGGCTTAAAATTTTTGGGGGAACCTATCGGGGAGCCCGGGTGATAACCAGCACCAAGGAGATCCGCACAGTGGAGGATATGAAGGGACTGAAAATTCGTGTGCCCAATCTGGATGTGTATATCAAAACCTTCCAGGCTCTGGGAACCACCCCCACCCCCATGGCCATGACAGAGGTTCTCACAGGAATCCAGCAGGGAACCGTGGAGGCCCAGGAGAATCCCACCATTCTCTCCTACAATTTTGGACTCTATGATGTATGCGATTATCTGATAAGGACCAATCACATGTACAGCTCCAACGTATTTATGATGGCGGAATCTTATTTTGCCGGTCTGGACCAGGAGACCCAGCAGGCCATTTTGGAGGCCGGGCAGGAGGCTGCGGATTACACAAGCCAGGTGGTGGCGGACAGTGAGGAGGAATACTTTACCAAGTGGCAGGAGCAGGGGGTGGAGGTGATCGATCCGGATTTGGATGGATTTATGAATGCCTGTGATGGATTTTTGGAAAAGGAATTCCCCGATTTGGTGGAGCTGGGCAATAAGATTCAGGCTGTTCAATAGAGAGGACAATGCGCATGGTAAAGAAGGTATTGGATTGGGTGGAAAAAGTTTTGGACTGGATAGTGATAGGACTCTTGGTTGCCATGACAGGGGTGATATTTTACCAGGTTATTCTGCGCTATGTATTTCATAGTGCGAATATCTGGGCAGAGGAATTTGCCAGGTATGCCTTTATCTGGGTAACCATGTTTGGGGCAGCTATCTGTATACGGCGTGGACGGCATATTCGGATTGATGTGTTTGTGAATATACTGCCAAAAAAAATGCAGGGGATACTGGAAATTGCCATGGATTTCATTGTCCTGGTGTTTTTAGGGGTGGCCGCTAAGCAGGGGCTTGCCATCTGCATGAAAACGGGTGCACAGATCAGCAGCGGCCTGCGCTTACCCATGTCCTTTATGTATTCCAGTATCCCGGTTTCCTCTCTGCTTATGATGGTATTTTTGCTGGAGCAGATGGGAGCACGGTTGGGGCAGATATTTTCAAAAGAAGGGAGGGAGAATGACGAATGAACTTGGGGACTTTCATGATAATTCTACTTTTTGTATCTATTCTGCTGGGGATGCCTGTGGCCTATGCTATCGGCATAGCCTCTGTGGCGGCCATTGCTTACGGAAATATGGAGCTGATTATCGTGCCCCAGAAAATGCTGGCAGGAATCGATTCCTTTCCTCTTTTGGCGGTGCCTTTCTTTGTTCTGGCGGGAAATTTAATGACAGCAGGGGGAATCAACAAGAAAATCATGGACTTTGCTGGGGCTGTGGCTGGCTGGATTTCGGGGAGTAAGGCCATTATTACAGTGGTTGCATCGGCTATTTTTGCGGCCATATCCGGTTCCGGGACGGCTACGGTTTCTGCAATCGGGGGAGTTACCATTCCCACCATGAAGGAAGAGGGCTATGCGCCGGAGTTTGCGGCCGCAGTGTCTGCCTCCTCCTCTATTTTAGGGCCATTGATTCCCCCCAGTGTGATTATGATCGTGTATGGAAACGCCACCCAGAGCTCTGTAGCGGATTTGTTTAAGGCGGCGGTGGTACCGGGGATATTACTGGCTTTTCTCTTTGTCTTTTACTCTGTCTATTATGCAAAGAAACATAAGCTTCCTACCACGGGGCATTTAAGTCTTTGGGAGGTGGGACATGAGACAAAGAAAAGCATATGGGCGCTTTTGATGCCGGTGTTGATTATCGGGGGAATTTTCGGAGGGGTGTTTACGCCCACAGAGGCGGCGGCCGTAATTGTAGTCTATGCGTTTTTAGTTGGGGTGTTTGTGTATAGGGAATTAACCTGGAAGGCACTACCTTGGATTGTACTGGAGAGCGGCATTACCACGGCTTCCATTATGATTCTGGTATCTGCATCCAAAATTTCCAGCTGGGTATTGGCAGCCGGAAGGGTACCGGAGGCCATCGCAAAGGCGATTTTGGGAATCTCAGACAGTCCGGTGGTTCTTCTGCTGCTGATCAATGTGCTTTTATTGATTGTGGGTATGCTGATGGAGGCCAATGTGGCAGTTCTGATATTCACCCCCATTTTACTGCCACTGGCGGCGGCCGCTGGGGTGGGAACCGTTCAGCTGGGAGTCATCATGTGTGTAAATCTGTGCCTTGGCCTTATTACTCCGCCGGTGGGCTTATGCCTTTTGCTGGGAAATCATTTGGCGGGCGCCAGGTTTTCCGCCACCTTCCGGCAGACCCTTCCCTTTATTGGGATCGCACTTTTGGTCCTGCTGCTAACCACCTACATTCCCCAGGTGTCTTTGTGGCTTCCCGGTTTATAGGAGAAAAACAGATCAGATTTATGTGGACAGGAGGCAATATGAAGCTTGCGTATCAAATGGCAGCTCCGGATCTGGAGCGGTCTTTCATGGTTACCGCATATCAGAAGGATTTGGAAAGCGGGTTTGCAATGCTGGAGGAATGGGGATACCAGGGTGTGGAATTTATGGTGCGAAATCCCAAAAACTGGGATCACAGGGAGATTGAACGATTGTGCCGCAAATATCATCAGGAGGTAGTTATGCTGGCCACCGGAGAAATCTGGGCCCAGGAGCATATTTCCCTGAGCAGTGTAGAGAGACAGGAGAGGGAGCGCTGCATAAAGTGCTTTCGGGAATTTATCGATTTGGCAGGAGCATACGGGGCCCAGGTGAATATCGGAAGAGTGCGTGGAGAGTTTGTCCCGGGAATACCCCGGGAGTATACCATGGAGTTGGCTTTGGAGGCTTTTAGGGAGCTGGCAGAGTATGCGGAAAAAAAGCAGGTAACCCTTATTCTGGAACCTGTAAATTTTTTACAGTGCAACTTTATCAATACCACGGAGGAGGGACGGCAGGTGGTGGACCGAGTCAGCCATCCCCACTTTCAGATGATGTTGGATGTATTTCATATGAATATTGAAGATAAGGATATCTATGAGGAGATACGAAGGAGCCAGGGATATGTTTCCTATGTACACCTTTGTGACCGCAACAGGAGATATCCGGGAAACAGCAGCTTAGATTTTGAGAAGATTATCCGGGAATTGAAAGCCGTTTCCTATGACGGCTGGCTGAGCGTGGAGGTTCTTCAGGACCCGGATGAGGAGACTGCTGTGAGAAAATCGGCGGAATGCTTACGACCGCTTTTGTAAGAAGAGGAGGATGGAAACATGACAGCGTATGTAAAGCGTGTGCAGGACCAGACGCCCACCAAGCTGTGGGTAAATAATCCACTGCCTGAGGAGGTGGAGGAAGCCCTTGCCTTTGATGTGTTTGGGGCAACCACCAATCCCACCTATCTGTCAAAGCTTATGAAGGCAGGGGACCAGGGGCTGAGAGAATGTATGGGGGAGTTTGTGAAAAAGGAACCAGATGATGACCGCGTTATGGAGGAATTGCAAAAGGCCATGATAAAGCGATTGGCAGAGAAGCTGCTGCCTCTGTTTAGGGCCAGCAACGGCCAGAAAGGGTTTGTGGCCATTCAGGGGAATCCCCATTATGACAGGGATGCAGATTATATTTATGAGGAGGCTCTGCGATATTTTGAGGCCGCCCCCAATATTATTGTGAAAATGCCGGGGACTCAGGCAGGGCATGAGGCATTTGAGAGGCTGGTTGCGGAAAATAAACCTCTGATTGTGACTCAGGGCTTTACCATGGCACAGTCGGACAGCATATTTCAGGCATATCGAAGGGCATCCTTAGGATCGGGTTATCAACCCCCCATGTTTATGACCACATTGACCGGTATCTTTGATCAGTTTACGGCGGAATACACCAAAAAACATCATATTTCCGTGACCCCAGAGGTGCTTTCCCAGGCGGGTTGCCTTATCTCTCACCGGGTGTATCAATATTGGAAGGAAAAGCACGCGGCAGGCGTTCTCATGGGGGGAGGTGCCAGGGGAATCCAGCACTTTACGGAAATGGTGGGGGGAGCCATGCACGTGACAGTGAATTATTCCTTTATCGAGGAGCTCAACGAATTGAATTTGGATATTTCCAATAAAATGGATGCAAAGCCTGGGGATGAGGTGGTTTGGGAGCTTTTAGAAAAACTTCCCTATTTTAGACAAGCCTGGGAGGTAGACGCGCAGAGAAGAGAGGATTTTGAAAATTATGAACCCTTCCTGTATTTTGAGAGTTCCTTTTTAGAGGCCTGGGATTTGGTACAGGAAGAGCTGAGAGCAGAGAGAAGGGGATAGAGGGAGAAAAGCAGTGTGATAATTTGACAGGAAGTATTTTCCTGTGTTAAATTAATAGTGTCCGGGGTTCCAGGTTCGGAATCCCGGACTAATTTACAGGAAAATAAAGGGGTAGAATTTGTTGAAGGTAAATTCTAAGGGAGATTGCAAGGAAGAAGTATACAATCAGCTGGTACAGGGGATCTTAAATGGAGATTGGGAAAAGGGATGCCTGCTGCCCTCGGAGAATGAGCTGGCACAGAAGTTTCAGGTGAGCAGAGTTCCCATCCGGGAGGCGATCCAGAGACTGAAGGCCATGGGAGTGGTGGAATCCCAACAGGGGAAGGGAACTTATGTGAAAAATGTGGATTCTGAATCGTTGATGCGTTCTATTGTTCCCCTGATGAGCTTTCGGGATACAAAGCAGTTAATTGACATTCTGGAATATCGAAAGCTGGTGGAGCCCTTTTGCATCCGGCAGATAATCCAAAATTGTACGGAAAAGGAGATTGACAGTCTGGAGGAGTTTGTTGTATCCTATGAGTCTATGGAGGACCCTGCCTCTGAGTTTAAATATTATGATACCTATTTTCACAAGAGGATTATTGAGCTGACTGGCAATGAATTTCTGGTATTGATCAATAATATTACGGCCAGTGCCATGGAATATTATTTACAATATACTATTGTGAATATGGATTTGGAGTGGGCTGCCAACGGACATATACGCATATTGGAAGCGCTGCGCAAAAGGGATGAGGATCAGGCAGTAGAGGTTATGAATGGACACTTGGGAGAGGTATATAAAAAGCTTATGCTTCTCTACCGGAAGGATGAGTCATAGACCAAATTGTCTGTCTGAGGGAGCAGGTCTTTGGATGCAATGAGAAAGAAGGGAATACACCATGAAAAATGTGGACAGAGCAACGGGACAGCGGGACGGTTTTCAAAATAAGTGGGGATTTATTCTGGCGTGTATTGGCTCCGCAGTGGGCATGGGAAATATCTGGAGATTTCCCATCCTGGTCACCCGGTACGGTGGTATGACCTTTCTGATCCCTTATCTCATTTTTGTAGTTTTGATAGGCTCCACAGGGATCATCGGAGAATTTGCCATGGGGCGGGTGGCCCAGGCAGGTCCCATGGGTGCTTTTGGACAGTGTACCCAGGAGAAATGGGGAAATAAAAGGATTGGAGAGGTGATTGGATGGTTGCCGATTCTTGGTTCTATGGGGCTGGCCATAGGCTACAGTGTGGTTTTAAGCTGGATTTTTAAATATACCTTCCTGGCTGTGACAGGGGGACTGGCTAGGATGGGGACGGATATGAATACCATAGGGGAAACCTTTGGCTATACATCCATTCACAATGCCTCCTGGATCGTGATTACCCTGCTGGTGACGCTGGTCATTATGGCTCTGGGTGTGTCTGGAGGCATAGAAAGGGCTAATAAATTTATGATGCCCGCCCTGTTTTTCCTGTTCCTTGTACTGGGGGGCTATATCTTTACCATTCCTGGCTCCCAGGAGGGCTATAAATTTATCTTTAGCCTCCGGACAGAGGGACTTATGGACCCAGAGGTTTGGATATTTGCCTTTGGGCAGGCGTTCTTTTCCCTGTCCGTGGCAGGCAACGGATCGGTCATCTATGGCTCTTACCTGTCCAAGGAGGAAGACATTCCCTCCTCAGCCCGGCGAGTGGCACTTTTTGACACCCTGGCATCTCTCTTGGCTGCCTTTGTTATTGTTCCGGCTATTGCTGCCAGTGGCATGAACATTCATGAAGTGGAGGGCGGACCGGGCCTGATGTTTATCTACCTGGTCAATGTGATCAATACCATGCCCAGCGGTCGGGTTGTCAGTGTGATCTTTTATGTGTGTGTTCTTTTTGCCGGTGTCTCCTCGGTTATTAACATGTACGAAGCGCCGGTTGCCATGCTCCAGGAGCGGTTTGGGGTGAAACGGTTTTCCTCTGTAATCGGAGCTTTATTGTTTGGATGTGGAGCCGCCATTTTTGTCCAGCCCATTACCTCCCAGTGGATGGATGGGATATCCATCTATATCTGTCCTCTGGGGGCATTTCTGGCAGGAGTGATGTTCTTCTGGATTGCAGGGAAAGACTATGCGCTTAAGGCTGTAAACCAGGGCGCTCGACGACCTATAGGGAAGTGGTTTTATCCCCTGGCTAAGTATGGGTATTGCATTTTGGCTGTCACGGCGCTGGTAGCTGGGGCGATTTTAGGGGGGATTGGATGAGGCCTTTGTTGGTATCCCTTGGAATTGTGATGGATGCTGTTGTCTGTCAGATTGCCAAAGGCCCGCAGAAGAAGCTCCGGATCGCCGCTTAGGGAAAGCTGCCATATTTTCATACAAAACAAAAAAATAAGTTGCTTTTTTCTTCTAAACCGTGTAATATATGTGAGTAAAAGACAAATGTGTGCATAAAGAAGACAAATGGATGCATAAAAAATACAAAAGTTCTTTTTTGTATGGAAACAAGAGGAGAATGAAAAAATGAGTGAGAAGCTAAAGGTAGGTATCCTGGGGGGTACCGGTATGGTAGGACAGAGGTTTATCTCTCTTTTGGAGGATCATCCCTGGTTTCAGGTGGTGACCATTGCGGCTAGCCCCCGTTCGGCGGGAAAAACTTATGAGGAGGCTGTGGGGGGCCGATGGAAGATGGCCACACCCATGCCGGAGGCGGTAAAAAAGCTGGTGGTAATGAATGTCAATGAGGTGGAGAAGGTGGCAGCCAGCGTGGATTTTGTGTTCAGCGCCGTAGATATGACCAAGGAGGAGATCAAGGCCATTGAGGAGGCCTATGCCAAGACAGAGACTCCGGTGGTTTCCAACAACAGTGCCCACCGCTGGACACCGGATGTGCCCATGGTGGTTCCGGAAATCAATCCGGAGCATATGGGAATTATTGAGAAGCAGAGGGAGCGTCTGGGAACCAGTCGGGGATTTATTGCCGTAAAACCCAACTGCTCCATTCAGTCTTATACCCCGGCTTTAAAGGCCTGGGAGGAATTTGAGCCCTATGAGGTGGTGGCTACCACCTACCAGGCTATCTCTGGAGCTGGAAAAAATTTCCAGGACTGGCCGGAAATGGTGGAGAATATTATTCCCTATATTGGAGGGGAGGAGGAAAAGAGCGAGCGGGAGCCTTTGCGGGTGCTGGGAAAGCTGGTGGACGGAGAGATTCAGCTGGCCAAGGAGCCGGTGATCACCTGTCAGTGTATTCGAGTGCCGGTGCTCAATGGACACACGGCCGCAGTATTTGTCAAATTCCGCAAAAAGCCTACCAAGGAGCAGCTCATTGAAAAGCTTGTGAGCTATCGGGGCGTGCCCCAGCAGCTTGGACTTCCCAGTGCGCCGGAGCAGTTTATCCGGTATATGGAGGAGGATAACCGGCCGCAGGTGCAGCTGGATGTGGATTATGAGCGGGGTATGGGGGTTTCCATCGGGCGGATTCGTCCAGATCATGTGTATGACTGGAAATTTGTAGGTCTTTCCCACAATACAGTGCGGGGAGCCGCCGGGGGAGCTGTTCTCTGTGCGGAGCTTTTAAAGGCGCAGGGATATATTGCGAAGAAATAAGAGGAAAAAGAAAGAGCCGGCAGGCCGTCCAGAAGAGACGGCGGCCGGTTCTGTTTATAATAAAGGAGGAAAACCCATGAAGCGGATTTTTCTGATTGAGGATGACAGGGAGATTGCCAGAAATCTGGGGCGCCTGTTGCGAACAGAAGGCTTTGCCGTTCTCCATGCCCCTACCCGGGAGGAAGCCCAGGTTCTGCTTTTGGAGAACCAGTTTGACCTGGCTCTGGTGGACATTTCTCTGCCTGACGGCAACGGCTTTACTGTGTGCACGCAGATTAAAGAGATGCAGGATATTCCCGTGATTTTTCTCACTGCCTCCGGAGATGAGGCCAGCGTGGTTACCGGGCTGAATATGGGGGCAGATGATTATATCACCAAGCCCTTTCGCCCCCGGGAGCTGATTGCACGCATAGGGAGCGCCCTTCGGAAATACGGACGATCTCCCTCCTCCTTTGAAATCCACGGCCTTTCTGTGGACACGGCAAGTGGAATTGTGAGAAAGAATGGGGAGGAGGTGTTTCTCTCTGCCTTAGAGTACCGGTTATTGTTGATATTTGTCAATAATCCCAGAAGCATTATCACCCGGGATCGACTTCTGGATGAGGTCTGGGATGCGGCAGGGGAATTTGTGAATAATAACACCTTGTCCGTATATATCAAACGGCTGCGAGAGAAAATAGAGGATGATCCGGTGAATCCTCAGATGATTCTCACAGTCCGGGGGACTGGATACCGGCTGGGAGGGCAGGATGCTTCGAAATAGAGAGATACAAAGGTTTTTGATCCTGTTTGTTTTGATTAGTCTTTTGGGTGCAGTGGGAGGCTTTGTCATAGAGCCTGCTGCGGTACTGCCAGTTCTTTTTTTGTCTGCTGCCTTTGGCGTGGCCTTTTTTGTATTTACCCGGGCCAGGTACAAAAGCATTGCACAGATTTCCCATGAGATTGACCGGGTGCTTCACAAGGAGGAACACCTGTATATGAGCCAGGCAGAGGAAGGAGAGCTTTCCATTCTGGAGAGTGAGATCACCAAAATGACCCTGCGTATCCGGGAGCAGAATGATGCGCTGAAAAGAGAGAAGCAATATCTGGCAGATTCCCTGGCGGATATTGCCCATCAGCTGCGCACGCCCTTAACCTCCGCCAACCTGATCCTCTCTTTTCTCAAGGACAATCCCAAGGAGAGAGAGCGAAAGAGCCTGCTGCGGGAGACGGAGGAGCTGTTTATCCAGATGGACTGGCTGGTTACCTCTCTTTTAAAATTGTCCCGGCTGGATGCAGGCATGATTCAATTCCAGAGGGAACCGTTGGGGGTGGGGAAGCTTATAGAGACAGCCCTTCGCCCTTTTTTGATTGCCATGGAGCTTCACAATATTACCCTGATAAAGGAAATTCCCCAGGAGGCGATACTTTTTGGTGATTTGGGCTGGCTTTCTGAGGCCGTGCAAAACATGGTGAAAAATTCCATGGAAAGCGCAGGAGATGGGGGACAGATAGAGATTGTGTGCCGGGATACCCTGCTCTTTACAGAGATTACCATCCATGACAGCGGGCCAGGCTTTGAGAAGGAGGAGTTACCTTACCTGTTTGAACGGTTTTACAGGGGAAAGAAATCGAAGGCAACTGGGTACGGAATCGGACTGGCTCTTGGCCGACAGATTATTGTTCAGCAGGGGGGAACTGTCAGTGCCAAAAATCATCCCCGAGGAGGAGCCGTGTTTTCCGTTCGCTTTCCAAAAGAGAGATGACAGTTTTTTGGCCCAAGAGTCACGGGCAAAGATGGGGCGGAATCTTTGCTTCGAAGTCACAGACAGGAAAAGTGACGGATCTCTCACCGGAAAGTCACAAAGATGTAAGCCGTGGATTCTATCATAGGGATACAAACATTACCATAAGGGGATGAAGAGAAGTTTCCAGGTATTGGAGATTTCACCATTGTGCTGGCTGATGATTCCAGCCTTCATCCCGGATAGAAGGAGAGGAGACTTACATGATGGAATTTTTAAGGATTGAAAATCTTTGCAAGGTTTATGGAAAGGATGAGAACCAGGTTACAGCTCTTGATCACGTTTCTCTGTCTATGGAAAAGGGAGAATTTATGGCGATTATCGGTTCCTCTGGATCCGACAAATCCACCTTGCTTCATATGATTGCTGGGGTGGATGTACCCACCGGTGGAAAGGTATTTTTGGATGGCCAGGATATCTACGCCCAGAACAATGAAAGACTTTCTATTTTTCGCAGACGGCAGGTGGGGCTTATTTATCAGTTTCACAACCTGATCCCCACCCTGAATGTGGTGGAAAATATTACGCTGCCAGTGCTTATGGACAAAAGAAAGGTGAATCAAGAAAGGCTTTGTGAGCTGCTGGAGCTTTTGGGGCTCCAGGATCGAAGGGGACATCTGCCCAACCAGCTTTCCGGCGGTCAACAGCAGCGGGTAGCCATCGGCCGGGCGCTGATGAATGCACCAGCTGTGATGCTGGCGGATGAGCCCACCGGCAGTCTGGACAGTCGGAACGGATATGAGATTATCCAGCTTTTGAAGGCCAGTCATGAGAGGTTTCATCAGACGCTGATTATCGTCACCCATGATGAAAATATTGCCCTACAGGCGGATCGGATCATCTGTATCTCCGATGGTCGGGTGACCCGGGATGAGAGGCAGGTGGTTGGGAGATGAATATTTTTTACAAGGATGCCCTGAAAAGAATGAAAAACAGCCGGGCACGGACCATGGTGACCATTGTGGGAGTGGCTTTGTCTACGGCTCTGATCACGGCTGTGACTACCTTTGCCGTGTCGCTCCAGGATTATATGGTGAGAGGAGCCATAGAGAAATATGGAGACTGGCAGGTAAACTTCCCGGATGTGGATGCCACATTTATAGAGGAACAGAGGGAGGATTCCCGAGTGTCTAAGGTTAGCATTTGTGAGAATTTAGGTTATGGGGTTTTGGATGGAGGAAGGAATCCCTATAAACCCTATGTGTTTGTCATGGGTCTTCCAGAAGATAGCTTTGAGGAGCTTCCCATAACCCTGGTGTCAGGCAGATTGCCGGAGAATCCTTGGGAAATTTTGGTACCGGCCCATGTAGCCTTAAATGGGGGAGTTCGGTATTCCCTGGGGGATACCATTACCTTAAATCTGGGAGACCGGATGGATGGGGAGGAAAGGCTTAGCCAGCAGCATCCCTATAGGGCAGGAGAAGAACCAGAAGAGGAGCAGGAAACTTTTATACCCCGGGAGGAGCGCGCCTATACTGTGGTGGGCATTTGCCAGAGGCCCGTCTTTGAGGAGCGGACAGCTCCTGGTTACACCCTGTTTACAGCTGCGGACCCGGTTGCTTCCCGGGAGAGATTTACAGCTTTTATCACCTTAAAGAAGCCCTATCAGGTCCATGCCTACGCAAAGCTTGTGGCAGGAAATGGAACATATGTTCTAAATGATGCTGTCTTGCGGTTTATGGGACTTTCGGAGGATCAGGTGTTTCAGATGCTCTTGTATTCCGTGGGAGGAATTCTCATTTTATTAATCATGACGGGTTCGGTTTTTTTAATCTATAACGCGTTCAACATTTCCTTGAATGAGCGCATGCATCAGTTTGGGATTCTTTTGTCCGTGGGAGCCACGGCAAAGCAACTGCGAAAATCGGTGATATTTGAGGGGCTTTGCATTGGCCTGGTGGGCATTCCTCTGGGGATTCTTGTAGGGCTGCCAAGTCTTCAGGTTGTGCTGGCCCTGGCCTCTGGACATTTCCAAAATATGATGTATGATACAGTGCCCCTGGTACTTCGGGTATCTCTTCTGGCTCTTTTGGTGGCGGCCGGGGTAAGCTTGGTGACCATTTTAATTTCCGCATATCTCCCTGCCAGAAAGGCGGCAGCTACTCCCGTGATGGAATGTATCCGCCAGACCCAGGGGGTGAAGCTGGAGCCCAAAACCATAAAAATAAGTAAGAAGGCAATGGGGATATATGGATTAGAGGGAACCCTTGCCCTGAAAAATTTTAAGAGAAATCGAAGGCGTTACCGAAGCATTATCATGTCTTTGACCCTGAGTGTGGTTCTCTTTATCTCGGCAAATACGTTTCAGGCGGAGCTTAGGTTGTTTGCCAGACAGTCCACCCCGGAAATGGACGGAGATATTCTTTTTACCACCAGGGATATGAAGGAGGGAGAGCTGTTTGGGATCTATGAGGAGCTAAGGCAGGTGGCCGGTGTGACCGGAAGCACCTACCAGGTCTTATCCACCTATTTTTGCAGCGTGCCGGCTGCAAAGCTTGACACGGCATTTGGGGAGAGCGGGAAGACAAGTCAGGGCTTTGGGGAGAACGGAGAGGATGTGGAGCTTCTCCTGGATATTCAGTTTATGGAGGACCAAATCTTTGAAGAGTTTTTAGAGAGCCAGGGACTTTCCCTGGAGAAGTATACGGGGCCAGAAGCCAGTGTGATTGCAGTGGGAAAACGGTCCGGAGCCCTGGATATTTTTACAGATTCTTCCTTGGAGGTTACTATCCGGTCCCGGGAGAATGGGGAGACCAAAGATATTCAGGTGGATTTTGTGGATGTCTATCCTCTGGACCCGCCTCCAGCGGATTTGTCAGAGGTAAGAGACTACGTTTTTATGGGCATAGTTCCCTACAGCTTAAAGTCTCAGTTTGCCTCCCTGGGAGATGGAGGGAGTGAATGCCTGACTTTTTGGTCGGAAAATCCTGGCCAATCAGAGAGACAGATGAAAACCTCTCTTGAGGGCATAGGGGTTACCTGTGAATATGAGCTGTATAACATTCATAAGATATTGGAGGAGAGCCGGAATATGGAATTTATTATCAGGCTTTTCACCCTGGTTTTTGTGGGCATGATTTCTCTTATTGCCGTGGCCAACGTGTTTAACACCATCTCCACCAATATCAAGCTTCGAAGAAGGGAGCTGGCTATGCTCCGCTCGGTAGGCATGGGCGATAGGGCTTTTAACAGGATGATGCGCTTTGAGTGTCTTTTCTACGGAGGGAGAACCCTGCTCCTTGGACTTCCCCTGGCGGTGCTTCTCTCCTTTTTTATTCATCAGTGGCTGGTGTGGGGCGGCGCTGAAGTGGCTTTTATATTTCCCTGGGCCAGCATAGGGATTAGCGTGCTGGGAGTGTTTTTGGTTATCTGCATTACCATGCTGTATGCGGTCAGCAAAATAAAGAAGGAGAATATTATTGATGCGCTGCGAGATGATATGACTTGAAGATATTATCTAATATTCGTTTTGATTTTCCCCTTGGGAAGCAGCTGGACCTGATGGTCTGGCTGTTTCTTTTTTATGAGAAATGCTGGTGTAATTCGCAATATGCCCAAAGAGTAGATACGTGAGATGTGATAAAATGTTAAAAGCTCTTGACATTTCTTTGTCCTATGGATACACTCAATAATGTAAAGAACTTTTAACATAAACAGGTAGGTTCACTGATACAGGAGGCGTGATTCCATGAAAAAAATGGACGAAATGGAGAGGAATATTCAGCTGCGATCGGAAGAATGGGGCTATCGTTCGGTTCTTTTGGCCCTGGGGGTATGGACGCTTTATAATTGTTGGCAGACCCTTGCAAAGGGGGCAGAGTATCATCCACTGCCAGGGCTTATTCTGTGCTTTGCAGTGTGTGTGCAGGGATTTTGCCAGATGGGCATGAGAGAAAAAATGATTGCCGGAGACGAGGAATACAGGGAGCCCAGCAAGCTGCTGCGGACCATTATCGGTGCAGTTGTAGGTGCGGTTCTCATAATATCCTTGGGTACGTATCTTATTATGAAAGTGTAGGTAAGATGAAGAATATAATCAAACAGCTTAGAAAGGAAGCTGGCTTCCGACAGGAGGATATGGCAAGGAAATTGGGAGTCAGCCGGCAAACCATCATCGCCATTGAAAACCATAAGTATAATCCCACCCTAGAGCTTGCAATGAAAATGGCAAGGCTGTTGGAGCGGCAGGTGGAGGACATTTTCTTTCTGGAAGAGTGAGGAGGGACCATGCAATCAGGCTGGTCCTCGACTTTTTCTATGTGAAAGGAAAAGAGTTTGGTAAATATGCTGAATTTTAAGAAAATACGAAAAATTCTTTTCACAGGAATCTGTTTTATGTTAGTATAAATATAGAGTCATTTTATACTACCCTTATTTCTCAAATAAGGAACATTTTCTGGCGGTTTCTGCCATGTATTCCCCAACAGGAAATAACAGACTTGGTTTACAAAACAGGGGGCAATGCACCCGGGAGGAGGAAAAGCCTTCCCCAGGGTGGGGGCTCCCATAAATTGTGAAAGGTGGTGAAAGGCACTTGACAAAGTAGCAAAAGTGTATTATGATAGTAAAAACGAACAAAAGTTCGATAAACGTTTGTTCGAAATGTGATGCAATCCAAGAAAAACAGAAAAAATAAGAAGGAGAATGGTAGTATGGTCAAAGAAGATAAATTAAAAGCATTGGATGCGGCGATTGGGCAGATCGAGAAGCAGTTTGGAAAGGGATCGGTGATGAAGCTGGGAGATACCAGCAACCAGATGCAAGTGGAGACCGTGCCCACCGGTTCTCTAAGCCTGGACATTGCCCTGGGACTTGGAGGCGTGCCCAAGGGACGAATTATTGAGGTGTATGGTCCTGAGTCCAGTGGTAAGACCACCGTAGCCCTTCATATGGTGGCTGAGGTGCAGAAGAGAGGCGGGATTGCAGGCTTTATCGACGCGGAGCATGCCCTTGATCCGGCCTATGCCAAAAATATTGGGGTGGATATTGATAATCTGTATATTTCCCAGCCGGACAATGGAGAGCAGGCTCTGGAGATCACGGAGACTATGGTGCGATCCGGGGCGGTGGACATTGTGATTGTGGACTCCGTGGCCGCTCTAGTTCCCAAGGCAGAGATCGATGGGGATATGGGAGACAGTCATGTGGGTCTCCAGGCCCGTCTTATGTCCCAGGCCCTTCGGAAGTTGACCTCTGTGATCAGCAAATCCAACTGTATCGTGATTTTTATCAACCAGCTGCGGGAAAAGATCGGCGTAATGTTTGGAAACCCGGAGACCACCACTGGCGGCCGGGCACTGAAGTTTTATTCTTCCATTCGTCTGGATGTGCGCAGAGTGGAATCCCTAAAGCAGGGAGGCGAGGTGGTGGGAAATCACACCCGCATCAAGGTAGTAAAAAATAAGATAGCCCCTCCCTTCAAAGAGGCGGAGTTTGACATTGTATTTGGTCAGGGGATTGCCAAGGAGGGAGATATTCTGGACTTGGCTGTAAACCTTGGCATTATCAATAAGAGTGGCGCATGGTATGCCTATAACGGAGAGAAGATTGGCCAGGGAAGGGAAAATGCCAAGAGCTATCTAAAGCAGAATCCGGAAATCTGTAATACTGTGGAGGAAAAAGTGCGGGAGCATTACGGACTGGTGGAAGGAAAGGGAGAGCCGGGCAAAGATGGAGAGGCTTTAAAGGAGCCTAAGAGTAAAAAAGAGCCCAAGGAAGAGAAGGAAAATCCATAGAGAGTGCGTGGGGACTATTTTTGAGAAATTCAACAGGATTTAACATAGAAAATGTGTGACATAAGCATGGATGAGAGAAAAAAGGCCAGGCACCGCGCCCTGTATCTGTTGGAGCGCATGGACAGAACAGAGCAGGAGCTTCGCAGGAAGCTGGAGCAGAATTACCCGCCTGGGATTGTGGAGGATGCCATAGAATATGTGAAATCCTATCACTACATAGATGATCTGCGCTACGCGAAAAATTATATCCAGTACAAGGGCCAGACCAAGAGCAGACGTCAGATGCAGCAGGAGCTTTTATTTAAAAAGGGCGTTTCCCGGGAGATTCTGGAGCAGGCTTTCCGGGAGATACAGGAGAATGATGAGGGTCCTTTGATTCGGCGCTGGATGGAAAAGAAAAAGGTTGATCCCAAAACAGCCAGCAGGGAAGAGCTGAAACGATTTTATCAGTTTTTAATACGCAGGGGCTTTGCACCGGAGGATATTCGTCGGGCTTTATACCTTATGCCAGAAGATGAATAGGAGATAGGGAAGAATTATTGTGCAAAAAAACAAGAGTTTGCTTGACATAATTCCAAAATAAGTATAGAATTGAGGTGTTGTATTGCACAATGAAAACTAAATAAGGAGGTGCTCCTGTGCAGAATGTTGTGCCTATTTTAATTGCACTAGTTGTCGCGGTACCCCTTACGATTCTCATAACAGTTTCGATCCTAAAAAATATCAGTGCGAAAAAGGTCGGAAATGCTGAGGAAAAGGCAAGGGAAATCATAGATGACGCATTAAAGACTGCAGAACGGTCAAAGAGGGAGGCCCTGTTGGAGGCGAAGGAAGAAACGCTGAAAACCAGGAACGAACTCGAAAAGGAGAGCAAGGAACGCAGAGCAGAGCTCCAACGTTATGAACGCCGGGTACTGTCCAAGGAGGAAACGCTGGATAAAAAAGCGGATTCTCTGGAGAGGCGTGAGGCGAACTTTAACGCCAAGGAGGAGCAGCTGACCAAGAAGTATGCGGAGCTGGAAAAGCTTTCGTCCCAAAGAGTACAGGAACTGGAAAGAATCTCAGGTCTTACCTCCGAACAAGCAAAAGAGTACTTGTTAAAAACTGTTGAAGACGAAGTAAAGCATGAAACCGCTGTGCTGGTCAAGGAGCTTGAGAGCAGAGCAAAGGAAGAAGCCGATAAAAAGGCAAAGGAATATGTGGTAACGGCCATTCAGAAATGTGCTGCGGACCATGTGGCGGAAACCACCATATCTGTGGTGCAGCTTCCGAATGACGAGATGAAGGGGAGAATCATCGGCAGAGAGGGTAGAAATATTCGTACTCTGGAAACTATGACCGGCATTGATTTAATCATTGATGATACGCCGGAGGCAGTGATTTTATCCGGATTTGATCCAATCCGTAGAGAAGTGGCAAGGATTGCGCTGGAGAAGCTGATTGTGGACGGAAGGATACATCCGGCCAGAATCGAGGAGATGGTTGAAAAGGCCCAAAAAGAAGTAGAGGTTATGATACGTGAGGAAGGTGAGGCAGCCACATTAGAAGTTGGCGTTCATGGAATTCATCCGGAGCTGATCCGGCTTTTGGGTAGAATGAAATTCCGTACCAGCTATGGGCAAAACGCCTTAAAGCACTCCATTGAGGTGGCGCAGCTGGCAGGCCTATTGGCCGGCGAGGTAGGCGTAGACGTGCGGATTGCCAAGCGGGCAGGACTTTTACATGATATTGGAAAATCCATTGACCATGACGTGGAAGGATCACATATTCAAATCGGAGCAGATTTGTGCAAGAAATACAAAGAGTCAGCAACAGTTATTAACGCAGTAGAAGCCCATCATGGAGATGTGGAGCCCACGTCCCTGATTGCCTGTCTGGTACAAGCAGCAGATACCATATCCGCTGCCAGACCGGGAGCCAGGAGAGAGACGCTGGAGACATATACCAATCGGCTGAAGCAGCTGGAAGAAATTACGAATGCTTTTAAGGGAGTAGACAAGTCTTTTGCGATTCAAGCGGGAAGAGAGATTCGAGTAATGGTAGTTCCGGAGCAAGTGGACGATGCCTCAATGGTATTGTTGGCTAGAAACATTTCGAAGCAGATAGAAGCTGAGCTGGAGTATCCGGGACAGATCAAAGTAAACGTAATTCGGGAAAGCCGGGTCACCGACTACGCAAAGTAGGTGGACAGGCCGGGTTACAAAAGGAAATGAAATCAAAGAGGATAGCGCATAAGCGACTATCCTCTTTCTGCGTGAAGCAATGAGTCGTGAGGCACAGCGGTCTTAGGGGTGCAAACCCAGAAACAAGCAACAAAAAAAGAAGCAACACCCACACAAAGGAAAGGGGAGGCATATATGGCAACAATCGGTTTTATTGGAATGGGAAATATGGGCACAGCCCTTCTAAAGGGAGCTTTGAAGGTTTTTTCTCCGGAGGAGCTCCTTTATACGGCCAGGACTGATGGGACCAGGCAGCGAATTACGGCAGAGACAAAGGTGCCCTTTGCACCCAGCAATGCGGAGTGTGCCAATGCCTGTAAATACCTGGTTTTGGCAGTAAAGCCTCAGTTTTACGATGAGGTACTAAAGCAGATTCATTATGTGATCACTCCGGAACATGTGGTGATCTCCCTGGCTCCAGGCATTACCATTGCCAAGTTGCAGGAGCGGCTGGGATCGGATCGGCGGATTGTGCGGGCCATGCCCAATACACCGGCGCTGATCGGCGAGGGCATTACAGGCCTGGCCTATTGCAGCACAGACTATGAGCAGGAGGAGCTTGCAGTTTTGGAGAAACTTTTCGGTGCAGTGGGCCGCTATGAAAAGGTAGATGAAAAGCAGATGAGCGCGGTGGTCTGCGCCAGCGGCAGCTCCCCAGCCTTTGTGTATATGTTTATTGAGGCTCTGGCCGATGGGGTAGTGCAATTTGGAATGCCCCGGAAGGAGGCCTATGCCTTTGCGGCCCAGGCGGTGGCTGGCGCAGCTAAAATGGTGCTGGAGACGGGGCAGCATCCAGGAGCCCTAAAGGACCAGGTGTGCTCTCCTGGCGGGACGACTATAGCAGGCGTGGCGGCTCTGGAGAAGGCTGGCTTTCGTAGCGCAGTGTTGGAGGCTTGCAGGGCTTGTTATGAGAGAGCAGAGGACCTGGGCTAAAAAGAGACATATTTTTAAAATCCTCTCATATACTTTTAGTATGTGGGAGGATTTTTTATGGAATTATTGGGGAGCAAGGGGCGGGAAGCAAAGAAAAAGAAGTTGACGGTATTTTTTCTGACAGGCTTTGTTCTGGGAGTTTTTTATATCATTCTCCTGGGACGGGCAGATAATCAGAATATGCTAATGAGCAGCTATTTCTTCTCCAAATATCAATATATGGACTATTCGCCTTTAGATCTGCTGGCATATATTTTAAAATCCCGTCTATCCCTTATAACCTTTCTGTGGCTTATGGGGTTGACGGTTATTGGCAGTATGACCGTACTGATGTTCAGCTTGTGGGCGGGCTTTTCCTTGGGATTGATTCTGACCATGGCAGTACTAAAGCTGGGGATGGCTGGCATTTTACTCTGTGTGATCAGCATGTTTCCCCAATATCTGATTTATTTTCCGGCCTTTCTCTTTGGGCTTTTGCACATCTATGAGATGTCTCAGCAAAAAAGATGGAATGGAACTTACATAGCGGCTTTCGGGGTTACAGCCCTGCTGGTGATTGTGGGTGGAATTTTGGAAAGTTATGTAAATCCTATGTTACTGAAGGCCTTGTTGAGCCGGGTGTAAGGTCTGTGGGAGATGTCCTTTTTTAAAATCCAAAAAGAAATTATGGAGACTTTTTACTAGATCTGGTGGACAAAAAACAGAGAAAACCAAGATATTGTACATAGGAAGAATTTCATGGATTTCCCCGGATTTTCCGGGAAAAAAGACCATTGATTTTCTTAAAAATTATTACTATAATAGGTAATGCATAGCACTATGGGGAGAAAAGCGGTTGAGGGAAAATACGTATGGAACAAGAGATTCGCAGGTTTATTTTGTACTTGCATGATGAGAAAAAAACGTCAGAGAACACGGAGGTTTCTTATCAGAGAGATTTGCGGAAACTGATGGTTTTTTTGGAGCAGCAGAATGTTTTTCGGGCGGAGAGGGCCACGGAAACCAATCTGAACTCGTATATTCTGGTGCTGGAGAAGCAGGGTTTATCTGCGGCTACTGTGTCAAGAAGTATTGCATCCATGAAGGCCTTTTATTCCTATCTGTTTAAGATCGGAAAGGTGCGGGTTAATCCTGCCCAGGGGTTGAAGCCGCCGAAAGTAGAGAAAAAACTTCCAGATATTTTAACCATTGAGGAGATGGCTGCGCTCTTAAGGCAACCGGATGACCGGACGCCTAAGGGTATGCGGGATCGGGCCATGCTGGAGCTTCTTTATGCCACAGGAATTCGGGTGACAGAGCTGATAAGTCTAAGGCTTGACCATGTGAATCTGAATCTGGAATACATAATTTGCAGGGATAGGGACAAGGAGCGGATCATTCCATTTGGAAAGGAGGCCAAGAAGGCACTCCTTACTTATTTGGATGGTCCTAGACAGGCTCTTCTGGGAGAGGAAAGCGATGTGCTTTTTCCCAACTGTTCAGGAAAGAGCATGAGCCGCCAGGGGTTTTGGAAGCTGCTGAAGCAGTATGCCAAGCAGGCAGGGATTCAGACGGAGATTACCCCCCATACCCTGCGGCATTCCTTTGCGGCCCATCTGGTGGATAATGGGGCGGATTTGCATTTGGTGCAGGGAATGCTGGGACATTCAGACATTTCCACCACCATGATGTATACGGGAAGAACCAGAGAAATCTACGCAAAGGCACATCCCCGGGGGTAGAAGGAGAGACAGCAATGGCATTTGATTTTATACAGAAGCTTCCCACACCAGTGGAAACCAGAAAAATGTATCCGGTTCCGGAGGCTGTGGCTAAGATAAAGGAAGAGAGGGACAGGCAGATTCGCCAGGTGTTTACCGGAGAGAGCGATAAATTTTTAGTGATTATCGGTCCTTGTTCCGCGGACAATGAAGATGCAGTCTGCGATTATGTAAACAGGCTGGTCCCTGTGCAGGAAAAGGTAAAGGACAAGCTTATTCTTATACCAAGAATTTATACGAATAAGCCCCGCACTACCGGGGAGGGCTACAAAGGAATTATGCACCAGCCAGATCCGGAAAAAAAGCCAAACCCACTGGCGGGAATTATTGCCCTTCGCCATATGCATATTCGCTCTATTGAAGAGACAGGATTGACTGCTGCTGACGAGATGCTCTATCCGGAAAATTTGCGGTATGTGATGGACTTTTTGTCTTATATTGCAGTGGGAGCCCGGTCTGTGGAAAACCAGCAACATCGTCTGGTGGCCAGCGGCATTGATGTTCCCACAGGGATGAAGAATCCCACCAGCGGTGATTTTGCGGTGATGATGAACTCCGTAACTGCGGCCCAACAAGGGCATTCTTTTATTTATCGGGGCTGGGATGTGGCCACAGGTGGAAACGATCTGGCTCATGTGGTTCTGCGGGGTGCTGTGAACAAGCGGGGGGTCAATCTGCCTAACTATCACTATGAGGATTTGATGCGGGTGCTGGAGCTCTACGGGGAACGGGATTTAAAAAATCCTGCGGCCATTGTGGATGCCAATCATTCAAATTCTAATAAGCAGTATGAACAACAGATCCGCATTGTAAAGGAAGTGCTTCACAGCCGTTCTCTGGCGCCGGAGATTCACAAGCTGGTAAAGGGCGTGATGATCGAGAGCTATATTGAGCCGGGCTGTCAGGGTGTCCATGACCATGTGTATGGAAAATCTATCACGGATCCCTGCCTGGGTTGGGAGGAATCCGAGCGCTTGATTTACGAGATTGCGGAGCGGTGTTGAGAAAATTGAAGATGGAAGAACAAAAAAGTCTGCCCAATAATAAAGGCAGACTTTTTTAGGTGAAGGACCAGGTTTTCTGGCCACGCCTTTAGATCCGGGATTTTATAGGCCTCTCCTGGAGAAATTCCCGCAGTCCACCTAGACACAGAAGGGTGATGGTCAGCTGGTTGGCCAGAAGGCCCCAGAGATATCCCTGAATGCCATAGGCGGGGACACACAGGAGGGTGAAAAGAATGCGAATGGTAATCCCGATTACATTGTTTCGGAAAGTAATACTGGTGCGCCCCAGGCCGTGGAGAATGCTGTTTAAGGTGGCATTCATGTATAAGAAAGGGCAGATCCAGGAGAGGGTCAGGATAAAATCTCCCGCTAAAGCGCTGTGGAAAAAGAAGGTGCCCAGATATTTTCCGGTGATGAGAAAAAATACAGTGCAAAAGCAGCCAAAGGGAAGACAAAAATAGATGGCCTTTCGGATGGTATCTCCGATGCGAGTATAATTGCCTGCGGCTTGTAGCTCAGAGACAGAGGGCAGGAGCAGTACGGAGATGGAGCTGGTGATCACACTGGGAAACATAATGAAGGAGAGGGACATTCCGGTAAGAGTGCCGTAAACGCTGTAGGCAGTCCCTGTGTCCAGTCCGTGAGCCTGCAAAGTCAGGGGAATTAAAATGGCTTCCATGCTGGCCAGCACATTCATAACCACTCGGTTTCCAGTAAGGGGCAGAGACATATGTACAATATGCCGTATGCAGCTACTGGGAGATAAGGTGGGAAGTCCGGAGATGCTTTTGGGAGCAGGTGAGAAAGTCAGGGCAGTGACGCAAAAAAGCATGGAGGCAAATTCTCCTATGGCAAGTCCCAGAACTGCCAATACCGGGGAGGGGGCAATATTTTTTTCCATACAGACAGAGGCCAGAAGATACACGCTTCCCACCCGGGCGCATTGCTCCAAAAGCTGGGAGAGAGCAGGCACACCTGTTTTTTTCAACCCATAGTAATAGCCACTGACGCAGGAATGGCAGGCAGAAAAGGGCAGGGAAAAGGCCAGAAACCGCAGCAGCACCCCGCACCGGGCTTCCTTTAGGTAACGAACTGCTAAAAAGTCTGCGCTGTGATAAAGGCAAAAAGCCGCCAAAAGAGAGAGGCTGAAAGACAAAAAAAGTCCCATGGATAGCATTCTGCGGGCTCCCCGGCTGTTTCCTCTCACGGCTTCCCCAGCCACAAAGCGGGAGATGGAGGTTTCAATACCCGCGATGGTGAGAGAAAAGCAGATGCCGAAAACAGGAAATATCATTTGATAGAGGCCCAGTCCCTCCGCACCAATCATGCGGCTTAAGAATATTTTATAATAGAATCCGATTATTTTTGTGGCAATCCCTGTAAGGGTTAATATAAGTGCTCCTGTCAGAAGCGGATGGCTTTTTTTCATAGGATTACTTTGCTCTTTTTTTATGAATATATTCCGGAAAGATGCTTGACAGAACAGAAATACAGTGCTATTATCATTACGATATCCGAGTAAAACACTCGGAATTATATGAGGTGATTTGTATGAAGTTATCCACAAAGGGCAGATATGGTCTGCGGGCGTTGATTGATTTGGCGTTGCACAGCGAACAAGAGACAGTATCCATTGCCAGCATTGCCGCCAGACAGAATATTTCCGAGAGCTATCTGGAACAGCTGATCGCCAAGTTGAGAAAGGCAGGCCTGGTATCCAGCGTCCGGGGGGCCGGGGGCGGGTACGTGTTGGCCAGGCCAGCAGAGGATATTTCTGTTGGAGATATCCTGCGGGCACTGGAGGGATCTCTGGACCCGGTGCAATGCCCAGGGCTAAAAGAGGAGGGCTGTAGCGGAGCAGATGGGTGTGTGACAAAATATGTGTGGAAACGCATCAACGACAGCATCAATCAGACCGTGGATGAAATAAAATTGAGCCAGTTGATTGAGGAGAGCAGGGAGGTTCAGGAGGCGGCGCCCTCCGCAGGCATCTGCTGCTCCAACTAATCAGGAGGAACTGGAATAAACAGCATCAGGGTGAGGCAGAGGTAGCTCGGATGCGGAACAAGAAAAACAGCATCAGAGCGGACAATGCCCGGAAAGATTTCAGAGAGCGAAGGCGAAGGGAAATCTTTCCAGGGTGGGGCAGAGGTAGCTCGGATGCGGAACAAGAAAAACAGC
>JAAWAC010000036.1 GCA_022791975.1 Lachnospiraceae bacterium | reverse complement strand
GCATACGGTAAACAACCTGAAGGTATCTTCTGAGAACATCACCGCAGCTGAGAGCCGTATCCGTGATACCGATATGGCCGATGAGATTACGGCATTCACGAAGAATAACATTCTTCTGCAGGCTTCCCAGTCCATGCTGGCACAGTCCAATTCCGTACCTCAGAGCGTCTTAAGTCTGCTTTCCTAATTATTAGGAGGATGACTCTGGCCCGGCAGATGCCGGGCCACTATATAAAAACAGGGCCTGTAAAAAAAGCTGTTTTCATAGTCAAAAGCTGTGGAAACGGCTTTTTTTCTTTATAAACCGGGTCAGGACTTTACACCAAAGGGTTCCTTTGTTATAATAAAAATAGTGATTTTGAGGGGATAGGAAGCAGTCCTGTTCCCTTATTTGTATATGGAGGAAGAGGATAACTATGGCGTCAAAAGCAGGCGTGCGCATTTCTCAGTGCATGATCGTAAAAAATGAGGAGAGAAATATACGGAAGGCTTTGTCTTGGGGAAAGGACATTATGTGGGAACAGATCGTAGTGGATACTGGTTCCACAGACCGGACAGTGGACATTGCCCGGGAGATGGGGGCGCATGTATGTGAATTTCCCTGGAACGATGATTTTGCGGCGGCTAAGAATTATGCCATTGAACAGTGCAAAGGAGACTGGATCGCATTGCTGGATGCAGATGAATATATGGCGCTGGAGGATGTGAGGAGGCTACCGGGAATTATCAGAGAGCTCCATGGCCGAAACATGGATGGACTGTCCACAGGTTGGCAGCAGCTGGATGATGATGGGAAGATATCGGCCTCCGGAACTCAGGTTCGGTTTTTTCGAAATGCTCCGGATATTCGTTATCAAAGAAGAATCCACGAACAACTGGTATCCACAGAGGGACGAGAGCTCCATCTGGGAGACGGGGTGGCGGACCTGTCCATCTTTCATACAGGTTATCAGAAGGAAAATCGGGAGGGAAAGAAAAAATCCGGAAGAAATCGGAAGCTTATTCAGGAGGAGCTAAAAGCCCATCCGGCGGATTATGAGATGATGGGGTATCTGGGGGATGAGTATCTCTCTGAGGATGAAAAGGGGGAGGCTGTCACGTGGTATCTCCGATCCATCCAGCATATGCCGGCGAAGCTGAGAGAAAACGATCAGAGAAGTGCTGTTACCTTTACCCGGGTCCTTACACTTTATAGTGAGCAGGAGAACCTCTCTTGGGAACAGGCCAAGGAGATATATCAAAAGGCAGTAAGTCTGCTTCCAAAAGAAGCAGATTTCGACTATGTGGCAGGGCATTTTTTCGCTGTCCGCGGGCACATGGAGCAGGCCATATCTCATCTGGAAACAGCTTTGCAGAAGCTAAATGCCTATGGCTGCAATAATAGGGCACTTCTTTTGGCAGCGAATCTTTTAGATGCCTATGAGCTTCTTACCAGATGCTGTTATGAGGCAGGGCAAAAGGAAAAATGCGCAAGCTATGGTGTAGGTTATCTGAAATCTAATCCATACAATATGGCAGTACTCTCCTGGCTTCTTTTGACATTGCTTCCGGAGGAGAGGCAGGGCGCAGGGGAATATCCGGCCATTTTGGAGTTTTTGTCCAAAATCTATGATTTTTCTCTTGCAAAAGACAAACTTTTTGTTGTCAAGGCAGCTCAAATGTCGCAGCGTGAAGCGTATGCCTCCTTTACAGCGAACCAGCTGTTTACCCAGGAGGAAAAGATGCTGCTAAAGCTATGAGAGAGGAGGAAGTCCATTGAAAAGAGGCCAAGTAAAAATCTCTCAATGTATGATTGTAAAAAATGAAGAGAAAAATATAGAGCATGCCCTTTCCTGGGGAGCTGGAGTCGTATCGGAACAGATTGTGGTGGATACCGGCTCCACGGATCGTACAATAGATATAGCCAGGCGAATGGGCGCGAAGGTTTATGAATTTCCGTGGATAGACGATTTTTCCGCAGCAAAAAACTTTGCTATCAGTAAGGCCAGATATGAATGGATTGCTTTTTTGGACGCGGACGAATATCTGGCTCCGGAACATGGGAAAAAGGTGCTGGAGTATGTGGAAATGCTTCAGGATACGGAAGCTGAGAGCCTTTTGACTGCATGGGTGAATTTGGACAACGAAGGCAATGTGAAGGATGTGGGAACACAAAGCCGGATTTTTAAGAGACACCTCCGATATAAGGGAAGGATTCATGAACACCTGGCAGTTGCAGAGGAGCGCTTACTCCAGGTTGCTGATGTCACAGAAGACGTAACAATTTATCATACAGGTTATGGCGAGAGGGAAGAGAAAAAGAAACGTGGAAGGAATCTAAAGCTGATTCTTCTGGAGCTGGATGAGCATCCGGACAGCTATGAGATGTGGGGATATCTGGGGCAGGAACACATGGCCAGAGAAGATTGGGAGCAGGCAGAGGAAGCGCTGAAAAGGGCGGTTACTTTGATCCCCCTGGAAGGAAGAGGGGTATATGATATCACTTTGTCTGTGACGATGCTGCGCCTGTTACAGGTTTTAATTCATCGGAAAGCGGATGAGGCAGAGATTTTGCAGGTTTATGGTCAGGCGACCAAGGATTGGCCGGAAGAAGCGGACTATGACTATTTGCTGGCCAGATATTTTGCTGGGCGGGGGGATTTTATCCGTGGAGAACAGCATCTAAAACAGGGGATTGGGATTTTGGATACATATGGAACCGCGTGCAAATCCATGGTGTTGGCTGGAGAAATCCGACATGCCTATGAATTGCTGGCTGTCTGTTGTTATAATAATCAGAATCTGACGGATGCAATCCGGTATACTGCCATCTTGTTGAAGGAAGATCCCTGGCTTATGAGTACCCTTACGCTGATGCTTCGCACGTTCTCCAGGGATCCTGCAATCGCGTCCAAGGGGGAAGGAGGAGCTCAGCAGGTAGTCCTGCTATTAGAGCATGATTTTTACGATTTTTCCTCACTGAAAGACCGGCTCTTTGTATTTCAGGCTGCCATGGCATCGGGGTATCAGGAATTGGTAGAGGTGATTGGGAAAAGATTTACTGCGGAGGAGTTGGCAGCTGTGGAGCAGGCGTTACACATTGGCAACTGAAACAGGAAAAGGAGGAGGCTTTTAGAGTTGGAAAGGAAGAAAATGCCGGGAATCTCCCAATGCATGATTGTAAAAAACGAAGAGCAAAATATAGAGCGGGCCCTTTCCTGGGGAAAAGGTATTGTAGCTGAACAGATTGTGGTGGACACGGGTTCCACAGACCGGACTAAGGAAATCGCCAGGCAAATGGGCGCTAAAGTGTATGAATTTACTTGGTGCAATGACTTTTCGGCTGCCAAGAACTATGCTCTTGACAAAGCCACACAGGAATGGATCGCGTTTCTGGATGCGGATGAATATTTCTCCCAGGAGGATGCCAAAAAACTAAGCTTTTATTTGGAGCAGCTTCATAACAACGAATTTGATGGAATTGTGACAGCCTTTGTGGATCTGGATAATGATGGGAAGATTTTGCAGGTAGGTTCTCATCTGCGAATCTTTCGCAAGCTTCCAGAACTGCGGTATTGCAGAAGAATCCATGAGTGTCTGACTAAGGATGGCAGTAAAAAAATCCATGCAGCGGATCTGACCAGGGAGCTTTCCATCTACCATACAGGCTATGGAAAGGCAGAGAGCCAGCGGAAAAAGGGGAGCAAAAGAAATCTGGAGATGATCCTGGCGGAGCTTCTGGATCATCCGGAGGATTATGAGATGCATGGATATCTGGGTAATGAGTATGCGAGGATGGGAGATCTTTCGCAGGCGGAGGCCTCTTATGAAAAGGCTATTTCCCTGATGCCGGAGGAAAAGAAGGGCGTATATGGGGTGACTTCCTCAGAAATCTGGCAACGGCTTCTGCATGTAATGACCATGATACCAGAGAAAGAGACATCCGAACTTTTGAAGGTATACCAGCAGGCCCGGGAAGGCTGGCCGGAGGATGGGGACCATGACTATATTTTGGGACAATATTATGCTTCCCATGGCGATTATCAGACTGGGGCACAGCATCTGCGTCAGGCCCTTGCACTTCTGGAACAATATGGATATACGGCAAAGTCTGCCATCCTCTCCGGACAAATTTTAAAAGCCTATGAGATGCTGGCCATGTGCTGTTTTAACATGGGAGATTTGGAAGAGTGTGTGAAAATCACAGCCATGATGCTAAAGGAGAATCCCTATCTCATGAGTGTTCTCGTGGTTATGCTCTCCGCACTGGCAAAAGATCCTGGGACTGGGGGAAGAGGACAGGCCGGGGCCACAGAGGCGGCGGCATTTTTGGGGAACAATTTTTACCAGCTTCAATCTCTGAAGGATCGGCTTTTTATTCTGCAAGCGGCCATGGGAGCCGGATATCAAGAGCTGGTGGAGGTACTGAAGGGGACCCTTACACCGGAGGAATTTGTGGCTGTGGATCAGGCTCTGGGTGGAAAGCTGTCACGCCCAGCTAGCAGGGAGGTTTCCAGCCAGCTGATAGCTGTCCCCTCTGTGGATTCCGGTCAGCGCAGAGGAAATGGCCTGCGCATTGTCCTCTTCTATTGTTCTACAGAATCATTTAATTTTTTTGCAGACCAGCTGGATCGGGAACTGCGGGCAAGGGGATATGAGACGTTTATTTTGGATGTAAGGAACCCTTCTGCGGAAGATCCCCATTCCTATGTAAGCTTTGCGCGATTTGTTTCCTCCGGGGTGGATGTGGCAATCTGTTATGATGCCATGGGCATACGAGATCAGGCTCTGATTGATATCTGGAATGAACAAGAGACTTTGGTGGTGGATATTTTTATGGATCCCCCCTTAAGGTTCCATCCTTCTCTGGAAAATACCCCTGCGAAATACCATTTGTTTTGCTGCGACAGGGAGCATGTGGCATATGTAAGGCAGTATTTTAAGAAAGAAATATCTCAGGTAGACTTTATGCCCCATGTGGGAGTTGTGCCTGAGGAAAACCTCCGGGTCATTCCCTATAAAGAGCGGAAATATGATATTTTGTTCTGTGGCACTTATTACCAACCAGACGGACAGATGGCTGAGATAACAAAGTTTTATCCGGAAAATACCAGAGAATTTGAGCTTTATCAAAGAGCTCTTCAAAACCTCAGACACAATAGCAAACTGTCTGTTGTGCAGGGAGTGCTCCTTACCATGAATCAGATGGAGCTCAAGCTGTCTGAAAAAGAATGGAGATCTGTCTTAAACATTTCCAACTATGTAGATTGGGCTATCCGCATGCACCAGCGAGGACGGGTAGTGACAGCCTTAGCGGAATCCGGGCTGGAGCTGTATCTGTTGGGAAGGGGATGGGAGAATCATCCTTCTGTTAGTTTGTCCCATGTACATCGAATAGATGACCGGATTCCCTATGGAGAAACGCTGTCCTATATGGCAAACGCCAGGATCAATCTGAATGTAATGCCAGGGTTTAAACAGGGAACACATGACCGGATATTTAATACCCTGTTACAGCGCTCGGTGCCCCTCACAGACAGCAGTGCCTGGATAGATGACAATTATACAGACGGTGTGGATATTGCGTTGTATGATCTGGATCATTTGGAGAAGCTTCCGGATATAGCAAAGGGATTGCTTGTAGATACAGAGCTTGCAGAGAGGATTATTGAGAATGGATATCAAAAAACTGTCAGCCAATTTACCTGGGGACATTGCGTGGACTGGATTCTGGATGCTGTCAGAGAGGAGAGAATAAGTAGATGAGCAGAGTAAGCCCCTCATTTTTTGAGAAAGAGATCCGCTGTGATTTCTTAGTGGATGAAAAGCGAAAAAAGGTATGGGCTGTGGAATTGGAAATGCTGGAGATGCTGGACGCTGTGTGTAAAAAATATGGTATCACCTATTGGGCTGGTTACGGTACGCTCCTGGGTGCAGTGCGTCATCAGGGGTTTGTTCCCTGGGATGATGATATTGATTTGGTGATGCTTCGAGATGACTATGAGCGATTCCAGTCTATTGCGCCTCAGGAATTTCGGGATCCTTACTTCTTCCAGAACTCTTATACAGACAGAATTGTGTGGCCTTTTTCAAAAATTCGGGACAGCAGAACTACAGGTATTGAATTTAAAGATTTGAGAGATGTTAACCAAGGAATCTTTATAGATATTTTTCCCCTGGATACTGTTTTTAGTGGCATGCAGGAGCCACTTACCCATATTGGGGAGATGCAGAAGGAGCTGTGGGATATTGTTACCAATCCAGGAGGAGCGCTCCTTAAGCTTAAGCAGGACTTGGTGGAAGGAAAAAGGCCCGTTTCTGAGGCACAGGATTTGCTGGGCGTGATGAAGATGGATATCAAAGAACGATTTCGGGTCTTTGAAGAATTCAATCTTGCCCATTTTGGTGAGACTGGAGAAATAAATTACATTATGTATGAGATATGCCAGAACAACTATAAGAGTATGAAAAGGGACTGGTTTCGGGAAACCTTATATCTCCCCTTTGAACACCTTCAGATTCCAGCACCTGTGGATTATGATAAGATTTTGACTAGGTGCTATGGAGATTATCACCAGTGGGTACGGGGAGGAACACTGCATGAAAATATTATTTTGGAGCCAGATATCCCCTATGCTGAATACTTTGCCAAATATCTGTGATTTGGCGGCTCATTTGCATGTAATAAGGAAGGATATATCATGAAGGCTTTGATTTTAAATTCCGGTATGGGCAGCCGTATGGGGGTCCTGGCCTCGGAACACCCCAAATGTATGACAGAAATTTCTACAAAAGAAACCATACTAAGCCGTCAGCTGCGAATGCTAGTGGAGGTGGGGATCACGGAAGTGGTTATGACCACAGGGCATTTTGATGGTGTGTTGGTTAAGTATTGTGAGAGTCTAGATTTACCTGTCTCCATCACCTATGTAAAGAACCCCCAGTATCAGAATACAAACTACATCTATTCCATTTACTGCGCCAGAGAATATTTGGACGATGATATGATCCTGATGCACGGGGATCTGGTATTTGAGAATGCTGTGCTGGATAAGGTGCTGGAGAGTGCCAAAAGCTGTATGGCTGTCAGTTCCACAAGGGAGCTTCCCGAGAAGGATTTTAAAGCAGTGGTTTTGGATGGACGGATAGAAAAGGTGGGAATCGAATATTTCCACCAGGCCATGGCTGCACAGCCTCTCTATATGCTTCAAAAAAGAGACTGGAAGATTTGGCTGAATAAAATCATAGAGTTTTGCCAATCTGGGAGCACAGGGTGCTATGCAGAGAACGCGTTTAACGAAATTTCATCGGCTTGCGCCATATATCCTTTGGATTGCAGAAATATGCTGTGCAGTGAAGTTGATAATTCTGAGGATTTGGCTATTGTTTCCAGTGCATTGCAGGAAATAGAATCCAGAACAGTATACATGTGTTTTTCCACGGATATTATTCACAGCGGCCATATTGCCATTATCAGAAAAGCTGGTAGGCTGGGAAGGTTGATCATTGGTGTGCTGTCTGACGAAGCGGTAATCAGCTACAAACGTTTTCCTTTGCTGCCTTATTCTGAGAGAAAGGCACTTTTTGAGAATATTTCTGGGGTGTACCAGGTAGTGGAGCAGAAAACCCTTAGCTATCGTGAAAATATTGAGCGGTACCATCCTTCCTATGTGGTCCATGGAGATGATTGGATCAGTGGTGTTCAACGGCCAGTGCGGGATGAGGTCACCTCTGTGCTTGCTACCTATGGAGGGATTCTGGTAGAATTTCCCTATGCCAAGGACCAGAAATATCAAGCGCTGGAAAATCGGGCAAGGGCGGATCTGTCTTTGCCGGATGTACGTCGGGCAAGGCTTAAAAAAGTGCTGTCTATGAAGGGGACGATCTCAGCCATTGAGGCTCACAGTGGAATTACTGGCCTGATTGCAGAGAAAACCGTGGTGTATCAGAATGGAGAGGCACATCAATTTGATGCCATGTGGATCAGCTCTCTCTGTGATTCCACGGCCAAGGGAAAGCCAGACATTGAGCTGGTGGATATGACCTCGCGCTTTAGAACTGTGGATGACATTATGGAGGTTACAACGAAACCCATTATCTTTGACGGAGACACGGGAGGATTGGCGGAGCATTTTGTATACACGGTAAGATCCCTGGAGCGCATGGGTGTCTCCATGGTTATTATAGAGGATAAAACTGGCCTAAAAAAGAATTCTCTGTTTGGAACAGAGGTGGCACAGACCCAAGATACCATTGAAAATTTCTGCGCTAAAATCCGGGCAGGAAAGAGGGCTCAGAAAACAGGAGATTTTATGATCTGCGCCAGGATTGAGAGTCTGATTCTGGAACAGGGAATGGAGGATGCCCTTGCACGTGCAGCAGCCTATGTGCAGGCTGGTGCGGATGCCATTATGATTCACAGCAGAAAACAAGATCCCCAGGAGATCTTCGAATTTGTGGAGCGATTTCGTGTGATGGATGTCCAGACACCTCTTGTGGTGGTTCCCTCCTCCTTTCCAGAGGTTACAGAGGAGGAATTTAATGCCCGTGGGGTGAATATTGTTATCTATGCCAATCAGCTGACCAGAACTGGATTTCCAGCTATGCAGAAGGCGGCTCGGATGATTCTGGAGTATCATCGGGCAAAGGAATGCGATGAGATCTGTATGCCGATTCGGGAGATTATCACATTGATAGAAGGCAATCAGGGAGAAGTGTAATTCGCCAAAAGGAGGACCACACAGATGAAAATATTGTTTATAGAATGGGAAAGCATCGGAAAGAAAGATCTGGAGGATGCGTTTATAAAAGAGGGCCACAGCCTGATATATTCTTCGGTGTTTCTGGAGAGAAAAACCTATGCAGACCTTCCCGAGGTTGAGAGCAGGCTGTCTGCCATATTACATAAAGAGGCGCCAGATCTTGTCTTTACCGTGAATTATTATCCTATGGTCTCAGACTTTTGCAACAGACATCAGGTTCGGTATGTATCGTGGATTTATGACAGTCCTTTCCGAAGAATTTACTCGGAGACTGTGATCAATCCCTGCAATACCATCTTTGTCTTTGATAAACAGTTATATCTGGAATTTCATGAGGCTGGCATTTCCACAGTACATTATTTGCCCATGGCCGCCAATACAGAACGGCTGGATACAGTCAAGGCTGAGCCCTTTGCCTACGATGTGTCTTTTGTAGGCTCCCTTTATCTGGAAACCCATCAGCCTTTTACGGAAATGTCGGAATCCCTGTCGGACTATTCCAAGGGGTATCTGGATGCTCTTGTGACTGTACAGCTAAAACTGCAGGGATGTGATCTGATTCCGGATGTGTTGGGACCTGTGTTGGAGGATATGCGCAAAGCTTATCCTATGACGCATGAGAGGGGAAGTATAGAGCCAGAGGAATATTTTTATGCTCAGCACGTGATAAATCGGTGGATCACAACTGTGGAAAGGGTGGATCTGCTGGATGCCATTGCCAAGGAATATGGGGGAGTTGATTTTTTCACCTATTATCAGGGATTTACCCTTCCTAATCTGCGTAATCATGGGCCGGTGGATTATATTACGGAAATGCCGCAGGTGTTTAAGCAAAGTAAAATCAACCTTAATATCAGCCGTCGGGGCATGAAGAGCGGAGTTCCCCTTCGCGCCTTTGACATTATGGGCAGCGGCGGCTTTTTGCTCAGCAATTTTCAGTCTGATTTCCTAGATATGTTCGTACCTGGGGAGGACTTTGTATATTATGAGAGCAAAGAGGATATGCTGGGAAAAATTGGGTATTACCTGGCTCATGAGGAGGAAAGGCAGGCCATTGCCAGAAGTGGCCATGAAAAGGTGGCGGCAGCCCATACCTACAGGCATCGGATAAGAGAGATGCTGGCAGAAATTTAGACAGGAGGCATCTAAATGAGGGTGGAACGGCTGGTGGAGATGATTGGAGCCGATTTTTATACGGGAGTGCCGGATTCTCAGCTAAAGAGCCTGTGTAATTACCTAATGGATATGTATGGGATAGATCCGGAGCATCACATAATAGCAGCCAATGAGGGAAACTGTGTTTCTCTGGCCGCTGGATATTATTTGGCAACGGGAAGGGTTCCAGTTGTCTATCTGCAAAACAGTGGGGAGGGAAATATAATCAATCCTGTGGCTTCCCTTTTAAATGAAAAGGTATATGGAATTCCCGAAATCTTTATAATTGGCTGGCGGGGAGAACCGGGGATTCCAGACGAGCCTCAACATATCTATCAGGGCGAAGTGACAATTCGGTTGTTGGAGGATATGGGGATCTCTTCCTTTGTAATTGGCAAGAATACTTCCGAGGAGGAGGTGCTAGAGGCCATGAAGAGATTTGAAAAGCAGCTTGCTGCGGGAAGGGATGTGGCCTTTGTAATTGGAAAAGGAGGCCTTTCCTATGAGAAAGAAATGGTTTTTGAGAATGAATATCAGTTAACGAGGGAGGAGGTTATTCGACATCTTGTGAGATACACAGGGGAGGACCCCATTGTCTCCACAACAGGAAAGGCCAGCCGGGAGCTGTTTGAGATCCGGGAAGCTAACAATCAAAGCCATAAGTATGATTTTCTCACTGTGGGTTCCATGGGACACAGCTCTTCCATTGCCCTGGGAATTGCTTTTAACAAGCCAGACACCAAAATATGGTGCATGGATGGAGATGGGGCGGTCCTGATGCATATGGGTGCAATGGCGGTCATAGGGGCAAACGCCCCCAAAAATATGGTCCATATTGTCATCAACAATCACGCTCATGAAACTGTCGGAGGCATGCCCACCGTGGCGGGAAGTATAGACTTGACTGCCATTGCCAAAGGATGTGGCTATCCGAGAGCAGTCTGTGTGGATACCTTGGAAGAGCTGGACAGAGAGCTTAAACGTGCCCGGGATTGCCAGGAGCTATGTATGGTTGAGGTGAAATGTTGCCTTGGGGCCCGGGAGAATTTGGGGCGGCCGACTACTACGGCTCTGGAAAATAAACAGGGGTTTATGGATTATTTGAGAGAGTCCAGCATTTCCCGCACGCGGTGACGGTAAGTGTGTTTGGATGCAATCTTATCATGTCCATTTTTAGCGATTTCATTTCTTTCCTTATCATGTTTTAGATAATATCCTATCTTTTGCAACATATCCTCTTTATTTTCATAATAGATAAAGTCTTCTCCTGGTACAAACAGATCCAGAAAGCCTGCCTGAAAATTACTTAGCAAAAACCCTCCCGCTCCCATAATATCAAAGCAACGAAGGGGCACTGCGCTTTTCATTCCTCGACGGCTAATATTCAGGTTGATTTTGCTTTGTTTAAATACCCGAGGCATTTCCCTATAATAATTAACTGTGCCATGGTTGTGTAGGTTGGGCATATGAAGATCTTTATAATGTGTAAAAAGATCCAGGCTGTATCTTTGGGTAACAGCCTCCAAGAGATCAATACGTTCCACACCTGAGATCCACGGATTAATAATACTTTCTGTACAGAAGAAGTTATCCGTCCGCATGTCTCCCTCCAATGGAAGCCTTTGGTATACCCTGCATAGCTCCCCTAAGATAGGATCTAATAG
The DNA here is from genome assembly GCA_022791975.1 of Lachnospiraceae bacterium. Lineage (GTDB taxonomy): Bacteria > Bacillota > Clostridia > Lachnospirales > Lachnospiraceae > RGIG4284. Next base: position 3,913 of record JAAWAC010000036.1, on the reverse strand, counting down.
CTCGGAAATAAAATTGTAGCCACTTATCTTTAGTTGAGTGGCTACCAGGGCGTCCACATATCCCTTAGCGTAGCTTGTCAAGATATCTGCTCCTTTGGAAAAAGTGTCATTCTCCAGGTAGAGGGCGCCAACAAAAGCTATTTTATAAATAAGAGGCAGATCTATTGTAATAGTATCCAGACGCTCTATATTAGCTGCCATAGGCAGGTAATGGACATGAGAAATACCTGCTCTCTGAAATTCTAAGCAGATCTCCTTGTCCAACATATAGACAACATTACAGGGATCTAAAATTGATGTAAAGTACATCCAATCATAGGGACTGTCATAAATCCAGGAAATATATCTAAGCTTTTGCTTACTGCAAAAATTTGTGACAGAGGGAAAGTAATCTACAGTAAAAACAATCTCCGGCTTTGTTTTACTTACGAGTGCAGTCAGCGTATCGTCTATGTTTGAAACATCTCCATATTGCAGCTCGTTAGCCGTAAACTTCGCGAAAATCAGGCTATGGCCTTCCTGGATAAACGCTTCCTCCAAGTCTTTTTGTCCTATACTACTCCATTGTATAAACAATATCTTCATAAGTGGCTGTTATTTTTCCCTCCTCAAGCTGGCTAGCTCAGTCAATTCTATGTATATGGATTCTCTGGCAACCTGAATGAGGTAATCCAAAGTGAGTAGCTTATCTATAGTCTTTGAAGTACAATTATTTAGGCAGGCATCCTTTGCTTCACAAAGTAGTTCTTCCATCTGGATTACAGCACTTTGGAGAGATTCCAACATTTTAATTTGTTCAGCAGCTACCTTTGTGTTACATCCTGTCTCCTCCACATCCTTGATATGGGCTTTTAGAATTATAATTGCATCCAGTGTTTCCCTTAAAAATTCTTCTTTTTCTTGTCTGATTTTCTGTCTATAATCAGAATACTCCTGAGTTCTTTCCTCATAGTGGTCGATTAGATCATATATTTTTTCCAGAACATATGTAACATTATCCGAATCTTTGATTTTATAGGATTCTGGTATTCCCACATCCTCCCAATAAGCAGCGCTTCCTTCTCTGTTTGTAAGCACACAACAGCCACATATGGCAGCCTCTCTGGGTATTCGATCCTTCCCAGGGTGGGGGCCGAAATCGATGTAAAGCTTTGAATGACACATTAATTCTGCCATTTCCAGGGGTGTATAGTTATTCAAAGGCATCCATATAATATCTTTTCTGCATGCTTTTATGACAGCAAGAAGCTTTTCGTATCCTTTTTTGGGATTATACAGGCAAATATTTTTTCTTTCACAGATATCTCCATATGAGGAGGCATATTCTAAGATCTCACTATTGATATAATCTTTCAGATAGTAAACATTGGTTATACCCATACATTTATATATAAAATCCTTTGCATAATAAGACTGAACAAAATGGACCAGGTTTTCCCGACTTTTCAGGCCAAATACATCCCAATCGTTTTGTTTGACAAGGCTTTTATAGGTTAAAATATAATTGTTGACGGAAAGCCACCAGACCATGACAGTACCTTTTTGGCACAGATCCATATAGTGCAACATGGTTTCTGCCAATACAAGCACAGAATCTTCTCTGTCCACATATTTAGATACATATTTGGTATGATACTTCCAATAAACCTCCGGTATCGGGCAATTAGTACCCTCTGCATCTGGATAAAGCATATAGGCTTCTATCCCATTATCCATCAGACATCGGGCAAATTGCTGTAACAACTCTGGTCCTCCGGTTGCACAGTTGGCTGGTGACATAATAAATATGCGCATTCTGGGAAGCTCCTTTCTACCCTATTAATATGAGACGATAAAGTTTTACGATATATTCTTTAGCCAGGTCACCAGATTTATTTCCTGCAATTCTTCTTCAGAGAACAGACTGCGAATAATTTCTATCAATTCCTGGTAACCAGCAGATACAGCTGCCCGTAAAACAAACAGGCAGTCTTTTTTTGAAGAGAAATTATAGAATGTACGCCCCAAGAGGGCTGCTATTTCCATGGCCAGGGATTTTTTATCCTCTATTTTTTCTGCGTCATTGCGGAAGGCCAGGACAAATAGAGTAAGCGCTCCCATCAGATAAGAATTCTCTTTAAGCAAAGCTGTCGTTAGCCGAACGGTACTTTCCATGTCTCCATTATTAAAGCAGCAAGCGGCCAGTAATTCATATGTACTTATTATTTTTCCAGATACCACCATAGATTTCTGATAGTTCCCATGTGTTTCCATAATTTCCAACGCCTTCCGTATATGGAGCTCCGCTTTGGGAAAATTTTTGTTTTGGGCATAATAAAGTCCAAGGAAATAGTCATAATCTCCTTCCTCCGGCCATCCAGCTGTAGCCCATTGATATAGATCTAAAAGCTTATCCTCATCCACATCTGATTGCTCCACCAGAACAGACAGCAGACGCAGGGGAACCTCTGAAGCAGCCACATGATAAACGCCCAGCATCCTTTCCGGCATGTGGGAGATAGCTTCTCGGTAAGTGTTTTCCGCAAGAGTAAATTCTCCAAGCCCTACATATTCATTGCCCAAATAGGCAAGCATTTCAAAATCATCTGGATGCTCTTTTAACTCTGCCTGAATAATCTGGAGGTTGCGTCCTCCTTTCCGCTTTTTCTTTTCTGCTGCCATCCCATAGCCTGTATGGTAGATAGACAGTCCCAAGGAATCCTGGACATAAGAAATGTCAGCGCAATCCTCCCATGCCAGATATTCATGGACCCTTCTATGGTATCTTAGCCCTTTACGATTACGAAATATTCGTACTTGCGTGTCTATCATTTTTATACTTCCATCATCATTCAGATGAATCCAGTTTGTTGCTATCTCATCATAGTGTTGTTGCTGGATTTCCTCTAACAAAAAGGGAAGCTTTTTGGCATCCTCTTCTGTGAAATATTCATCTGCATCTAAAAATGCAATCCAGCTATATTGGGCTTTGCTGATGGCAAAATTTTTCGCTGCGGAAAAGTCATCTGCCCAGGGAAAATAATACACTTGCGCTGCTAAATTTTCTGCCAGCTCCACAGTTCTGTCTGTAGAGCCTGTGTCCACCACAATTTGTTCAGCCACGATTCCCTTCCCCCAGGAAAGCGCCCTCTCAATATTTTTTTCTTCATTTTTTACAATCATGCACTGGGAGATCTTGATTGGACTTTCTCTATGCATTTTGATCCCTTCCTTGTAGCTTCAAATCATTATGAGAGATATTCTCAGATATTAATAGAAGCCATTTCCAAGCCTACTGCTGTGGAAATGGCTTCTATCACAGGCCCTGTTATGACTAGGCCCAGCACACACTGGGCCCAAACTGTCTTTCCTTAATTAGGAAAGCAGACTTAAGATGCTCTGAGGTACGGAATTGGACTGTGCCAGCATGGACTGGGAAGCCTGCAAAAGAATGTTATTCTTCGTGAATGCCGTAATCTCATCGGCCATATCGGTATCACGGATACGGCTCTCAGCTGCGGTGATGTTCTCAGAAGATACCTTCAGGTTGTTCACCGTATGCTCCAGACGGTTCTGAGCAGCACCGAGGGTAGCACGGTAGGTGGAAACCTTGTTGATTGCAGCCTTAACAGTATCGATTGCGGAGTTACCACCCGAAAGGCTAGAAACCTTAATACCCTTAATTCCAAGAGACTGAGCAGTCATTGCACTCTTGCTTACGCCAATGGTCTCTGCTGAACTCGGTCCAATCTGGAAGGTCATCTTTGATCCACCAGTTGAAATCGGCTTAATACCATTGAAGTCTGTATTGTTTGCAATACGGTCAATCTCAGCAAGCAGGTCAGTAACCTCCTGCTGCAGGTTGTTTCTAGCTACGCTGTTGTAGGTACCGTTTGCAGACTGAGAAGCCAGTGTGGTCAAACGCTGAAGCATG
>JAAWAC010000035.1 GCA_022791975.1 Lachnospiraceae bacterium | reverse complement strand
GGTCTTGTCAGTTGTTATGATTATTACGTAGAACGTCATGCTTTGAAGATATGTTGAACCTCCGTATGCCGAACGGAATGTACGGTGGTGTGAGAGGGGGATTAAATTCCCCCTACTCGATTGCTGTGATAGAAACGGAAACCAAAGTCTGTGTGGAAATAGGGATCCTGTTTTTAAATGGGAATGAGCTGTATGGTTTTTTCCATTAAATCTAGAAGCTCTGGGATATTTACAGGCTTGGGAATGTGGGCATTCATGCCACTTTCCCGGGACATTTGTCTATCCTCCTCAAAGGCATTGGAGGACAGAGCAATAATGGGGATACTGGACAGGCTGGGTGTTTCAAGGCCTCGGATAGCCCGGGTGGCTTCATAACCGTTCATCACAGGCATCTGGATATCCATAAGAATCAGCGCATAGGTATGTGGAGGGGAAGCTACAAGCATATCCAGGGCAATGCGGCCGTTGGCAGCCGTGTCCACAGTGAACCCCAAATCCTCCAGGAGTTCGCTCTCGATCTCCACATTTATTTCATTGTCATCCACCAGAAGAAGCTTTCGGGATCCTACCAGCTGGAGAACCGCCTGGGTCATATGACTGGTAGGAGAGAGATGCTGGCTAAGTAGGCGAAAATCAAAGATAACGGTAAAACAGCTGCCCTTTCCCGGTGTGCTCTCTACCTGAATGCTGCCCCCCATGGTCTCCACCATATTTTTGGCAATGGTCAAGCCCAATCCTGTGCCCTGAATGCCGCTCTGGGTAGTATTCTGAACCCGCTCAAAGGGATCAAAAATGCGCTGGAGAAATTCCGGACTGATTCCAATGCCGTTATCTTCCACCAGGAACCGGTAGGTGCCATAATTATTTGCAGCCTCTTTTTGTTCCATTACCCGCAACAAAACCTGACCGCCATTGCCTGTATATTTGATAGCATTCCCAATAAGACAAAGGAGAATCCGCTCAAGCTTCTCACTGTCACAGTAAATATCGCCATGTTCCAGGCCAGATAGATCCACAGAAAAGTTAAGCTTCTTTCTATTGGCAATGGGAAGCAGGACCAGCTTAAGTTTTTCCATAAAAGCAGGTAAATGGCATTCAGACTCCCTGTTATGGATGGTCCCAGACTCAAGGCGGGAAATCTCCAGCACATCATTTATAAGAGAGAGAAGCTGCTGGCTGGAGGTCTCAATCTTTTGAAGATATTCCCCTACCAGCGCAGGTTCATAACTGTGTTTTTGGGCCAGAGCTGTGTAGCCAGTAATGGCATTTAAAGGAGTACGCATGTCATGAGACATGTTGGAGAGAAAGGTATCCTTGGCAATATTTGCCAGCCTTGCATGATTCAGGGCATCCTCCAGGATCTTTTTCTGCTCCATCTCATACTGAAGCTCATCATCCACCCGGCGATAGCCCAAAACAACCCGGGAGATCTGATTTTCACTGCTGACATTTACCAGGCGGAGCTGGAGATATTGCAGTTCTCCATCCTTTTGCACACGATAATTGATGTAATAGGTATTGTTTTTCGACAGTTTTTCCCGAATACACTCTGGCAAAGTGGCCTGACGGACACTTTCCCGATCCTCCGGGCAGACCCAGGTGTCTATATAATTGTCCACATACCAGCGAAAAGACCGAGGCTCAAATTTTTTGCCAAACTGGAGTTCGGTACGGCTGCTAAGCCGATAGGGAAGGATTCGATCCGCGTCCAGGTTGACGTAAAGAATAGATTCATAATTGATGCTGAGGCCTTCAATCACCTCCAGCCGCCGCAAGTGCTCCTGGTTAATGACCTTAAGCTCCTTGTCATATGCTTCGATCTGGTTTTGCAGCTGCTTTTCCCGCGCTCTCTTTTCATTGAGCATAGCAGTCTTTTCCGCAGCCTGGCGCTGCTTTTTTTCTGTGGCATCCCCAGCAAATACATAGAAGATCCCTCCCATGTATTCGCTGTGAACAAAATGACCATAATCCTCTATCCAGCGGATTTGCCCACCTTTTTGGATAATGCGGTATTCCACATAATCCAGATCGTGCTGGCTGTGGGCAATCTGAACCCGAATACTTTCCTCCACAGCCTCCAAATCATCGGGGTGGACGATTCCGCGAAAGGAATTTTTGGTCAACTCCCGCAGCTCTGCCATGGTATCACAGTTAAAAATGTGGAGCATGGCCTTGTTAGCATAGATAAGCTCCTCCTGACCTTCGGCTCGATAGATGAAAAAGCCTCCTGGCATTTCGTCCATAAATTTTTTGACTTCATGGGCAGCCTGGATATTCACATCATTCAGAACACGGCTTCCGTCAGGAGTCCGCAGAGCGCTGGAATTTTCTTCCGGAGCATCCAGCGCAGATAGAATGTATTCAATTAACCCATGTTCCACTTTTGTGTGATCACTCAAATTTATGCCCTCCATGAAGTCACTTTCTGGTTAGTTTATTATAGCATTTTCTATTCCCCGTTGACAAGAACCTATGGAGGTTTAAGACAGATATTTCCAGTCTATATCTTATTTTTCCATGATGCTGATGGATTCGATTCCTACGCTTCCGCCTCGAACCACCTCAATATCCTGGAAGGATTCCTTCATCAGCTGGACCACAGCGTCATTTTTTGCCGCAGTCTGGACAAATTCCAGCAAAAGGCTGTCTCGGCCATAATCAATGACCCGGGCCTTAAAGGTCTCTGCAATCTGAAAGAGCTCCGTTTTGTCAGCCAGAGAGCAGCCCCGGACCTTAACATAAAGAATCTCCTTCATGCGGACAAAGATATCGGTAAAGTCAATGACCTTAATCACCTCCACCATGCGATTCAGCTGCTTTTTTATCTGCTCAAAGGTTTCATCATCACTGACAGTGGCAATGGTCATACGGGAAACCGTGGGGTCTTCGGTGGTGCCCACAGTCAAACTGTCCAGGTTGTAGGACTTTCCGGAAAAAAGTCCGGAAATCTTGGAAAGCACTCCCACCTGATTTTCTACATACAGGGAAATCCATCTTTTTTTCATCAAATTATCCATTTTTCTTCTCCTATTTAGAGTTCCGCAGCAAACCTATCTATGCCCCAACAATGGAAGAATTTCAGATCGTGTTACGCTCCGAAATCCTTCCGTGCATAGAAAGGCTTGCTGCTGTTAAGAGTTCCGCAGCGTCCCGGCTTTTCAGCACAGGATCATGTCTTCCAGTGTGCCGCCGGGTTTGATCATGGGGTATACCATCTCGTCCGGGTCAATGAGGAATTCTATGACAGTGGGGGCCTTGATGTTTTCTTTGGCGGACTGGAAGGCGGCGGCAATCTCTTCTTTTTTAGAGACCCGAAGACCTTTTGCGCCGTAGCTTTCGGCCAGACGTATAAAGTCCGGTGTGTATTCTGGGTATTCCGTCCGATCAGTCCGACGGGACAGGGCTCCCGCTCTTAGGTTGGTCATGCCGTAGCGTTTGCCGTAGAAAAGGTTCTGCCACTGACGGACCATGCCCAAATATTGATTGTTAAATATGCATACAATAACAGGCAACTCCTCCAGAACAGCGGTGGCCAGCTCCTGGATATTCATCTGGATACCTCCATCACCAGAGATAGAGATAACAGGGACTTCCGGGTTGCCAATTTGGGCGCCGATGGCGCCGGGAAGTCCGTAGCCCATGGTACCCAGACCGCCGGAAGTGATCAGCTGCTTTTTCTCCGTGATCTCTGCATATTGAGTGACCAGCATTTGGTGCTGCCCCACGTCAGTGACCAAGATAGACTGTTCAAACTGACGGTTGATCTCCTCAATAATATCCATGGGGCTTAGCCGGCCATTTGGGCGCATGGCAAGGGGGTGCTCCTTTTTCCAACCCTGAATTTCTGAGGGCCAGCGGCTGGAGTGATGGGAGTGATTTTCCTGGAGATACTCGTTCATCTTTGTGAGGGCTTCCCTTGCATCTGCCACAATGGGAATATCTACATGGATATTTTTGGAAATGGAGGCTGTGTCAATGTCAATATGGATAATCTGGGCGTGGGGGGCAAACTCCCGAAAGCGCCCGGTAATGCGGTCGTTAAAGCGGGTACCAATGGAAAACAACAGATCGCAGTTGCTGACAGCCATATTGGCAGCATAGGAGCCATGCATTCCCAGATTTCCCACAAACAGTGGGTGTTGGGTGGAGATAGCTCCACGACCCATTATGGTGGTGACAACCGGAACACCAGTTCGAACCACTACTTGAGTAAAGACTTCATTGGCCCGGGCAATATTCACGCCTCCTCCAGCCAGAAACAGAGGTTTTTTAGCCTTTTGCAGCAGCTTCAGCGCCCGTTTCAGCTGTCCGATATGGATGCCGGAGCTGGGCTTATAGCCTCGAATATGAATGGTTTTAGGATACTCTGCGGGACCCGGCTCAGCCATTACATCCTTGGGCAGATCCACAAGGACCGGACCAGGACGGCCAGTGCGGGCAATGTAGAAGGCTTCCTTGATAATGCGTCCCAGATCCTCCCGGTTTCGCACAGTAATCCCATACTTGGTAATGCTGCGGGTAATCCCCACAATATCCACCTCCTGGAAGGCGTCATTGCCAATGAGATGCCGGGGAACCTGGCCAGTAAAGCAGACAAGAGGGACACTGTCATAGTTGGCGGTAGCCAGACCCGTTACCAGGTTCGTGGCGCCAGGGCCACTGGTTACCAGACAGACCCCGGTTTTTCCAGTGGTCCGGGCATAGGCATCGGCCTCGTGGACCAGAGCCTGTTCATGGCGGGGCAGAACCACAGAAATGTCATTCTGCCGGTACAGCTCATCACTGATATCAATGGTACAGGCTCCCGGGTAACCAAAAAGAACCTCCACCCCTTCTTCTTTTAGGGCATTTACTAATAGCTTGTTACCTGAAATTTGCTTCATTGTTATCCTCCTTATTTAAGTGCCGTCTCAGTCCTACAGTCCCCCACAATGGAAGAAATTTTCATCCGTGTACACGGCCGAAAATTCCTTCCGGGGACTTCCGGACAGAGACTGATTAAGTGCCGTCTCAGTCCTGGATGGGAAATAAAAATCGCCCTAAGCCAAAAAGCTTAGGGCGAATATATCCGCGGTACCACCTAACTTCAGAAACCTGGTTTCTGCACTCATCCAATACGGGAAAAATCCGATATTGTATCCCTGTAACGTGGGAATACGTCGGAGCCTACTGAGCAGAAGGAAATTCCCTGCCGTTGGGTCCGCTGCTCAAAGGCTACTTCCCCAGCACCCTCACGAAGATTTTCACCATCCATCCTCTCTCTGGGCATCGGAATGCTGCGTACTCCTCCTTATCACTGCATTTCTCATGTGATAAAAAATATCTTTTGACTATTATGCATGATGGATAAGGATTTGTCAAGCCCTGGAGTGCAGGAATTGCAATAGCGGAGTGGGGGAAATCGCGCTTCCACATTTACAAAAGCTATAAGAAATAGAAGATGCATTTTTGATGTTTTTCTGATGTTTTTCTGATGCCGACCCCATATAAAATAGGGATAATAAAAGAGAAAAGAGGTAGGGCCATGAAAGGAAAAGGGAGAGGATTGTGTCTGCTGCTTGCAGCGCTGATGCTGATAATGAATTGTCCCATTGCGTATGCCAGGGGGAGCTGGGGGGAGGAGGATACCACTTTGTCGCCCTACTTTTATATTGAGGGGGCAGACCCCAAGGTGGATCATCTGCCTTTGAAGGACACGGAGGTAAAGGCCAATATCAACGGCATTATTGCGGAGACCTATGTGACCCAGACCTACGCCAATGAGGGAAAAAATCCCATCAGCGCCAGGTACGTATTTCCGGCATCCACCCGAGTGTCTGTTCATGGCATGACCATGCAGGTGGGGGACCAGGTAATCCGGGCGCAGATCAAGGAAAAGGAGGAGGCTAAGGCAGAGTATGAGGAGGCCAAAAGCCAGGGAAAAAGTGCCTCCTTACTGGAGGAACAAAGGCCCAACGTGTTCACCATGGATGTGGCTAACATTATGCCAGGAGATGAGATTCGCATTGAGCTTCACTATACAGAGCTTATCGAGCCTGTGGATGGGATTTATTCTTATGTGTTTCCTACAGTGGTAGGTCCCCGCTATGCCCGTCCCATGGAGACAGACAGTGGTGGAGACGAGGACTGGGTGGAAACCCCTTATCTGGAGGATACGAGCGCACCGGAGGGAACCTACAAGATATCCGTAAACCTTTCCGCTGGGGTGCCTGTCAGCAATGTCATGTCCCGGTCTCACAAGATTTCTACTAAGCAGGAGGGAGCAAAGACCCAGGTAACCCTGGCAAATCCCAGGGAATACGCTGGAAACCGGGATTTTATTTTGGATTATCAGGTGAAGGGGGAACAGGTAAGCTCCGGACTTATGCTCTATGAGGGGGAGGAGGAAAATTTCTTCCTTATGACCATGCAGCCTCCCAAGCGGTATAAGCCGGAGGAGATCCCGGCCCGAGAATATATTTTTGTTCTGGATGTGTCCGGCTCCATGGATGGATATCCTCTGGATACAGCCAAGGTTCTGATTCGGGATTTAGTCAGCAACCTACAGGTTACTGACAGCTTTAATGTCATTCTTTTTTCGGAGAAAGTGACCCGGCTGTCTGCGGAATCCGTGGAGGCCACGGAGGACAATATTAATCGGGCCCTTCGCATGATTGACTACCAGAAAGGTGGCGGGGGCACGGAGATGGAGGCAGCCTTAAGAAGCGCCAATGCCACACCCCTTTTGCGGGATACGGCTCGCAGTGTGATTGTTATCAGCGATGGCTTTATCAGTGGGGAGGAAGGGGTTTTTGAAGAAATCGAGGAGCACCTGGACAGCACCAGCTTTTTTGCCTTTGGCATTGGATCGGCGGTAAACCGCTATCTCATGGAGGGAATTGCCAAGGTGGGGCTGGGGGAATCCTTTGTGGTCATGGATGATGAGGAGGCGCCTAAAATGGCAGAGCGGTTCCGAAACTATATTCAGGCCCCTATTCTGACGAATATTCAGGTAGATTTCCATGATTTTGACGTGTATGACGTGGAGCCTATTCATATTTCCACTCTCTATGCAGAAAAGCCAGTGGTGCTTTTTGGAAAATGGAAGGGATCGCCGGAGGGAACCATCCAAATTTCTGGAAAGAGCGGTAACGGTGTGTACAGGGAGAATATAAAGGTGGACAAGTTTGAACCCTCAGAGGAGAATGAAGCTCTTCGCTATCTGTGGGCAAGAAAGAGAGTGGAGCGGCTTACGGATTATGGAACGGGTGGAAACGAGATGGCCAAGGCGGAGGTGACGGCTCTGGGACTGACCTACAGCATGGCTACCTCCTATACCTCCTTTGTGGCGGTTATGGATACGGTGCGCAATCCGGAAGGAGAGAGCACGGATGTGGATCAGCCTTCTCCGCTGCCGGAAGGGGTGTCAGAGATGGCCATAGGAGGCTACCGCAGGGGAGCGGAGCCAGAGGAAGGATTGCTGTTTGTGGGAGCTGGGGGAATGCTCCTGGGCACCTGGATGCGCCGGAGAAAGAAGGAGAAAGGAGTCTACAAGGCATGAAAAAATGGGAGGTCTCTTTGTGCATTCTGCTGGGCCTTTGTGCAGCCCTTGGGCTGAAATTTTATTATGGGAATGCCAGCAGTGATGCATTGCTCTGGATTTTGGCTCCCACAGCCTGGTGGACCAAAGTCCTGGGGGGACCTGCCTTTCTATACGAGCCCGGCGTGGGATATGTGAATCATGAGATACGGTTTATTATTGCACCCTCCTGCGCCGGTGTTCGATTTATGATGCTTTCCCTGTTGATGCTCATTGCCACCTTTGTGCCCCGAATGAAAAGTCGATGGCATGGCTTTACCTGGACGGCACTTTGTTTCCCGGGAGCCTGGGTGGCCACAGGCTTTGTAAATGGAGTTCGCATGGTGTTGTCCATATATCTGCCAGAGCTTTTCCAGGGTCTGGGGCTAATGGGTGGTTGGTTGTCCTGGGAAAGGCTTCACACCATGATAGGGACCAGCGTATATTTTGCCTCTCTCCTGGTCCTGTACCGGATAGGGGAGAGGATCAGTGGTTTCCTGGGAGCCGAAAAGCTTCCTTCATGGGGAAGAAACGGGGTGCCAGCCCTGTGCTACTCCCTTATGGTGTTGGGAATTCCCTTTTTCAGACGGGTGATAGAAAGGGACTATACAGGGTTTGGCCCATATGCGGCCAAGGTGTTGGGCGTATGCCTGGGGATATTGTGTTTGACACGGCTGGGCAAGGTGGTGAGAGAGAGCAAGAATTTGAGAAGCCGAATTGTAAAAGGGAAACGAGGTTGTAAAAGGGAAGCCGAATTGTAAAAGGGAAACAGATTTGTAAAAAGCTATCATGATGCCGACAAGTTTGCGAAAATCCTTTGCTATTACATTTTAAAATTTTCAAATTTCTCTATTACGACCAGAGCGTTATCTCCGCTGACAATTATAGAAAGCATAGAAATCTTTTGCACATTCCAGAAATTTATTATCGTCAGGGGCACGGCATATTCCTCGTGTTCGCTAATAATTTCCGTTGTAGCGCAGGCATTTATTTTTGCCAGGGAGACAGTCTTTATCAAAGAGTGGCGCTTTGTTGTCTTCGCAATCGTTGGCCATAAAAAATTGTGGCATTGGACTCCATTGCCAGGAAAAAGCGGGATTCCCAGTTGCTTTCCCGAAAGTTTTCCTATATGCTTATGCTATAGATAGGGATGAGTGGAATAGAGACAAAATTACAGGAGGCGTGTATATGAACCAGGAACAAATGCATGCAGCGCAGGAGGCTATGACCCAGTGGCTTTCCCATCCAGCAGAATTGGGGAAGGCTCCAGCCAAGATAGAATGCGCCGGGGAATTTGCATGTGATCAGCTGCACTACTACATTTTCAAATATAAAAAAGGACTGTGGGGCAAATGGCTGTTGGGGGTGTGCGGCGGTTATGAGGAGGACAGTCTGGAACACTGTGGTCATGTATTCAGCGAGATGGAGGAATACAAGGAATCTGTGGCTGTTGAGCAGGCCAGGGCACTGGTGGAAAAGGTGTGTCAGTATTACAGGGAGCAGGCTCAATGGGCGGAGAACCGCAAAGAAAACCCCGGAACCTTTGCCAACTATGTGCTTCTTAGGGAGGCGAGGTGGGATAAAGCCGCGCTTTTGCAGGAGTTAAAGGAGACATGGGGGATTGCGGACGAGTCTGACGACCAGGAGAAGGAAGAGGAAAGCTTTGTAATCGCCTATCAAGGCGCTATGATCGCTGTCTCCATGATGCCAGCTCCGATTCCAGGAGGCGAGGCAGAAGGGGCAGCGGCAAAAAACTATCTGTGGCCAACTGGCGTGGAGCAGACGAAAAAACATCAGGCTCATCTTTTGGTGGCGGTGTTGGGGCAGGCAATTCCTCCCGTAGAGGGCGGACAGCTGCTGGTAAAGGCTGTGACCTCCGCATGTAAGCAGGAAGGCGTGTTGGGCGTTTACACGGGAGAGGTGGTTTATGCACTGGATTATTGGATGAATTTTTCCCAGATGCTAAAGGAGAATGAATTTCCCATCTACAATCTGGTATGGTTTGGATTATACAAGGGTAAGGCAGGAAATTGTGGCTATACAGCCGGCATGCGCAACTTTGGATATGATGAGATAGAGGTACTGGATAGCCGGGCGGATGCAGAGACTCTTCACGAATTTCTCTCTGATATTGCAAACTATGTGATTCTTGCAGGGGTGGTCTTGAACCATGGGGAAACCATTGGCTTTTCGGAGGATCAAAAACTGCCTATCACCAAAAGTCGGGGTGTTGCTGTGGAGGGGGAAAGTGTGAAAATCGGTTTTTGAATGCAGGAAGCTAGGGAAGAACAGTGGCTTACGTATTCCAAATCTTTTTCGTTTTATGTATAAAATCTTCAAAAGTTACCAGGGCTGAGGTATCATTAGTTATGGAACTTCAACATCATAATGCCTCCTTATAAATTTGTGTCGTTACAAGTAGGGTAGCACATTATGTTGAAGTTCTTTTGGTTTTTTATGTAGCACAACAGGTTAATTTACCATAATATCAACATATGTTGATATTATCTTTTCTGCTCTTTCCTCATTACTGATATCTTCATCTAAAAAATGTTCATCTATATATTCAACACAAATATCTAAATTTGATAATCTTTGAGATATTTTACTAAGTGCGGTAGCAGCTCCAATATCATGATAATAGTATTTTCCATATAATTCCAAAACAGCATATGTTCCATACTCAGATATATCTTCTGCATGTGAAAAAGCAAATTCATCAAGGCATATTTATCACGGCGTTTCTGCACACCAACAAAAATACCAATCATTATAAAAATAACAACTAAAATTATAATTTTACTAATTGGCGTTTTTTTGATTTGTTTTTTTCTGTATCCTGTTTTTCCCATTGCTTTTTTGTTTTTTGAATATGTTCTTTAATATTATATCCACAATTAGGACATTGCTACGCTGTATCAGAAACATCCTTACTACATTCAAGATTTCCAGAGTGTAGCCTTTATCAATGAAAGAATTAGATATGGTCTTTGTAGTGGAACTGGAAGGAGAGCCAGGGATACTTTTTTGTAAACATTATATAAAGTAAAGAAAATTGGCGAGCTTGTGTGGACTATCTCTCCAAGAGCTTTTTTTCCTAGTAAAAAACAATAAATTTCTAAAACGAAAGTAAAGCGAAGAAAAATGTAAATTCTTGTAAAATTTTAAATTATACATTAGGAGACATATTTTAAATAATATAGGCCTAAGGTGAAAATGGAGTGTGCGAACTATATAAAAAACCTAAATAATGATTGACAAAAATAAAAAGATTGACTAATATAAAGGTAAATCGGTAGAAATAATATTGTGTATTTTGGAAAATTGGACACAGATTTGAAGGTTTTAAAATATTTTCGAATCAAAATGTAAACTTTCTAAAAAGAAAGTTTTGAAGAATAGCAAATAGATTGCCTGCCAGCTAGGCGAAATTTAAGGAGGAGTACATAGCCATGGGTTGGAATACAAGCTATCAGGAAACAGATCATTTCAAATTTCAGGCAGCGGATTTTTATCCCTTTAAGAACACGGAGGAGATCAAACGCTGCCGGGCCATTACCAAGGAGGATATCTTGGCCATGAATGGCCATCACCCAAGGAATCCCCATATCCGGGTAGATGTGCTGTCGGATGAGGAAGGCGAAATGCTGATGCTTATGGACATAGTAAAGCGGATTGTGGACTCTGACCGGGAGGACAAACAGGTGGTTATGATTATGCCCAATCCCTGTCCCTTGTACCGAAAGGCTGCCTATATCCTGAAGGCTTTGCAAGTTAGCTGTCGCAATGTAAAATTTTATATGATGGACGAGTGGGCGGATCAGGATGGTAATGTGGCCCCCTTAAGTTATAAGGCTGGTTTTGGGAATGCCTTCTGTCGGTTTATGCTGTCAAACATTGCAGACTTAGGGTTTAAGGAAGAAAACTTTATATATCACAGCAATAAGACTACACCGGACTTTTCCAAAATGCTGGAGCAGGACGGCGAAGCGGATATTGTATACAGCGGACCGGGCTGGCCGGGTCATCTGGCGTTTATCGACCCGGTGGAGGATTGGTTCCAGCCTACCATGGAGGAATATTGCCAGCAGGGGGCCAAGGTGGCTCATCTTCATCCTTTGACCATTGCCCAGAATTCCCTTCATGGTTCTTTTGGCTGCTCCGGTGATATTTCCAATGTGCCGCCAATGGGCGCTATGATGGGGCCGCGGGATGCCATGCAGGCCAAGGACGTGCTGGACAGTCACGATATCACCACAGCGGGAAGCCGGGTGGCCTGGCAGAGACTGACCTCTCGCCTGTGTATTTTTGGTAAGCCCTCCCAGGATGTACCAGCCTCCATTTTACAGCTGCGGGATAAGCCGACCCATATAACTATGAGCCATCAGATCGCGGCTACGGTGGAGCCGGATTATGAGTTCCAGTATTAAGGACTAAAGGGAGAAACTCCCTGAAAACAAATATGTAAAAAATTGGAAGAGATAAAAGGAGAGGGGTGTTGACTATGGGAACGAGGAGCAGTGTAACAGAGAAATTCAAAGGAATTTTTCCAGCCTTCTATGCTTGCTATGATGAGCAGGGAGATATTAGCCCAGAACGGGTGCGGGCCTTTACCCAGTTTCTGATGGATAAGGGTGTAAACGGATTGTATGTGTGTGGAAGCTCCGGAGAGTGCATTTATATGACCAAGGAGGAGCGGATGCTGACCTTGGAAAATGTAATGGCTGTGGCCAAAGGCAAGATTCCGGTGATCGCCCATGTGGCTGCCATGTCCACCAGGGAAAGTGTAGAACTGGCCCAGCATGCCCAGAAGTGTGGGGCAGATGCGCTGGCGGCTGTGCCACCCTTCTATTTTACATTACCAGAGTATGCCATTGAGCAGTATTGGAAAGCCATGATAGATGCCACGGATTTGCCTTTTATTATTTATAATATTCCGGGCACTACCCACTATGCGCTCTCTATGAATCTGTTTATGAAGATGAAGAGCTATGACAAGGTTGTGGGAGTAAAAAATTCTTCCATGCCCACCTATGATATTCAGAGGTTTAAGGCAGCGGGAGGCCCGGATTTTGTGGTGTTTAATGGCCCAGATGAGCAGTTTGTGGCAGGCCGGATCATTGGAGCGGATGCCGGGATTGGAGGTACCTACGGGGTGATGCCGGAGCTGTTTCTAAAAGCCAATGAGGCCTTAATGCAGGGAGAAAACGACAAAGCCCGAGAAATTCAGTATGCCATCAACAATATTATAGAAACTATGACATCTTGCCAGGGGAACTTGTATTCTGTGGAGAAGGAAATCCTGCGTATGCAGGGCGTGGACATTGGGCAGGCCCGTTTGCCATTGCCTCCCTTTACCCAGGAGGATCTGCCTAAGATTAGAAAAGCTGCTGAAATGATAGAGGATAGCAAGAAACGTTTTTGCTAAATTGCACAAGAGATGTAAAAAATAAACAGAAAGGATAGCGGCGGGCTGGTGACATACCGTCCCGTCTCTGTTTTCTCTATGAGAAAAATAAAAATATCGATTTTCGGACATATTAAAGGGGAAAGTGACTGTTTGAGCTATTGCTGCAAGTGATAGCCCTTGTTATAATGATAACTATAGAAAATAAAAGTCATGGAAGACGTAAGATCGCCCTAGGTCTGGGAAGCGGCAGATCTTCGGATCTTACCAGGTGTCAGACCGGTAGCCTTTTTGATGAAATAGCAAAAACTGGCAGGGCTATTGTAGCCTGTCAATTCAGAAATCTCGGTTATGGATTTAGAAGAATGCTTTAATAAATCAAGGGAAACCTCCAAACGGATCTCCAATATTTTTTCTTGATAGCTTTTTCCGTAGATGGATTTTAATATGCGGTTTAGCTGACGGCTGCTGAGATATAGTTGATCAGCCAGAATCTGGTCACCATCGTGGAGATGGAAATTCTGATTAAAAAAAGTGTCAATAATAAAGTTTCTCTTTAAATCCAGTGTGATCTTATTGTCCGGCATATCCTGGGAGGTTGGACCGATAAACCAGGCTAGCTCCAAAACCAGAAGAGACAAAAGGGAACGAAGTTCTTCTTGGATAAAGAAATCTGTCTGGGAGCCGGTGGCTGTGTCTGATATTTTCTGAAGGGTATTTTTTATATTATCTGCAGAGCCTGTGTAATAGGAAAAGGAGGAAAAGGGAAGCAAAATAGCAGCGGCCCGCTTGTCCATATCAGCAGAGAAGGCGGGGAGCTCAAAGCCTAGGCACATTTTTTTCAGATTGGGAGAGGTCTCGCGGATGGAGTGATAGCGGTTAGGGGCAAAAATGCAGAACTGTCCGGTTTCCACGTGGAGGTTTTCTCCTCCAGAGGTAAGGACGCAAGTGCCTTCCTGGACGTAGTGAAGCTCAAAGTGGTGGTGATGATGGTGATAATAGGAGGAGGCGTCCGGAGCCTGATATTCAGCGGAGAATGTAATAAATTTTCCAGTGATGCCAGCCACCTGGAATTCCAGCATAAAAAGATATTCGATATCTTCCATAAGAAAAAACCTCCCTGAAAAGCAAACAATATTAATTTTAATCTTAAGCATCCCAAAAACATTTGTCAATTAGTAAAAATGACGGAGAAAGAGAAAAAATTAATAATAAATTATGCAATATGACGAAAAATGAATTGACAGATTATTTGTGTTGTAGTAAAATAAAAGAATAAGGGTAGAAAGGAAATCGCCATGGAGTACAAGAAAAATAAGGTGGTAGAAAAACTGAAAAAGGACCAGTTGGTTACCTGTGTGAAGCTTAATATTACGGATAACATTCCTGCGGAGCTGGCAGCTCTGTGTGGTGTGGACTGTATTTGGGTGGATATGGAGCACGTGCCAGCAGATTTAGGCCAGGTTAACAGAGCGATCCTGGGGGCAAAGGCTTACGGTGCAGAGTCCATAGTGCGTACAGCCCGGGGCGCGTACTCCAATGTGATACGTCCTCTGGAGATGGATGCCTCCGGCGTGATGGTGCCCCATGTGATGAATTATGAGGATGCCAAGCAGGTGGTTTATTATACCAAATTCCATCCCATTGGCCGGCGGCCGATTGATGGAGGCAACGCGGACGGAAAATACTGTCTGCTGGATACGGCAGATTACATTCGCTATTCCAATGAGGAGAAGCTGACCATTATCCAGATAGAGGATGTGGAGGCTATGGAGGACTTGGATAAGATTGCGGCTCTGGAGGGTATTGATATGCTGTTCTTTGGACCGGCCGACTTCTCCCAGTCCATTGGAAATCCGGTGAATATCTGGAATGAGAAAACCCTGGAGGCCCGCAAAAAAGTAGCTGAAGCCGCAAGAGCTCACAATAAATTTGCGGGAACTGTGGGAGGCCTGGGGAATGTAAAAGAGCTCTATGACATGGGCTTCCGCTTCATCAATCTGGGCGCAGATGTGTGCGCTCTCAGTGATTATTTTACCCAGATTGTTTCTGGCGTAAAGGATATGGGGCTTTTGGGCTAAAACTGGCAGATGGGGGGATACAGCAAAGGAATGGTATATGCAGAGATAACGGCAAAGGAGCAGCTGTCCAAGTTTACGCTGGGAACTGTCCAGCTGGGCATGCAGTATGGCATGGCTAACAAGACAGGGCAGCCCTCTACGGAGGAAGCGTTTCGGATTTTAGATACGGCGGCTGCATCGGGAGTGAATTCTCTTGACACAGCAGTGGCTTATGGCACCTCAGAAAAGGTAATAGGAGAATATCTGAGGCAGAGCCAGAACCGGTTTTTTGTGACCAGCAAGTTTAAGGTTTTGGGAGAAGAGCCCTTAAAGGAGCTGGCAGCGCAGCAAAATCAGACCTGGGAGCATTTAGGAAAAGTGGATATGTACTTTTTCCATGATGCCAAGGAAATGTGTACTTACGGAAAGCAGTTTCGGGAACCGCTGGAGCGTATGCGGGAGCAGGGAAGAACCCGGATGTTAGGCGCCTCCGTATATGAGGCAGACGAGGTGGAAGCCTTCTTAGAAAATGACTGGATGCAGGGCATTCAGATTCCTATGAGCATTCTGGATTCCAGAGTGGTGGAAAGGGGACTTTTGGAGGAGCTTGAGAAGCGGGGAGCTGTGGTGTTTGTACGGAGCGTATTCTTTCAGGGGCTTCTGTGCATGGATCAGGTGCCGGAGAAATATGAGTTCCTGGCGCCCTATGTGGAAGAGCTACGGGACATTGCCAAATCAGAGGAGATGACTCTACAGGAAATGTCTGTGGCATATATTCGAGATTTACCCGGTATTTCCTCCCTGGTATTGGGCTGTGAGACCTGGGAGCAGGTGCGGGACAATGCCAAGCTTTTGAGTATCAAGAACCTGACGCCTGGGGCGGTGGAAGCCATCCGGGCGGTGGGGAAGAAGGTGCCTATTGCAGAAGCTATGGACCGCATTCTAGGAAAGAAAAAATGAGTTTTCAAAGAATTTATGTGATTTATTTACATAGATTACAAGTTGGTTGAGAAGGTTGCGTAATCATCCAAAATTTAAAACAAAAGGAGGAAAAGAAATGAAAAAGCGCATTCTCTCGTTGCTTATGGCCAGCATTATGGTAATCGGCTTGGCTGCCTGTGGTGGCAAGGAAGATCCCAAACCAGAAGCGACACCGGATACGAATCAGGAGCAGGGGGGGCAGGAAACGGAAGCACCGGCCGAACAGCCTCCTGCAGCAGCAGAGGGAGAGAAGATTCTGTACAGTAATACAGGGCCTGTAGAGTTCTTTGAGGTACCCTGGTGGAATCTGGGACAGTACGTGCATTCCAAGCTGCTGTTTGAGACCTTGATCGGAATTGACAATGATATGAATCCCACCACAGAGACAGGTATGGCGGAGAGCTACGAGCTCAGCGAGGATGGCCTGCAGCTGACCATTACCCTGCGGGATGGTCTGAAATGGCATGATGGCCAGGACGTTACGCTGGACGATGTGGTATGGAGCATGGAGCAGATTATGACTCCGGGAGCCGGAATGGCTAACAATACCTTAAAGCAGACTTGTGAAGGCATTGAAGGCGTTCAGGATTACCTGGATGGCAAAACAGAGCATCCTGCTGGTATCGAATTAGTGGACGATAAGACCATCGTTCTGAAGTTCGCAACCGTGCAGCCCTCTGTAATGTTGGCAATGTCTCTGTTCCCCATTTTGCCAAAGCACTGTCTGGAAGGCGTAGATATGACGCAGATTCAGCAGGATGCTTTCTGGCAAAGTCCTATCGGCTCCGGACCGTTTAAGTTGGAAGAAGTTAAAATCGGCGAGTACGCTACCTTTGCTCCTTTTGAGGATTACTGGGATGGCGTAGCAGATTTCAAGATTCTGTTAAATGCATCTTCTGCAGAGTCTGATGATAAGCTGGTAACCAATGTAAAGGCTGGTTTGATTGACTATGCATACACCAAGATGTACAGTGATGTACAGGCCCTGCGGGATGTAGAGGGAGTCACCATTGACACCGTACCTGTAAACTATACCCGTTGGTTTATGGTAAATCAGTATCCCAAGGCAGCAGGAGAGACCAATCCTCTGTCCGACAAGCGCGTGCGTCAGGCTATTGCTTACGCTATTGACAAGGCCACCATCTGCGAGCAGATCTTTGAAGGCGCAGCAATGCCTGGTACCGGTACTCTGACACCCACTGGCTCTAACTGGAAGGTGGAGGGACTGGAGGAATACGCATACAATCCCGACAAGGCCAAAGAGCTTTTGGCTGAGGCTGGCTGGGACAGCAATAGAGAGCTGAAGCTGGCATACTACTATACCGATCAGCAGACAGTAGATCTGATGGCCATCGTACAGCAGCAGCTGGCCCAGGTTGGCATTAAAGTAAATCCATATCTCCTTGAGGGAGACGTACCTGGACAGCTGAATACAGCTCCCACAGCCGATGGCCTTGCAGGTGTACAGTGGGATTTGGCTTATGGTGCATTGTCTGCTCTCTCTCCGCTGGATTACTATTCACGGTTTGCTGATGGCAGCAGCGGCACCTGGCATGGACCGTATGATGAGACCCTGGGAACGATGGTGAACGAGATGCTTTCCACCGCTGATGTGGAGAAACAAATGGCTACATATGCAAAGATCGAAGAGTATTATGCCGATGAGATTCCGTACATTGCATTGTACTATCAGCCAGTTTGGGTTGTGACCAGCGATAAGGTGGCAGGCAATGTAAGCAAGTGGGGGAATCCGCAGTTCTATATGCAGTGGGATATCCAGAATTGGACTTTGAAATAAGTTCTTTTGAAGATATCAATATGGTAATATAAACACGCAGGGTGGAGCGGTCAGAATTAAATATGATTGCTTCGCCCTGTTGGTTTCATGGGAGAAAGGGGTTTATATGGCAAAATACATTGGTAAACGAATTTTAATGTTTATTCCCATGGCATTGCTGATGAGCTTTCTGATCTTTGGCGGCATGGAGCTCACTCCCGGTGATTTCGTCTCGAATATGATTTCACCGGATATGGCGGCAAACATGACTCCGGAGCAGCTGGATGTGCTTCGGGAATCCTTTGGTCTGAATGATCCGTTCCTTGTCCGGTATGTGAAATGGTTGGGGCAGATTTTTCAGGGAAACTGGGGATACAGCCTGTCAAGTGGCGTTCCGGTGAAAGACATTATCTTACAGAGGCTTCCGGTTACCTTGGAGCTGGCTCTGACGGGACTGTTCATATCAGCAATATTGGGAAGTGTACTGGGAATTGTTTCAGCCTTGAAGAGAGGCTCTCTTTTGGATCATACCCTGACGCTGGCTGGCGTTATTGGAATGTCCATTCCGCAATTTTTCTTTGGTATGGTGGCCATTCTGCTGTTTGCGTTAAACTGGAAAATATTTCCGGTTGGGGGGCGCACTACACCGGACATGGTTCACTGGTATGAGCATCTCCGGTATCTGATTCTTCCAGCCCTGGTATTGGGAGTAACCCAGACGGCTTCTGTAATGCGTTATTCCAGAGCTAGTATGATGGATAGCATGCACAAGGATTTTGTAAAGGCGGCCAGAAGCAAAGGACTTCCTGAGTGGCGGGTAAATCTGGTTCATGGTTTCCGCGTATCCATGACGCCGGTGGTGGTACTGTTGGCCCTGCGTCTGCCTATGCTAGTCAGCAGCTCTGTGGTTATTGAGAATGTATTTCAATGGCCGGGAATCGGCATTACCTTTAAAGAGGCGGTATCTGCCGGGAATTATCCTCTGGTTATGATGATTGCCCTGATTATCGTTATCATGGTACTGATTATCAGTCTGGTTCTGGATATTCTTACGAGAGTGCTGGATCCGCGCGTAAGGCTTGAGTAGGAGGTGGAAGCATGACATTTGGAGAAAAACGGTTTCACAAAAAGCTGGATAAAATACGCCGTCTGGAAGAGGAAGGCGTGCTGGCTAAAAAGAAAAAGGGCAGCCGGGCGCTTTCAAAGTTTATGAGTAATAAGATGGCTATGTTGGGACTGGTCATTTTCACAATTATTTTTCTTGCCTGTATATTTGCACCGCTGTTGACCTCCTATCGTCCGGAGGTAGTGGATCTGACCAATTTAATGAAGCCTCCCTCCAAAGACCATATCTTTGGAACAGATAAGGTAGGAAGAGATTTATTTGCCCGTGTGCTTTATGGTGGTAGGGTTTCCATATTAGTGGCCGGCGGTGGAGCGCTGGGGGGTGCTCTGATTGGTGTGCTTGTGGGGTCTTTTGCAGGATATCGAGGCGGCTGGCTGGATAAGATTACTATGCGTCTGTCGGAAGTGTTTATGTCCTTCCCACAGTTGATTCTGGTGTTGGTGATGGTAACCATTATGGGGCAGAGTACCCGGAATATTATCATTATTTTCGTGATCACCGGTTGGAGCGGCATTTACCGACAGGCAAGAGCGGCTATGCTATCCATCCGTGAGGAAGAATATGTGCAGGCGCTGCACGCCTTTGGTCTAAATGATATGCTGATTTGCTTTAAGCATATGCTTCCCAATGCGCTCAGCCCGATTATTGTAAATATAACCATCAATATTGCGGCGTTTATTCTGGAAGAGGCGTCTCTTAGCTTCCTGGGACTTGGGGTACCCATGGAGGTTGCTACCTGGGGCAATATTCTGAATGCATCTCAGGATATGTATACCCTGCAGAATGCCTGGTGGATATGGCTTCCCGTGGGTGTTGTGATTTCTCTGTTCGTAATGAGCATCAACTTTGTAGGCGACGGAGTCCGTGATACGACAGATTCTTCCATCCAGGGATAAAGGAGGCGGCATATGAGTGGAGAAAGTGTAATTTCTGTAAAAAATCTGAAAACATAATTTTATTCTGAGAACCGCTGCAACAAAGCAGTCAACGGAGTAAGCTTTGAAATAGAACGTGGCCGTACCCTGTGTGTAGTAGGAGAGTCTGGCTGTGGCAAGAGTGTGACGGCATCGTCTATTATGCAGCTGTTGCCCAAGTTATCCCGGATTGAGGAAGGGGAGATCGTTTACCATTCCGAGGACCAGGGAGACATTGTGCTGAGCAAGTTGAAAAAAAATGGAAAGGAAATGCGTAGCCTTCGGGGGAAGGATATTGCTATGATTTTCCAGGATCCGATGACAGCGCTGAACCCGGTATACAAGGTGGGTTGGCAGATTATGGAAAATATCCGTCAGCATGAGGATGTGACCAGGGAGGAAGCTAGGAAGAGGACCCTGGATCTGTTGATCCAGATGGGGATTCCAGAGCCGGAAAAACGAATTGATCAATATCCCCATGAATATTCCGGCGGTATGCGTCAGAGAGCCGTGATTGCCATGGCTATGAGCTGTAACCCAAAGGTGCTTTTGGCTGATGAGCCTACCACGGCTTTGGATGTGACCATTCAGGCACAGATCTTTGAGCTGATGGAGAAGCTTAAAAAGGAGCACAATACAGCGATTTTGCTTATTACCCATGATATGGGTGTGGTAAGTGAGATGGCAGACGACGTAATTGTCATGTATATGGGCAATGTGATTGAAAGCGGAACGGCCCGGGAGGTGTTAAAACATCCGGTTCATCCCTATACCAGAGCGCTGCTGGCTTCCATTCCTATTTTAGGAAAAGGCAAGGAACAGCAGATTGAGCCCATCCGTGGTATGACTCCCAATCCCCATAATCGTCCAAAGGGCTGTCAGTTTGAGCCCAGGTGTGATTTCTCCTGTGATGCATGCCGGGAAACCATGCCAGGGGAGGAGATACTGGAAGGAACTCACATGGTTCGCTGCCATTGTTGGAGGGAGGTGCCCGAAAAATGAGCGAAAAGAGAAAACCTATTCTGACCTTAAAAAATATGCAAGTGCATTTCCCAGTAAAAGGAAAAAAGGCCGTCGTCAAAGCCGTGGACGGCATTGATTTGGTAGTCTATGAGGGAGAAACACTGGGACTGGTGGGAGAGTCTGGCTGTGGAAAGACCACTCTGGGAAAATCCACCTTGCAGCTGATTCGTCCCACAGGTGGTGAGGCTATTTTTGAGTTTGCCGACGGCCCACAGGATTTGCGGAAAATGTCCAATAAAGAGCTGGACAAAGCAAGGAAGGAAATGCAGATTGTATTCCAGGACCCCCAGTCCTCCCTGAATCCATCCTTTACCATTTTTCAGTCTATGTCTGATCCCTTAAAAAAGTTTGGCGTGAAATCCAAGGAGGAGCGGAGAAAAATTGTGGGAGATCTGCTGGAAGAGGTAAATATGCAGCGGGAATATATGGACCGCTATCCCACAGAGTTTTCCGGAGGCCAGAGACAGCGTATCGGGATTGCCAGGGCACTGCTAATTAATCCACGGCTGATTGTATGTGATGAGGCGGTGAGCGCTCTGGACGTGTCTATCCAGGCGCAGGTGCTGAATCTTTTGAACAAGCTAAAAGAAGAAAGGGGACTGACCTATATTTTTATCTCCCACGATCTCAGCGTCATCGAGTATATCAGTGACCGGGTGGCTGTGATGTATCTGGGGAAGATTATGGAGATCGCAGATGCGGATGCCCTCTACCGGGATGCCATGCATCCCTATACCAAGGCTCTTTTGTCTGCCATTCCTGTGGCGGATATTGACCATCACAAAAAGCGGATACTGCTGGAGGGAGATGTGCCCAGTCCTATGAATATGCCTTCTGGGTGTCGATTCCATACCCGATGCAGCCAGTGCCAGCAAATCTGTAAAGAGAAGGTTCCAGAGATGAAAACCTATACCATCAGCGGTCGGGAGCATATGGTGGCTTGTCATTTCTCGGACGAGGCGTATCATAATATGGAGCAGTAAGGGAAACTAAAATAAAAACAAATTGAGAGGAGGATGCCGCCGCCTACAGGCCGGTTGTGAAAGGATGCACAGCCGGTATGGAGGAGACAGCAAAAAAGAAAAATGGAAATGAAAAGAGGATTTTATCCGGCATTGGGGACACCTGTAGAGCAGGATGGGACTTTTTGTGCAGACAGCATGGCCTTGCAGATTGATCAGCAGATTGAGGCGGGGGCTTCGGGACTTCTGATTATGGGTTCCATGGGAAATTCTCCCTACATAAAGGATTCCGAGTATCGGAAGGTGGCGGAGTGCAGTGTGAAGGCTGCCAAGGGCAGAGTGCCCTCTTTGGTAGGCGTGACAGATGTGTCCATTGTCCGGGTTATGGACCGCATTCAGGCATTGTCTGATATTGAGGGTATCGACGGTGTGGTGTCCACGGTACCTTACTACGTAGCTGTGAACCAGGAGGAGATTTACAACTTTTACTGGGCACTGGCGGAGAAATCCAAATTCCCGGTATATCTGTATGATCTGCCTACGGTGACCAAGGTGGCCACGGATGCAGAGACTGTGAGACGGCTTTGGAAGCATCCCAATATCCGGGGAATTAAGTCAGGGAGTCTGATGACACAGAGGATTTTAAAGCGCAGTGAGGACCGGCCGGAAAACTTTTCTCAGTATTTCAGCGATCTGGAGACCTTTGATATTGCCTATCATTATGGCATAGACCACAATCTGGATGGAATGTTCTCCTGTACGCCCAAGACATCCCATGATATGTATCAGGCTTTGGCTGATGGGGATCTAGATACAGCAGGAAAGAAGCTGGACGATATCCTGGCTCTGCGCGTACTCTTTATTAAGACCAACGGGCTTATGCAGGCATTCAGCCATGCTATGAATCTGCTTGGTTGCCAGGGAGACTTTTCCAAAGATTTTCAGTCAGATATCTCCGATGAGAACAAAGATCGGGTTACAGAATTTATGAAAAAGCTGGGAGAAATTTAAATCAAATACGGTTTTCATTGGCATCTATAGGATAGGGAAGCATTATGAGGGAGAAGATAAGGTGAATAAGCGCTGGCCCTCCTGTAATTGGAGGGGTTGGCGTGAAATTTGAAAACTAGGAGGAAACAGGATGACGAAGCAGGAGATATTGGATCGCATCAAGGGGGGATTGATTGTGTCTTGCCAGGCGCTGCCTGACGAGCCCCTGCACAGTTCCTATATTATGTCGCGGATGGCCTATGCGGCCTACCAGGGAGGGGCTGTGGGCATCCGAGCCAATACAGCCAAGGACATTAAGGAAATCCGAGCTACGGTTTCCCTTCCGGTAATTGGAATCGTGAAGCAGGTTTATGAGGGTTGCGATGTGTATATCACCCCTACCATGCAGGAGGTGGAGGCTTTGGTGGAAGTGGGGGTGGAGATTATCGCCATGGATGCCACAAAGCGTCCCCGACCGGACGGAAGAATGATAGAAGAGGTATTTCCGGAGATTCGGGAGCGGTACCCGGATCAGCTGTTTATGGCGGACTGCTCCTGTGTGGAAGAAGGACTTCAGGCAGAGCAGCTGGGATTTGATCTACTGGGAACTACCATGGCGGGTTACACTCCTTATACCAAGGGGACGAAGCTGCCAGATGTAACCATGATAAAGGCTCTGGTGGAGCAGAGTAAGAAGCCGGTAATCGCAGAAGGTGGTATCTGGTGTCCGGAGGATTTAAAAAGGGTACTGGACACAGGTGCCTGGGCTGCGGTGGTAGGTACGGCTATTACAAGGCCCAGAGATATTACCCGTCGCTACGTGGAGGCAATTCGGTGAAAACAGCAGTTCTGGACATTGGCGGGACCTTTATCAAATCTGGCATTTATAATGGGGGAGAATTGTGTCAGATAGAAGAGACACCTACGCCTGTAGACAGGGGCGGCTCCGGCTTGATGGAATGTGCCAGGGAGATACTGGGAAGGCATGAGGGGATGGATGCCATCGGAATCAGCACGGCTGGGCAGGTAGATACGGACCGTGGTGAAATCCGCTATGCCAATGAAAATCTTCCCGGCTATACGGGAACAAAAGTTCGTCAAATTTTGGAGGAGACGTTTTTGGTGCCGGTGGCGGTGGACAATGATGTGAATATGGCGGCGCTGGGAGAGGCCTGTCTGGGAGCGGGAAGGGGTGAGGAAGATTTTTTATGCCTGACCCTTGGGACAGGAATCGGCGGCGCGATTGTACGGAACCGGCAGATTTATCGGGGAAGCTGCTTTTCAGCAGGAGAATTTGGCTCCATGGTGACCCATGGAGATGTTCAGAAAAGTCAGGGAGGCTTTCCGGCCGGAATTTATGAAAAGTATGCATCGGCCACAGCATTGGTGCGTCAGGCTATGGCCTATGATTCGGCTTTACAGAATGGGAGAATTATCTTTGCCCGCTTGGAGGAGCCTGGAATCCGGGCTATTGTGGATGCATGGATCGGGGAAATTTTGCTGGGACTTTCCAGCCTGGTGCATATTTTTAATCCCTCCTGCATTGTGCTGGGGGGCGGCATTATGGCACAGCCCTATATTTTGAAGGAACTTCGCAAAAGAATCCGGGACTATGTAATGCCAAGCTTTCTGAATGTCCGCTTAGAACAGGCACAGCTGGGAAACAAAGCGGGCATGCTGGGGGCAGCTATTGCGGCGGAGAGAATGGTAAAAGCTGGGGCAAGGCCGGCACGGGAAACCGGCTCTCAAGCTGCTGTCAGGGAAGTGACCAGAGGAGAAGCAGCGGCAGGAATGCAGAGAAATACGGAGGCATAAATACAATGCGACAGAATGCGAGAGGGGTACTTTGCACCCTGCTGGGCGGCTCCTGTTGGGGCTTTTCCGCCGCATGCGGACAATATTTGTTTATGAATTATCAGCTGGATGCCAGCTGGATCACGGTTATGCGTATGCTGGGAGCGGGGATCACGCTGTTGATCGTAACCTTTTTTAGCCAGCGGGAGAATTTCACAGGGATTTGGAGGGAGCCCAGGGACAGAATACAGCTGGTGTTTTTTGGGATCTGTGGCCTGATGTTCAGCCAGTTTACCTTTTTAACAGCCATTTCTCACTCCAACGCAGGGACCGCCACGGTGCTCCAGTATCTGGGGCCAGTGCTGGTTATGATTCTAGTCTGTTTCGGAGGACGGCGACTGCCCAGGGGAAAAGAGGTGGTCTCCATTTTCCTGGCGGTGCTGGGAACCTTTCTCTTGGCTACCCACGGAAATCCGGCCACTATGGTGCTGACGCAAAAGGGGCTCTTTTGGGGATTGCTCTCCGCGGTGAGTCTGGCTATGTATACACTGTTGCCGGCCCGTTTGCTGCCCCGGTGGGGCAGCATGGTGGTCACTGGCTTTGGCATGCTGATTGGCGGTATTCTTCTGGCCTGTGTAGTACAGGTCTGGAGTATTCCGGTGGCCCTGGATGTAAAGGGATGGCTGGCCGTAGGAGGCATGGTGGTAGTGGGAACTATTCTGGCCTATACCTTATATTTGCAGGGAGTAGGGGACATTGGCTCTGTCCGGGCCAGCATGTTGGCCAGCATAGAGCCAGTTTCCGCAACCGTTCTCTCTGTGGTTTGGCTGCACACCAGTTTTCTGCTTATGGATTTGTTGGGGTTTGTCTGTATTCTTGCAACCGTGTTTTTGTTGGCAAAGAAGAAAGAGGAGTAGGGCCGGGAGGCTCCGGGATTGCTTATGAGATTTCGATTGCATGCCGGCTATGGTGGGACCCATGCGGCGTATTGGGCTGCCTATGCTGCGGCCAACACCTTTGCATCTGCGTTTTTGCTGGACCGGGGATATACCAATTCTCAGATTGGCTTGATTCTAGCTACAGCAAATCTGATAGCTATATGTATGCAGCCCCTGCTGGCAGATCTTGCAGATCGATCCCAAAAAGTATCGCTTATAGGCATGACGCAGCTTGCCAACACCTTTATAGGGATTCTGCTTTTGCTCTGCCTGTTTATTCCAAAGGCCTGCCTGGCGCTTTCTGTAATCTATGTAATGCTGTTGGCATGGCAGATGGCTCTTCGGCCTCTTTTTAATTCCCTCTCTTCCCGTCTGGAGGAGAGCGGTTATAAAATAAACTTTGGTGCTACCAGATCCATGGGATCTTTATCCTTTGCCATTGTCTGTGGAGTTCTGGGAGGTCTTTCCGAAAAATTTGGCACACAGGTATTCCCCATCACAGGGGAGATTTTTCTGCTTTTGCTAATGATGGTGCTGTTCTTTTTGAATAGAACCTATCACAGGGCCTGCGGGCAGAGAACTTTAGGAGGAGTCGGTTACGCCAATGTAGAGGGAGAGAAGGAAATCGATCTCCTTACTTTTATTCGGAGGAATCGACTGTTTCTGCTGGTAAATGTGGGGGGAGCCGGTATTTTTTTCAGTAATACCATGACCAGCAATTTTATGCTTCAGATTGTGGAAAGTATTGGTGGAACCAGCGGGGACATGGGGACAAGTTTTGCCCTTATGGCTTTTCTGGAAATGCCGCCGCTCATCTTTTTTGAAAAAATCCATCAGCGCATTTCCAACAGAATTTTGCTGGAATTTGGCGCTGTTTGTTTTGCTATTAAAATCGTGCTTCTGTTTTTTGCCAGGAGTGTTCCTATGCTTCATGCGGCCCAGTGTTTTCAGCTAACCTCCTTTGGAATTTTTCTTCCTGCCATGGTGTCCTTTATTGACGAGACCATGGAGAAGGGCGAAAGGGTTAAGGGCCAGGCGCTGTATACCATGATGATGACACTGGCTTCCATATTTGCCAGCCTTGTGGGCGGATTTGTCTTGGAATATCAGGGAGTCTCTGCCATGCTGCTGGTTTGTGTGGGGGTTATGGTGGTAGGAGCGGTACTGTTTATTATGGCTGTAAGGTGGATGGAGGGCAGTGTCAAGGCAAGGGGAGAGTAAAAAAGAGTGCCCCCATGGACAGGACTTGTTCATGGGGGCACTTTTCTACCCTTCGACGGAAGTCCTTGGAGCAAACGGGCTTCCATACCCATATTCTAAATATACTGCATATTAAATACAGGTGTAGCCTCCATCTACAGGGATACTTAAGCCTGTCAAATAAGCAGAGGCATCAGAGGCCAGGAAAGCGATAATGCCTTTGATATCGTCGTCGTTGGCCAGCCTTCCCAGCTGGGTATGCTTACTGTATTCCTTTTCGAAAACTGGATTGGTACGAGGGGATTTGAGACCGCCGGGACAGACTGCATTGATACGGACGCCATATTGGCCATAATAGCTGGCCGCGTGGCGAACCCAGGCAGTAAGGCCGGACTTATCCATGGCATAGATATGTCCAAAGGCTCCCTCTGCCATAGACGGATTTCCGTCATAGTTATGTTGTTCCACACCAATGAGGCCCATCATGGAGCCGAAGGTTACGATGGAGCCGCTTTTTTGCTTTATCATCTGCTCTCCTACCAGAGAGGTCATATAGAGAGAGGCGGCAGAGTTCATGCGTACTCCCTCTTCCATTTGCCTGGCATCCTCAAACCAGCCGTTTCCCCCGTCACCCTGAGGAATAATGCGGCTGCTGTTGACAAACACGTCAATGCGCCCGGCTTTGTCCAGGACAGTTTGTATCATGGCGCGAATGCTATCCACATTTCCCAGCTCAAAGGAGAGGGCCTCCACGGCCACGCCTTTGTCCTGCTTTAGCTCTTGGGCAAACTCCTGTGCTGGCTTCAGAGAATGGCTGGCCAGGAATATATTGGCGCCGGCATCGGCCAGAGCGCAGGTTGCTCCCTTTCCGTACATGGCACGGCCACCTGTAATCAATGCAGTTTTCCCCTTTAGAGAAAACAAATCAAAAGTATTCATAGAATTCCTCCTAATTTAGAAGTGCCACTTCATATGGTTTATTTTGCTGTGTAGCCTCCGTCCACGGCCAGTGTGGTGCCAGTGATAAAGCGGGAGGCATCCGAGGCAAAGAATACAGCGGCGGCGGCCACGTCCTCCGGACCAGCTAGGCGTTTCAGATGGGAATGGCGGACAAAAGCGTTTTCAAAGGCTTCCGGACGGGTTCCGGCTAAGGGACCATAGGCAATGCAGTTGCAGCGGCAACCGGCAGAGCCCAGATAGCCTGCGGCCTGGCGGGCATAGTTTACAAAGCTTCCCTTTAAATAGCCATATTCCAGAGAGAAATCCTTTGTCATATCCTCGGGGCAGTCTTTATAATTATAGGGATCACAGCCGACTAAGGCAGCATAATCGGAGATGAGAAGCACGGAGCCATGCCCCTGTGTGGCCATAATTTCTCCCAGCTTCTGTACGGTAAGCATCACGCCAAGCTGGGCAAATTGAAGAACCTCATAAATGTCCTCAAAGGAATGGCTCCAGCCTTCCTTGCGCAGCCCCGTGCTGTTTTCCACCAGAATATCCAGGGTGGGTAAATCTTTTTTTATGGCATCGGCCAGAGCAACTGCAGCCTCCTCTGTGCCGGGGGCATAGGAGTAGCAGCCGGAGATAGTGGCACCAGCCTCCTTTAAGGCAGCGGCTACCTGATTCATGGCGTCTGTATGGGGGCTGGCCAGATAGACGTTGGCTCCCGCAGAGCAAAGGCCAGCAGCAATTTCCTTCCCGTAGGGATATTCCGGGCAGGTAATCAGGGCATGTTTTCCCTTTAATGAAAATTGTTCAAGAATATTCATATATCCTCCTTTAACGCTCGTGAATTTCTGAGAGCATCACCTTGCGTCCGCCCTCTTCCCGGCTTCGGATTCCGCCAATGATTATTTTCATCATCTCAATGGTATCCTCAAAGGGGTAGGGGTCTACGCCGGTGCGCAGATACTTCACAAAGTTGTCCATTTGCTTTTTAAACTCATAATAGGAATCATTATCTGTAACCAATGTGGAACCGGCTTCTCCCAGAATCATAATGCCAAGACCACACATGCCGATGCCCATGGGAATATCCACATAGCATCCGCTCTCATGGTGCAGATGTACCATGGTGCTCTCAAAGGTGCCGGTATTTTGCACAGAATCAAAGCCGCGGCCCAGTAGATTAAACATTCCCTCTACTGCATGGATGCCGTAGGTCTCCCATTTTTTCGCCATGGGGCTACAGATGTAACGAAGCTTTCCGAATTCATAATGATTCTTATAAAAGGGCTCCATGGCCTTGCTGTAGCGCATGGAGGAGGATGAAATAAAATGAGCTCCCTCATCGTGCCATTTTACAAATTGTTTCAGATCTTCTTCGTTGTCCACCAAAGGCTTATCAATAAACATGGGAAGCCCTGCTTCCAGGAAGGGGCGACAGCGCTCCACGTGCTCGGAACCGTTGTCCGTGGCACAGATTACAGCGTCCACCTGGCCAATGAGATCCTCCGGCTTATCCACCACATGGGGGATATGAGATGCCCTGGCACAGGCCTCTGCCAGCTCCCGATCCGCGTAGCCGGTAAAACACACATGGG
This sequence comes from Lachnospiraceae bacterium, assembly GCA_022791975.1. Lineage (GTDB taxonomy): Bacteria > Bacillota > Clostridia > Lachnospirales > Lachnospiraceae > RGIG4284. The sequence continues at coordinate 54,724 of JAAWAC010000035.1, read as the reverse complement.
TGATATGTGCCCCGGGAATTCCCAGGGTCTCTGCAGGCTGCTTGCCCAGATACACAGGAATGGAAGGATAGAGCTCGTGGGTGTGCTCGTACATTTCCTCTTTGTTATAGCCGTTGTACATGGCGCTCCAGGAAAACGGATGCGCGTTGCCCTCGGTCATACCGAGGATACCGATTTTTAAATCCTTGTCACCCAGTGGAAAATGATTAGACATATTATCCCCTCTCTTGTAAATTGTTTTGAAAATAATAAAAAAGTTGCCAAAATCCCTTATAACTTTAGCATACAGAATGAAATAAATAAGTCAATAAGAATATCGGACATGTATTGATTAGAAGAGGGAAAAAGTCATAAAATATCCCTCAGTGGACAAAGACACACAGAGCGTGTTTTCCCTTGTCTACTGAGGGTACCAAGTAAAAATAATATATGCAGGGCAATCCTTTACAATAAGGAGAGTAACGTTCCTTATTTATTCTCAACAGTTAAAAATACAACTTTCGATACCGGTTGATACAAGCCAGGATCTCTTGTCTCCGGGGCCGGGCCAGGGAGGCACGCACATCTCCTCTTTCAAAGAGACTCTCCAGCCCTTTCTGATTCAGCTGTTTTTCCAACAGATCCGCTACCTGGCAGAGAGTTTTTCTGCCATCCAACAGCTGCAACTCCACATATTTTAGCAGATAGGCCAGTGCCATGGTCTGCTCACTGTCCCGCAGCTGTTCCAGATAGCGCAGCTCCACCGTATCCTTGGCCAGGGAGAGCTCGCTGGTTCCCAGGGCTTTTTGTTTCAGGCGCTCCTCCTTTTTCAAGGCCACATTGGGCTTGGGCGCCCGGTTGGACAGGTAGTCCGGAAAGAGCTCCTGGGCAGAGGAGAATACCGGGAAGGCCTGGGCGGCTTCCTTGGCTTTCTCAGTAATGTCACAGGGAATATATTCCTTCATCTGGATTATGGTGTCCGCCACATGGAAATAGGAGCCGGAGCTTCCTGCAACAATAATAGAAGAAATGCCAAAATCCTGATACAGACTGCGGACTCGTTCAATAAAGGGGGTAATAGGCTCCTCCTTTGGAGATACAACCTGTTGCATCAGCTTGTCCCGGATCATAAAGTTGGTGGCGGAGGTATCCTCGTCAATGAGCATCAGGGTACTGCCGCTCTCCATGCTCTCAATGAGATTGGCGGCCTGGGAGGTGCTGCCGCTGGCGTCCTCCGTGGAAAAATGTTTGGTATCCTTGCGATTGGGCAAATGGCGGATAAAAGGAGAGATGTCCACATTGGAAATACTGCGGCCATCCTCAGAGCGCAGCTTCCAGGCGCTTTCATCTGCGATAACCAGCTCCCTTCCATCCCCCTCAATGTGATTGTAGACGGCATTTTGCAGGGCTTGCAGCACCGTGGACTTGCCGTGATAGCCGCCTCCCACAAAAAGGGTAATGCCTTTGGGAATGCCCATGCCTGTGACCTTCCCCCGATTTGGCAGCTGAAAGCTTACCTCCAGGGAGGCTGGGGACTGGAAGGGAATGCCGTCCTTTAAGGGCAGATCGGAAATGCCACTCTGCCGGGGCAAAATGGAACCGTTGGCAATAAAGGCGCAGAGCCCCTGTGAGGAGAGCTGTTCCCGGATAGCCTGCTGGTCCTCACACAGGGCAATGGCACTTTTCAGCTTTTCCTGACGAATATTTTTATAGAAAAGACTTCCCCGGACACAACCAGGCAGGATGTCAAAGAGCATTTTTTCCAGCTCCCTGGCATCGATGGTCCGTCCCCTTGCGGGAAAGCCAGCTTCAAACCGCAGGGTGACTGCTCCTTCCTGCACCCGACAGGCCGTGCGCTCCAGAATTTCCTGTCCGCAGCGGGAGGCGGTTAAAAGGCCGCTTTTGCCAGACCCCTTGGCGGAGAAACTGCCGGAGGACAGCTGCCGGGCAAAAAGCCGGGTCAGATGATCCTGGAGGGTGATGCGCTTCTCAAAGGTGTCGGAAAATTCCGGCGGAAAGGCAGCCCGGTTGGCAGCTACCTTTACAGAAAGGCGGGAGGGAGCTGCAAAGGGATCGCCCTGTACATGATCAATGGACAGAACATAGTCCCGAAAGTCATAAGCGCCCTGGAGATCCTTGTAGGCAGGGTAGCTCCGGTGGTCAATGGATTTTAATTTTATTCTCAGATCCTCTGATGATTTCATAATGTCTGTGCTCCTGTTCTAAATAGAGATTTTGTCACATGCGCGTGGCTTTATTATATGTCAATTCCATGATTTTTGCAAATGGCCAAATGAAAACTATGGTAAAAGCCGTATTTTTATGGTAATATTTTATCAACAGTCTCAGGGGCAGGGAGGCGCTGAGGCCCACAGGACCATGGGTATTTAGGAGGATACCGGAATATGAGGCAGGAGGGGAGTACATGATTGAGAAGATGGCAGAGGCGGTGGGGGTAAGTCCACAGGCATTTATTGCCACGATTGTGGTAATTGTTGTATTGGGGATCGCTTTTCTTATCAAAACGAAGTTTGATGAGAAAAAGGGTGTGGATAGCAAGGAGAAGGCGGATATTCGCAAGCTCATTGATAACCTGGTTCCCGATGGGACACAATATATGGCAGCCTATGCTCACAGCAAGGAGGTTTATGGCAGCAGGACTATGCGCCGGGAAGTGTATCACTATTATGCCGTGGGATTTCGGCCTACCCAGGCGGATCATATCTGGGTGATTCCCATCGGTATAGAGGCTGGAAAGATAGTATACACAAAGGCCGGGCGTTTTGACGCCTCTAATTTGTCCCATGTGGGCGGGAATGAATTCTGCTTGCAGTTGCATTTTCCGGGTCTGAAAGATATCTATGCCCTGGAGGTGGATGCCAGCAACACAAAGTTTGGCAAGGAATGTCAGGTGAATATTCAGCAGCCGGAGGAAGCGGAAGCCTTCCGGGGATTTGCCAAGGCCTTTCAGGAAAGAGTGAATACTACATTGGGGGTAAATCATAGGGGGCGCCCCTTAAAAAATAAATGAGAGACAAAAGGAGAAGAGAGAAATGGATATAAAGAGATTTTTCAGGGCGATGGGAATAGACATGTGGATACTTCTGGCTTTTGCCTGTGGGATGTTCTATATGAGTGCCAGGGATTTTGTGGTTTCCTTAAAGCCAATCATCAGCTTTGAGGACATGCTGAATGGAGAGGAGCTCAAGGTGGGCAGTCATGTGGAGGGAAATGTACCGTTTATCATTGACTACTTTGCCACGGAAACTTCTACCACCAAATACAAGGACGGAAGCACCCGAAGCAGTAAGAACGGTCGCTATTATCTGATTCCAACGGCCACAGGTTATGTGGGATTAAAGGGACGGGAGGTGGATGTGAGTGAGCTGGGAAAAATCACAGATGAAACCTATGAATACCTGATGGGAGGACCGGAGCCTACTACAGAAAAATATATGACCGGAGTTGTGGACCCTATGGACGATGAGCTGGCTGGATATTTCTATGAGTATCTGGAAGATATGGGGTATACCCAGAGCGAGCTGGATGCCATGGGGGAGCCTCTTGTGATTAAGTTCGTAAGCTTTACAGCAGTGCGGATTATGTTTGCCATAAGCATATTTTTGTTGATTTTGACAGTGTTCCTGATTATTAGAAAATATAAAAAAGAGGGACAAGGCTCCGGACTAAAGCGGGCGGAGGATCTGCCTTCCCAGAGGATTGAACTGTAAAGAACGTATGTTTGTATAAAAATCTGATTTGGAGAAACCAAAGGGAAATTGTGAGGGAATCATCATTTGGAAATGGAGGAGATTGCTTATGAAAAGGATTGGAATGCTGACCAGCGGAGGAGACTGCCAGGCATTGAATGCCACCATGCGGGGGATCGTAAAGGGTGTCTGTAATGTGTATGATGAGGTGGAGCTGTATGGCTTTGAGGAGGGCTATAAGGGCCTGATTTATGGAAATTACCGGATGCTTACAGGCAGGGACTTTTCCGGCATTCTCACAAAAGGAGGCACCATTTTGGGGAGCTCCCGCCAGGCCTTTAAGCAGATGCGGGTGCCGGATGAGAACGGTCTGGATAAGGTGGAGGCCATGAAACACACCTATCATAAGCTGCGTCTGGACTGTCTGGTGATTCTGGGGGGAAATGGTACTCAGAAAACGGCAAACCTGCTCCGGGAGGAGGGGCTGAATATCCTTCATATGCCCAAAACCATTGACAATGATATTTATGGTACGGATATGACCTTTGGCTTCCAGAGTGCTGTGGACATTGCCACCAACTGCATTGACTGTATCCACACCACGGCGGCCTCGCATGGGCGAGTGTTTATCGTGGAGGTTATGGGGCATAAGGTAGGCCAGCTAACCCTTCATGCGGGCATTGCCGGCGGCGCGGATATTATTCTCATCCCAGAGATTCCCTATGATATTAAGAAGATTTGTAAAGCCATTGAGAACCGCAATAAGCAGAAGAAAGGCTTTACCATTCTGGCCGTGGCCGAGGGCGCGATTCCTAAGGATCGGGCGGAGATGTCCAAGAAGGACTTAAAAGAGTTTATGAAGACCTATGCCTATCCGGCGGTGTCCTATGAGATTGCTGACCAGCTTTCCGAGAAGCTGGGAATCGAGGTGCGGGTCACTGTGCCGGGACATACCCAGCGGGGAGGCAGCCCCTGTCCCTATGATCGGGTACTCTCCACTCGCCTGGGAGCGGCGGCGGCTCAGGCCATCGTGGAGGAGGATTATGGTTATATGATCGGAATTGTCAATGGGGAGACCACCCGGGTTCCCTTGGAGAAATCCGCAGGGAAGCTAAAATTTGTAGACCCGGATTCCTCTATTATTAAAGAAGCCAAGATGATAGGCATCAGCTTTGGAGATTAAAAGATATGTCATATATGGCGCTTTACCGAAAGTTTCGTCCCAGGGAGTTTGGAGATGTTAAGGGACAGGAGCATATTGTAACAACTTTGAAAAACCAGCTAAAGGCTGGCCGCATCGGGCATGCGTATCTGTTCTGCGGCACCCGGGGAACAGGAAAGACCACCATAGCGAAAATTTTTGCCAGGGCGGTAAACTGCGAACACCCGGTGGAGGGCAATCCCTGTGGGGAATGCCCTTCCTGTCGTGCCATTGCGGCGGGCAGCTCCATGAATGTCATAGAGATTGATGCCGCCTCCAACAATGGTGTGGACAATATTCGGGAAATCCGGGATGAGGTGGCCTATTCTCCCACAGAGGGACGCTACAAGGTCTATATTATCGATGAGGTGCATATGCTGTCCATTGGCGCCTTCAATGCCCTGCTGAAAACTCTGGAGGAACCGCCCTCCTATGTGATATTTATTTTGGCCACCACCGAGGCCCACAAGATTCCGGTGACGATTCTGTCCCGATGTCAGCGATATGATTTCCGGAGGATTACCGCAGATGTGATCACCGCCCGGCTGGAGGAGCTGACCAGGGCTGAGGGAGTGGAGACAGAGGAAAAAGCCCTGCGGTATATTGCCAAGGCGGCAGATGGTTCCATGCGAGACGCATTAAGCCTTTTGGATCAGTGCATTGCCTTCTACCTGGACCAGAAGTTGACCTATGACCATGTGCTGGATGTGCTGGGAGCCGTGGACACGGACGTGTACAGCAGCCTTTTGCGGAAGGTTCTTGCAGGAAACCTGGTGGCGGTTATGGAGGATGTGGAGCAGCTGGTTATAGGGGGCCGGGAGCTGTCCCAGTTTGTGACAGACTTTACCTGGTATCTCAGAAATCTTCTTCTGTTGAAAAGCTCGGATCAGATGGAGGATGTGCTGGATGTATCCACGGAGAATCTTAACCAGCTTCGCCAGGAGGCCCAGATGGTGGAGACAGATACCCTCATGCGGTATATTCGTATTTTTTCTGAGCTGGGAGGGCAGATCAAGTATGCCACCCAGAAGCGGGTTCTAGTGGAAGTGGCCCTGATTAAGTTATGTAAACCGGCTATGGAGCCTGCCCAGGACGCTCTCCTGGATCGGGTGCGGGCTTTGGAAAAGCAGGTGGAGGAAGGAATGGCCGGTCTTACCCCGGAGAATCTCCAGGTTTTGGCCAGAACTTATGGAGCATCCGGTGCTCCCGGTGGAAATTCGGCGGCTTATGGGTCTGGGGCGGCCTATGGTTCGGGGCCGGAGGAGGGGGTAGAGATGTTAGAGCCTGCCATCTCGGAGGATGTGGAGCTGGTGGTGCAGAACTGGCATTCCATTGTAAATCAGTCTCATCCCAGCCTGAAGGTGATGCTAAAGGACGCCAGGCTAAAGGCGCTGGGGGATAATAAACTTGGCATTATTGCCCGGAATTCCCTGGCGGAGGAAAGTCTAAAGCAGGCGGATCATATCGTGCAGCTGGAGGAGCTGATTGAGCGGCGCATTCAGCGAAAAATACAGGTTCAGGTGGCATCGGCCCAGACAGATCCCAATAAAAATATAAAGGCCATTGACTTTGAAAAGGTGATTCACATGGAGATCGAGCTGGAGGAAGACTAGATGCTGTGGAGGATTTCCCCAGCTTTTTCTGTTGACTAGGAGGGAATCATTGCGATAGAATGGAATATTATAGAAAATAGAGACACAACAGTAACAGGAGGATGGAAAAATGGCAAAGAGAGGCGGATTTCCCGGAGGAATGGGGATGCCCGGAAATATGAATAACCTGATGAAGCAGGCCCAGCGGATGCAGCGCCAGATGGAGGAGAGCCAGAAGGAGCTGGAAACCAAGGAGTTTACGGCTGCGGCTGGAGGTGGAGCCGTGGAGGTGACTGTAAGCGGCAAGAAGGAGGTTACCAAGGTGAAGCTCTCCCAGGAAGTGGTGGACCCGGATGATGTGGAAATGCTGGAAGATCTCATTATGGCTGCTACCAATCAGGCTCTGCGTCAGATGGAGGAGGAGACAGCAGCAGCCATGTCTAAGCTTACCGGCGGAATGGGTGGCCTGGGAGGCATGCCGTTCTGATGGATTTTTACAGCAGTCCCATTAGCCGTTTGATTGAGCAGCTGTCCGCTCTTCCGGGAATTGGAAGCAAAACTGCCCAGAGGCTGGCTTTTCACATTGTAAATATGCCTGTGGAGCAGGCGGAGGCATTGTCCGCGGCTATCATTGAGGCGAAAAAAAATGTGCGCTATTGTAAACAGTGCTTTACCATGACAGATGGGGAGCTGTGTCCCATCTGCGGCAATCCCAAAAGGGACCAGCGCACCATAATGGTGGTGGAGAATACCCGGGATCTGGCGGCCTACGAAAAGACCGGGAAGTATGAGGGAGTTTACCATGTGCTCCACGGAGCCATTTCCCCCATGTTGGGAATTGGCCCAGCGGATATCCGCTTAAAGGAGCTGATGCAACGGCTTCAGGAGGAGGTAGACGAGGTGATTATTGCCACCAACTCTAGCCTGGAGGGAGAGACCACCGCTATGTATCTCAGCAAGCTTATCAAGCCCTCGGGAATCCGGGTGACACGGATTGCCAGTGGCGTGCCCGTGGGAGGTGATCTGGAGTACATTGATGAGGTGACACTTTTGCGGGCACTGGAGGGACGGGTGGAATTGTAAATATTTTCCTTTTATCTCTGAGCAGGTTGGGATTGGAGACATGGATGGCCTTTTGTCATAGAGTTTCCCATAGGTGAGAGCCTGGTTGACTTTTGAAACAAAGGCCTTTCTTTCAAGGCATGAAATTGCTTGACCTTCCAAGCGCCAATGGGTATACTAGAAGAAGGTAATTTTATTAAAATGTAAAGGTGGGAAAAAAATGAACAAGTTAGAACTTCAAAAGACTGCGAACGAGATTCGTAAGAGTATCATTACCTCCGTTCACAGTGCAAAAGCCGGACATCCGGGTGGTTCGCTTTCCGCTACAGAGGTGTTTACATATCTGTATTTTGAGGAAATGAATATTGATCCCAAGGAGCCTAAAAAGGCTGACAGGGATCGCTTTGTCCTGTCCAAGGGACATACAGCTCCGGGGCTTTATGCGGCCCTGGCCGAGAGAGGCTTTTTCCCCAAGGAGGATCTGCCGACACTGCGTCATATTGGATCACATTTACAGGGACATCCCTGTATGCAGCATACGCCAGGCCTGGACATGTCCAGCGGTTCCCTGGGACAGGGGATCTCCGCAGCCGTAGGCATGGCTTTGGCAGGAAAGATCGACAAGGCGGATTACAGGGTATATACGCTGTTGGGTGACGGTGAGATTCAGGAGGGCCAGGTGTGGGAGGCTTCCATGTTTGCCGGTCATATGAACCTGGACAACCTGGTAGTGATTGTGGACAATAACGGCCTGCAAATCGACGGAAATATTGCGGATGTGTGCTCCCCCTATCCCATTGACAAGAAGTTTGAAGCGTTTAATTTCCATGTGATCAATGTGGATGACGCCCATGATTTTGACAAGTTAAAGGCAGCCTTTGACGAGGCGCGGGGAATCAAGGGAATGCCTACGGCAATTATTGTAAAGAGTGTAAAGGGCAAGGGAGTTTCCTTTATGGAAAATAACGCCGGATGGCATGGAAAGGCTCCCAACGATGAGGAATACGCCATTGCAATGGCAGAACTGGAAAAGGCAGGTGAGGCATTATGTCAGATGTAAAGAAAGTTGCAACGAGAGACAGCTACGGACAGGCCCTGAAGGAGCTGGGTGCAGAGAACCCTCAGGTAATCGTATTTGATGCGGACTTGGCCGGGGCAACCAAGACTGGTGTCTTTAAGAAGGAATATCCGGATCGCTTTTTTGACTGCGGAATCGCAGAGGGAAATATGATGGGCATCGCGGCGGGCGCTGCTACCATGGGAAAGATTCCTTTTGTCAGCTCCTTTGCCATGTTTGCAGCGGGACGTGCCTTTGAGCAGGTTCGCAATTCCATCGGTTATACCCGTTTAAATGTAAAAATCGGCGCCACCCATGCAGGCATTTCCGTGGGTGAGGATGGTGCCACCCATCAGTGTAACGAGGATATAGCTTTGATGCGTACCATTCCTGGTATGGTTGTGATCAATCCTTGTGATGATGTGGAGGCAAAGGCTGCTGTGAAGGCTGCCGCTGCGTATGAGGGACCTGTATACCTGCGGTTTGGCCGTCTGGCTGTTCCGGTGGTGAACGATGAGGCTACCTACAAATTTGAGATTGGAAAGGGCGTAACTCTGCGGGAAGGCAAGGACGTGACCATTATTGCCACCGGGCTTTGCGTAAACAGCGCTCTGGAGGCAGCTGAGAAACTGGCGGCTGATGGCATTTCCGCCAAGGTTATCAATATCCATACCATTAAGCCTCTGGACGCGGAGCTGGTGGTGGCCGCTGCCAAGGAGACTGGTAAGGTAGTTACCGTGGAGGAGCATTCCGTTATCGGCGGCTTAGGCGGTGCAGTATGTGAGGTGCTCTCTGAGAAGGCGCCCACCCCAGTGTTGCGGATTGGCGTGCAGGATACCTTTGGAGAATCCGGGCCGGCCGTGAAGCTTCTGGAGAAATATAAGCTGGATGGCAATGGGGTGTATGAGCAGGTAAAGGCTTGGCTGTAGACCACAGGGAGTGGTATAGCAGTTTTTTACTCAGCAGTCCTTTGTCATATTGAGGAATAGTTCTGTTGATGTAGCAGAGAGGGAGGAGGTCCCCTGAATGTAGAGTAAATACATTCGGGGGTCTCTTTTTTGTGGAGAGATCCATCATCTTATAGTCAATGGACATTTTTTGTCGTACTCTGTCACCCAGTTTTACCCCAGCGCCGACAGCCTTCGCCAAAAAATGCAGGTTCTCTGTGATACCATCCTTCTAAAAGCAATTCTCCGGTCTGCGGAGAAAAGAGGACAAGCGAGGTGGGAGAGATGAGCATCACAATTCCGAAAAATGTCCGCCAGATGGGAGAGCCGGAAGAAAAGCGGAAAATTTATGTGGAGGATTATGTTGTTACATATTTAAAGCAGTATGCAAAAGAAGAAATACTGGAGTCCCGGGGAGCAATTTTGCTGGGTGATGCCCAGGAACAAAATGGAATTCCCTATCTTTTTATCCGCAGCGCTCTGGGTCTGGAGGAGAATGCGGAGGCTGAGGGCACCATTGCGTTTACAGAAGAGCTGTGGATGCGGGTGTATGAGGAAATGGAACAGTATTTTCCCGGGCAGGAAATCCTGGGATGGTTCCTGTCCACACCGGGCTTTCCTCCGGAGATCAGCTACGAAATTCTCAGCAGTCACCGGAATTGCTTTTCCGGATGGGACAAGGTTTTGTTTATGGAAGACCCCATGGAGGGAGAAGAAGCTTTTTTTGCTATGGAGCAGGGGAGTCTGATCCGCCAGCAGGGATACTTTGTTTTTTATGAGCGAAATCAACCTATGCAGCAGTATATGCTGGAAAAAAGAGGCGGCAAGAGTGTGGATGCCAGAGAGGAATTTACGGACAGGGCAGCCAGAAGCTTCCGAAGCATGGTACAAGAGAGAAAGGAACAGTCCAGTCAGAAGAGGGTTATGACATTTCTCTATGGAGTCAGTACATTTCTAGTTCTTGTGGTGTTGGTTATTGGCATTACTATGATAAATAATTATGAAAAAATGGAGCAGGTAGAGCTGGCGTTGACCAATCTGACTGAGAATCTGGAGTCACAGCAGGGGATGGGGCAGGACGCCCAGGATGTAGGGCATATAGAGGCCTATAAAAATCAGGGACTTCCGGCCACGGAGGCCACAGGAGAGGAAACAGACGGGGAAGCTTCCCAAACTGGAGTAGAAGAAGACTCCTCTGGAGCAGGAGACAGCGTCCAGGAGGCAGGAGGCGCTTCGGGCTCAGGAACAGAAGGCGCCCCGGGAGAATCACAAGACGCCCAAGGAGGAGCGGAAGAGGCAGGAAACGCCCCGGCAGAAGCACAAGGAGACGCAGACAGCGCAGAGAGTACCCCCACAGAAGACACAGGGGAGCACCAAACCGTAGCCCCGGCCAGAGAGGCCTCCGGTTCCTATATTGTACAGAAGGGAGACACGCTTTTAAGTATCAGCCGTAAAATTTATGGAAATGACAGATATATGAAAGAAATCTGTCAACTGAATAACATTGATGATATCAACATGATTTATGAGGGGGAAAAGATTTTGCTTCCTTGAGAGAAATGTGCTATAATGAGCGTTAGCGAAGAAAGGGAATTTGACAATGCAAAAGATTATGCCATTTCGGAAAAAGGAAGATGAGCATAGCGATATGAAGCAATACACACGAAAACTGTTGCAGCACCGGGCAAATGTGGTGGGGCGAGTTTTGGTGTGTATTTTTGCCATAGCAGCGATTTGTTTTGGTGTGGCGCAGTATCATAAAAACAGAAGCTATGAGAGCTATGAGGTCATCAGCAGCATGGAGCATGAGGACACCATCAATACTCGTTACGAGGAATATGGAGACTATCTGCTTAAATACAGCAAGGATGGAATTACCTGCTTGAATCTGAGCCATGAGGCGGTCTGGAGCCAGCCCTTTAGCATCCAGGACCCTATCGTAAGCATTTGCGGTCCCTCAGCTGTGCTGGCAGATCGGGGAGGAAATCAGGTATATATTTTTAATGAGTCTGGACTCCTGGGGCAGGTGGATACGCTGTTGCCAGTTCAACAGGTGGTGGTATCCCGACAGGGGGTGACGGCCGTACTGCTGGAGGACAGCCGGGTGTCCTGGATCTATCTGTATGATGCAGAGGGAAATACGCTGTTGAGTGCACAGTGCAGCTTGGCGGATACAGGTCAGCCTTTGTCCATTTCCCTGTCCCATGACGGGAGCAAGCTTGCTGTGTCCTATCTGCAAATCTCCGGCGGAGCGGCAAATTCCTGCGTAGTATTTTATAATCTGGGTTCAGTGGGAGACAATTTTGTGGACAAAATTGTGGCATCCCGAGTATATGAGGGACTTTTGGTTTCCCGGGTGCAGTATCTGGACGGCGACACCTGTGTGGCCATTGGCGAGGAGGGGTTTTCTATCTATGAAGGCGCTGAGATACCGGAGGAAACGGAGACAGTGCTTGTGGAAGGGGAAATCCGGAGCATCTGTTTTGGAAGCAAGGAGGTTGGCGTAGTCTGTGAACAGGACGGGGAAGAACCCTATCTGTTGCGCGTGTATGATGAGAGAGGGGGCCTTGTACTGGAGCAGCCTTTTTCCCTGGCATATTCGCAGGTAAAGCTGTCCGGTGACAACGTGATTGTGTATAATGATACGGAATGTATCATCTACAGCAAGCAGGGAGTGATCCGCTATGAAGGAACTTTTTCGGAATCTCTGGTGAATGTTTACAGCTTGCAGGGGCGCCGGTTTGTGCTTATCCATCCTCAGCGAACAGAAGTAATAAAACTAAAGTAAAAAGGCAATCAGACAGGAAACGAAAAGGCGGAATGAAATATGAACGGAATGATGATAGGAATTGGGGTACTGGTGGTTTTATTTACGCTGGACGGCTACCGAAAGGGACTGATACGAAAGCTGGTGGGAATCGCAGCCTGGGTGATTACCCTGAGTCTGGTATCTGTGACAGTGCCCTATATTGCAGGATTTTTAAAGGAGAATACAGGCCTTTATGCCCTGTTGCAGGAGCGGATTTCTGGGGGCGATGGGGAATTGCTGGAAATGCTGCGAGTCATAGGACTGGAGGAGATGGCTGTAGAGTTTGTTGCGGATAAAATTTTGCAGCTGGCGGCCTTTGTAGTGACCTTTCTTTTGGTGAGTGTGGTGGTACACGGGGCGGCCTGGGCCCTGCACATTGCGGCTAGTCTGCCATTGCTTCATGGCATCAATCAGATTTTAGGAGCAGCAGCAGGCTTTCTGGAAAGCGTATTGCTGATATGGATTGCTTTTTTAGTTATTGGTGCCTTTTCCACCAGCAGCTGGGGTGGAAAAGCTCTGAGCATGATTATGGGAAGCGATTTCCTAACCTGGATGTTTATTCACAATCCACTGCTTAGAATGTTTTTGGGTTAGAGAAGCTAGGGCAGAGGGGAAAATTTGATTGCGCGGATATGAACGGTATGGTATGATTAAGAAAAACGGACTACCACATATGGGATGCCAAAATGGAGGAAAACGATATGAATAAAATCATTACTATCGGCCGGGAATATGGCGCAGGGGGTCATTCCATCGGCCGTCAGGTTGCTGAAAATCTAGGGATTCCATTTTATGACCGTGACATTGTGTATGAGACCGCAAAAGCAAGCGGATTTGAGCCAGAGCTTATTGAGAGTGAGGGGGAGGATATCTCCAAGACAGATTCTATCTTAAAAAGCATTTGTGCAGTTTCCAGCATTTATTACCATGACACCCAGGAAGCCATTCACGATGTGCAGAAGGCCATTATCCTTCGTCTGGCACAGGCCGGGCCCTGTGTGATTCTGGGCCGGTGTGCGGATGTGATTTTAAGGAAGGCGGGGGTAGAGTGTCTCAATGTTTTTGTACATGCAGATGATGTGCACCGGGCTGTACGGGTAAGCGAGATCACAGGTATCAACAATGCCACAGAGCTACAGAAGCTGATGGTAAAAAAGGACAGCAGCCGTCACAACTATTACAGCCATTATACCAGAAAAAAATGGGGGGACAGCCGCAATTACCATATGACTCTGGACAGTGGGATGTTGGGATATGATTTATGTATAAAAATTATTACGGAGGCTGCCCAGACAGTGGAATAGAGGCTATTTTGCTGCCCGGTTTTTCAGGAAAAAGGGTTCCTTAAAGTAATGATGCAGAATGAAATAATACATGGCCAGAAGGAGCAGTCCGGCCAGAAGCCAGGCAGAGGGACTGGCCAGGCAGACACCCAGATAGCTCCGGTAATGGGCGGCCACCATGGCCGCCGCTCCCCGGCCTATGAGCTCGGCAATGCCAGCTGTCATGGGCAGCAGTCCAAAGCCCATTCCCTGGATACCATTTCGGTAAATATTCACTATGGCCAGGGGAACAAAGAATATCATGGTACATCTCAGATATAAATCTACAGAACTCATAATTTCTTCCACATTTTCCGACACAAACAAATAGGTCATATATTTTCCACCAAGAAGCAGTAATAGGGCGGCAACTATGGAGAACAGAATGCCAATGCGGGTAGCGGCCCGAAAGCCCTGGCGAACTCTTTTCACATCTCCGGCGCCTGTATTCTGGGCGCAGTAGGTAGCCATGGTAGTGCCCATGGCCACATAGCCCTGGGTCACAATCTGCTCGATTTTATTGGCTGCGGTAAAACCTGCCACAGCCAGAGAACCCAGCAGGTTCAAGGAAGATTGCATCATCATGGCACCCACAGCCGTAATGGAATATTGGAGGGCCATGGGTAAGCCCACCCGAAGCTGTAGCCGGGCCACATGGCCGTCGAGCATCCAGTCATGACGGTTAAGATGGAGAAGGGGAACCTTCTTTATAATATAGAGAAGGCACAGCACACCGGAAATCCCCTGGGAAATCACGGTGGCCCAGGCAGCTCCAGCCACACCCATCTTAAAGGAAACAATAAAGAGCAGATCCAGCACAATATTCAAAAAGGCGGCCAGAATCAAAAAGTACAGAGGCGTTTTGCTATTTCCCAGAGCTCGCAGCACGCAGGAAAGCAGGTTATATAGCACCTGGGCGAAAATTCCCGCGCAGATAATGATTACATAGGTATAGGCATCAGCAAAGATATCCTTTGGCGTATGCATAAACAGTAAAAGGGGGCGCATGCCTGCAATGCTCACAAGGGTGATGAGCAAGGAAATAATTGCGGAGAGAATGGCGGCAGATCCCACAGTCCGGCGCATGCCCTCCGGATCGCCCGCTCCAAAGCGCTGAGCTGTCAGCACCGTAAATCCCACGGTCAGCCCCATCAAAAATCCAAGAATTAAAAATGTAATGGTACTGGTAGAGCCCACAGCGGCCAAAGCCTGGGTTCCCACAAATTTTCCCACAATGATGGTGTCTACCATGCTATAGAATTGCTGGAAAACATTTCCAATAAAAATCGGTATGGTGAAGCCGAAAATAATTTTTGCCGGACTCCCGGCGGTCATTTCCTTTTCCATAATAATCTCCATAGATAGCTAGTTGCCTGATAAAGGACGTTTTTGGTAAACGACGCTATTATAATAGAAAGAGGGGGAAGTTACAAGAGGTTTTTTAAAAAAAATATATCTAATAATTTCCCTGAATCCGTCGATATTTCCTATAAAGAATTGGAATATTTTAGTATTTTTTTGCAATACATGAATTTGTTAAAAAAATAACATTCCAAAACCTTTTGAAGAGCTTTTCCAGGCAAGGGGGTTGCTTCATAAGAGGCAGTAGCAGCTTAACAGGAAGTGCATAATGTTTATTATGAGGGGAGCAGGACACGGAAGGATTTCAAATACTAAAAAGTATAAAAAAATCAAGAGAAAACCGTTTTTTGTGAAAGTCTTGACGCTTCCTGTGACGTCCGGCTTGTTATGCTGTTATTACAATCCGAAGCAATGACGAAAAATGTCTGCACTTCTGCTACTTGCCGAGGGGGCAGAGGAGAGAATGGGATACGGATTCCAGTCTTGCAAAAAGCCTGTGGAAGTGATAGAGTAAACAAGATATAGTTAGAGAAATAAAGCGTATCCTCTGTTTCATAAGAATACTTAAGGACAGGGGGCGCGGGCAAAGACAGGGATGACAGTATGACAGAGAGAGAATTGCGCAAGCTGAAACGTCACGATGTGTTGCAGCTTTTATTGGTACAGGTGCAGGAGGCAGAGCAGCTGCGGCAACAGCTGGAACACACGGGAGAGCAGCTAAAGGCAGAGAGAGAGCTTACCGAACGGCTAAAGACAAAGCTGAATAGCAAAGATGCACAGATTCATAAGCTAAAAGGGCGTTTGGACAAAAAAGATTTGCAGATTCGGGAGCAGCGGGCCACACTGGAGAAGCTACGACAGGATAGAAGGATTCGAATGGAGAGGTCGGGATCTATCGCAGAGGCGGCTCTACAGCTCAGTGGGATTTTTGAGGCGGCACAGAGCGCAGCGGATTTGTATTTGGAAAATATCCGGCAGCGAAGTGAAGAGATGGAAGCAAGGCTGCGGAAAAGAAAGACGGTGGAGGAGCCGTCCATAGAGGAGCCTAAGAAGGTTGCAGTGATGTCGCCAGAGGCTTTGGAGGATATCTCTAAGGAAGAGATAGCAGAGAAGGTGCCAGAGAAAGCACCACAGGAGATAGCGGAGGAGGTACCTGAGAGGGTGCCGAAGGAAGGGGAGCCATGAAGGGAACACGGACCAGCCCGCAAACAGAAGCCGCTTCGGCGGAAGAAACAACAACCCAAGAAGAGCTTACATTCACACTTACAAGTGATCTTATCGAGGGGGAGCTCCAAAGGGAAAAATACAAAAGCTCATACAAAAGAGTATTAAAGAGCACCATAGGCGCCTTAATGGTGGTGGCCGCGGCGGCGGTGCTGGTGGCAGTATTGCTGTTGCCGGTACTGCAAATATCCGGAAGCTCCATGACAGAAACGCTTCATGATGGGGACATTGTTTTGGCTCTGAACGGAGGCAGCTTCGAGACTGGAGATGTGATCGCTTTTTACTATGGAAATGATATCTTGTTGAAGAGGGTTATCGCATCAGCGGGACAATGGGTGGACATCGATGCAGACGGCAATGTCTATGTGGACGGGGAGCTGTTGGATGAACCCTATGTCAGTGATAAAGCCCTGGGGGATTGCAATATCACACTTCCCTATCAGGTACCGGAGGGACGGTTTTTCGTGTTGGGGGATCACCGCTCTGTATCTGTAGACAGCCGAAACAAGGCGATTGGGTGTATAGAAAACAAGATGGCGATTGGAAAGATTATTTTCTGTGTCTGGCCATTGTCAGAACTGGGTTTTATAAATTAAGAAGAAAGTAAGGGAGGAGGCAGCGCAATGGTATCTTCTTTATTGAAACAGGCAGCGGGAATTTTGCGCAAGAAGAAAGAAAATAGACGGTGGCGGCAGGCTGTATTATGCTTGTCTGTCTTGGTAGTGGCGGGAACGCTGGGTGTGCTGATGCTGACAGGTCAGGCAATGACCCGTAAGGTAAAAACATTGAAATGTCAGCTTGAAGTGCATGCACATGCGGATGGCTGCTATAATGAGGAAGGAATGCTGACCTGCGGCTATGCAGATTTTGTGGTACATATTCACAATGATGATTGCTATGACGCGGACGGCAACCTAGTGTGCCCCCTGGAACAAATCGAGTCCCATGAGCATACAGATGCGTGCTACGAGGAGCAGGAGATTCTGATATGTGAGGAGGCCGAGGTAGAAGGAATTGACGGCCATATCCATGAAGATGCATGCTATGAGGAAACGGAAACTGTAGTATGTGAATTGGAAGAACATACACATGGTGAAGAATGCTATTCTAAAACAGAGGTTTGCGGATTAGAAGAATCTGAACCTGTGGTGGAAATACAAACCCGGGAGGTCCCTGTTGCTGCTGAAACGGAAGAGGGAACCGAAGGGGATAGCGGCGAGGCAGCAGGTGTAGAGATCATAGAAGAGGAAGTAGTAGTAGATCCTGGTCATACCCACAGCGAGGAATGTTATGAAAGCACCTTTGTATGCGAAAAGGAAGAGCATACTCATGGTGAAGAATGCTATAACATAGATAAGGTGCTTGTCTGCCAGGAAGCCGAGGGTGAGAGTGTTTCCGGCCATACCCATACGGAAGAGTGCTATGAGACCGAGCGGGTACAGATTTGCGGAGAGTTGGAGCTGCATATCCACAACCAAGCACGGATGGAAGACGGTGGTTGCTATGATGACAGCGCATTCGACGAAGAGTCAGGTGAGTTTATAGAGGGAAGTCTTCCAGTTTGCGAGCTTTTGCAGCTGGAGGAGCATACCCATACGGCAGATTGCTTTGAAATTGTGGAAGTGACTGATGAGGAGGAAGACACAGCGCATATCCATGAGGAAAGCTGTTATGACGAGGAAGGGAATCTGATTTGTGGCCTGGAGGAGCCAGCACACGTCCATGAAGAGAGCTGTTATGATGAAGAAGGAAATCTGATTTGTGGCCTGGAGGAGCCAGTGCACGTCCATGAGGAAGGCTGTTATGACGAGGAAGGGAATCTGATTTGCGGCCTGGAGGAGACAGCGCATGTCCATGAAGAGAGTTGCTATGATGAGGAAGGAAATCTGATTTGCGGCCTGGAGGAGCTAGCACATGTCCATGAAGAGAGCTGCTATGACGAGGAAGGGAATCTGATTTGCGGCTTAGAGGAGACAGCGCATGTCCATAATGAGAGCTGCTATGATGAGGAAGGAAATCTGATTTGTGGCCTGGAGGAGACAGCGCATGAGCATGATGAGGAGTGTTATGATGAAGAGGGCAATCTGACCTGTGGCTATGAGGATGCCAGGGATCATGAGCATGATGGGGCTTGCTACGATGAAAACGGATATGTGACCTGTGGCTATAAGGGTGTGAAGATTCATGAGCATGATGGAACCTGCTATGATGAAGAGGGCAATATAACCTGTGGCTATGAGGGTGTGAAAGCGCATGAGCATGATGCGAATTGCTATGATATATTCCAAAATCTCATTTGTGGTTATGAGGATGTAGCGGATCATGAGCATACAGAGAGCTGCTATGATGAGGAAGGGAATTTGATCTGCGGCTATGAGGTACTGGAGGCTTATGAGTTTAGCAAGACCTTTACATGTGACAGCTATATTGTTGTAGCCAGATATAATGCAGATGCTAATATTCCGGAGGAGACAGAGCTTCTGGTGGAGCAAATTACGGCAGACAGTGACGGAGAGCACTATGAAAGTCGGGAAGCAGAGTATCGGGAGATGATGGGAAATGCGGATGCTTCCATGAGAGCTTTGCTTAAGATCGGATTTTACAATGAGAATGGCGAGGAAATCGAACCGGAGACGCCTGTGACCGTGGCTGTTCAGTTCCTGGATGCGGATGGTTTGGCAGAAGGAAGTCCCATTACTGTCGTACATTTTGCAGAAGAGGGCACAGAGAAGCTTAACGGAAGTAAGGCAAAGAATAACAGCACCACCTTTAAGATGGAGAGCTTCTCCGAGATAGCAATCGGTTACAGCCAGGAAGAAAAATCGCAGGTAGAAGAGGATGGGACGGTTCATATCTCCAACTCTTTTGAACAGGAGGCAGACCCCTTTCGCATTATCTTTCATGTGGAGGGGGATGCAAAGCCGGTAAAGGGAGAAGACGACCAGGAGAATCTGTCTGAGGGTGAGCAGGAGGATGCGCTCCCTGTTTGGCCGGAGGAGGAACCAGTGCAGCCGGAAAACGAGGGAAGCGGGGAGGAGTCTGCGTTTCCCGAGACAGAAGTAGAGAGTGAGGAGTCTGTGGAGCCAGAAGAGGACGCCTCCACTGACGGTGATGACGAAGAAGCAGAAGTGCTGGAGAGCATAGACGGCACTGATAATGGAGACGGCACAGGAGATGGCAGTGCAGATGAAGGGCTGGGCAATGAAACAGTTGCAAATACGACAAAGGCCGCTGTTGATTCCAAACTGAAGTTTCATGTGGAGTTTCTGGAGGAAGGTTCTGAGCTCTACGATGCAGTTAGAAAATACGTGGGGGAATCCGATGAAACCGTTACCCGTCGTATTCTTCAGGCACTGACATATTCCATGACCTATGGCGATGTGGAGTTAGATCTGTCGGAATGTACTGTTACGGCAGAGATTATTCCCGATGACACATTGCTTGATGAAGTGAAAGAGCTTGCTGGTGATGATGATGAGACCGCTTATTCCCTTATGGCCCTTGGGGTAACCGAGGATATTCCCCAGGATATTCGGGTAAAAAAGTTGGATGATGTAGAGATAGGAGAAATGCCAGAGGGAGACACACCGGAAGATGCGGGCGAAGAGGGAACCCTAGACGATGTGGATTTAGAAGAAAAGCCGGATAATGGGGCACCTGAGGAAACGGCCGATGATGAGGCAGAGGAGGGAAGTGATGTTGCTGGGTCGGAGGAAGGGGCAATTAGCACCGAGTCCGTGAGTAGCCAGATGTTTAAAATGACGGTTCCCTTAGAGAGCAATGTTATGGCAATAGCGGATGAATCAACGGCGAATCCCACGTTTCTAGTGCAGTATTATGCGTATGCGCAGATTATGGAAGACAGAGAAGGGTACGGTTCAACATCAGTTAATATTATTGATACGGTAAGAGAAGGGCAGGCGGGTATATTGAATGGAGCACAGTTGCCCGATAACAATGGAATGCCCAGAACCCGTAAGATGTACCTGGAAAGTGCTGGTGTAGGACCTTACACGGCAGACTGGCCTGTCTTCAATCCTGTGTATAAAGACAAGGATTCTGTCGATTCTCTGACCAAGATTTACACAGCGGATCTATATGAGTATAAGGAAGCAGCGGGTGGTCTGGAGCATATTAACAAATTTGCAAAAGACGGTCTGAATTATGATCTTTATGAAGTCTGGGTGCTGAATGATAAGGCCAAGGCTGACAGTATGGATAAAAATGACTGGACAGTCTACAGTGGGGCTGATATTGAAAAACTGGTGTTTCATAACAATGATGCAGCTGTAGAGGGTAAAATTTCAGTACACATTACTAGGGATACTGTGATTCGTCTGGTTGGAAGAAGCAATGAAGAGGTAAATAAAAATTATCCTGCAAGGTTTTTTGATTATGATTTTACAAATGGTTCGATTGAGGAGGGAGATGCCCGTTATCGTAAGGGAATTAATGACCCTGCGAACTATGTGAACACAGGTTATACAGCGAATTATGGGTTTGGCAATAACAATTCAGGTTCCACAGGACTGGAAGAAGATACATTGCCTGGAGGAACAAAGTATATTAACTACATTAATCAGGCCAAGAGGCTTAGGGCTACTGAAAAGTCACCAAATACAATAATAGAAAAATGTTATTTTGGACTGGTGGAATCAGAACTTTCATCTACGGGATATCCGAAAATTAAAGCAGATGCACCGGATTTGTTTAATCCACAAAATCAAAATGTGAGAGGAAGAACGGAAATCACTGGTTATTCACTTAACTTTGATCGTGATGGGGATACCTATACGCTGACGTCGGTGGCAGGGAGTGGACAGCATGCACAAAATCTAAATCAGTTTCAACGAAGCGCTGTGAAGGCATGGGGTACTGAACCTGGTGATCCTGTATTTACAAACCAGTTCTGGCCAATGGATAATGCTCCTACATGGGGAGATACGGCAAATAGACATGATCCTAAATTCGGAACACAGAGCATATATGAGGACTATCATTTAATAAATTCGGACGATGGACAACTGCACAACAGCTTTTTTGGAATGACGTTTGAAGTTGAGTTCGAGCTGACAGATGATTATGTAGGACCATTGAACTATTATTTCTTCGGCGACGATGACATGTGGGTATTTCTGGAGTATCCGGATCATACTACAAAGCTAATCTGTGATATTGGTGGAGTCCATCAGGCGGCAGGAGAATATGTGGATCTCTGGAATTATATTCAGAAGCCAGAGGATAACGTTGAGAATAGGGATAACAACAGTAACGCAGATGAATCCGACAAAGAGGAAGACCGTGTAAACCCCAAGTATAAACTGAAATTCTTTTATACGGAGAGAGGAGCTTCCGGATCTACCTGCTGGATGCAGTTTACCCTTCCGTCTGTAAATGCAGTTCCTGTAATTGATTATACAGGGAATGTGAAAAGCACATTGACAATGGGCAAGACAGTAGAAGGGGAGCCAACCGACCAGCGTTTTGATTTTACCATTGAGTTTAGCGGTGATGCAGCCAATATTGCCTCCAATGATTATCCCTATAGGATAAAAAACGCGGATGGATCATTTGTGGAGTCAGGAGATATTCGCTCCGGAGGGACATTTAAATTAGGACATGGGCAGACGATAGAGGTATTTAATCTCCCGGATAATACGAAGTATGTTATTAAAGAGCATGCAGAAGGCTTTGAACCAGGCTTAGGTACAGGTAGTACCGGTACTATTACCAAGGACGAAACTGTGGAAGGAAATATTGATTGGGATAGAGATGATCAATTAGATTATATCAATCATCCTGTTCCATACAAACTTCCTGAGACAGGTGGTCCAGGTACAAGGGATTACACAAGAATGGGAGCATTGTTAACACTTTTAGCAGTTATTTCCTGCTTCGGCTATTTCAGACGGAAGAGCATGAGGGGGGATGAGTGAGAAAGCTACCGAAAATAGCAGAGCAGTAAAATAAAATTACGTTATGACAGGGTAACTGTCAAAAACAGTTATTTATATAAACAAAGAAAGGGGATTAGTTATGAAGATGTTCAAAAAAGTAACAGCATTTTTCTTAGCTGCAGTAATGGTTTTGGCTATGAATTGTACTGTATTTGCAGCGGAAGTACCAGAATTACCGGAAGCGCCAGAATCGCCGAAACCGCAAGAGGCACAGGTGTTAGAACATGAGTATACGGCATACCAGATTTTCTCTGGTACAGAGGTAACCGATAAGGGGGAACTTCTGGGGATTGATTGGGGAACAGGTATTAATGCAGAGGAATTTTTGGAGAAATTGAAAAGCAGCACAGAATTTAATGACGCAGATGGCAAAAATCCTTTTGCAGACATTGAGTATAAAGACCCGAATACAAATACTACAACTAAGTCAGCAGATGCAGTTGCCAGAGTAATAACAAATTGGGAAAGTGATGATATTAATGGCTCTGAGTTAAATGCAGCTAGTGAAGATGGGAGAGCTCGTGCTTTTGCCAGAATAGCAGATAGCTGTAAAAATGAGGGTGCTGTGGCTACGACAGGAGAAAGGTTAGATGCTGGTTATTATCTGGTAGTAGATACACAGAAAGATCTTACTGGTGAGAACGCGGTAAGAAACTTATCTTTCTTACAGATGGGAGATGGAAGGGAGTTTACCCCGGTTAATAAGACAGATGTTCCTGAGCTGGAGAAAAAGGTAAAAGAGATTAACGATTCCGATGTTACAATAATAGATCAATGGGGTGATGTGGCCGACTATGATTTAGGCGATGAAGTAGAGTTTATGCTGACTGGTACACTGCCCACAGATTATGACAGTTATGAAACCTATCGTTACGTATTCCATGATAAATTAAGTCCGGGTCTGGTACTTGTTACAGGTGACGATGCAATTAATGTTGAAATTGTAAATCAAGGGAAAGATCCAGTAAGACTAAACCCTGGAGACGAGTTTAAAATTGGTGGCAGCACGGATAAAGAGTCTTTCACAGTTGAAATTGAGGACTTAAAGAAACTGAATGGGACACGTGATATCGTTATAAACGCGAATACAAAAATTGTTGTTACCTATAAAGCAACTTTGGATGGCGGCGAAAATGGCGCTAATGTGATAATTGGCGGTGCTGGAAACGAGAATAAGGCATGGCTGGAGTATTCCAATGATCCAAACCACAGAGGAGAGGGAGAACCTCCAACTGGCAATACGCCGGAAGACAAGGTAGTTGTATTTACTTATCAGTTGCTTCCCAATAAGGTAGATGAAAATGGAGAGGCACTGGAGGGGGCAGGATTTTCCCTGTTTAAATTTAATGGAGTTACAAATGCTTACGAACCTGTTGAAATAAAAGGTGTAACTACTGAAAAGAAAGATTCAAATGGAAATATTTATTATGAGATAGAAAATGTAACAACATTTGAATTTAAGGGCGTTGATGCTGGTAAATACAAATTAGTGGAAACCACAGTTCCTGCAGGCTACAACAAGGCTGAGGATATGTATTTTGATGTTGTTGCTGAATTGGATGAGACAAATCAAAAGATAATAAAATTAGAGATTGCAAAAGTATATGATGAAAAGGGAAATGAAATTTTGGGTTCTGATGGAAAAACTCCCGTATATACATTTGGCGAGATGAACGAAAGTGGAAACGGAAATTTGACAGATGGTTCCCTGAGCACAAGTATTGTCAACCTTAAAGGTATTGTTCTTCCTTCCACCGGTGGCATCGGTACCACGATCTTCTATATAATTGGTGGTATTCTGGTTGTTGGTGCAGGCGTGCTTCTAGTTACCAGAAAGCGTATGAGCAAGACTGAGTAGTATTTCTCGGTAATATCAAACATACATAAGAAAAGTTAGTTTTAAGTTGTTGTTCTGCTGTCTAACAGACGGCAGAACAACAAATAAATAAGAATGTATACAGCAATAAGGAGAGCCTCGTAGGATGAAAAAGTTTTTAAAAAAGCATTTGGTAGAAATTATTTTATTCGTCATCCTGTTGGTGGGACTTTGCTTAATACTGTATCCGACAGTTAGCGATTGGTGGAATTCCTTTCACCAGACCCGAGCCATTGCTTCCTATGTGGAGGATGTGGAAAACACTTCGGAGGAAGAACGGCAGGCTATGCTGGAGGCAGCCAGAGTTTACAATGATATGTTGGCCAGAGTGGGAAATAGCTTTATATTAAGCGAGGAAGAGGAAGCAGAGTATAATGCCCTGTTGGATGTATCTGGTACAGGGATCATGGGATATATTCAGATTCCTGCAATCAATGTGTATTTGCCTATCTACCATGGAACAGATGAAGCAATTTTGCAGATCGCTGTGGGTCATATTGCAGGGAGCAGCCTTCCTATAGGGGGAAGAAGTACCCATAGTCTTTTATCCGGACATAGGGGACTCCCATCTGCAAAGCTGTTCACAGATTTGGACCAGGTGGTGGAGGGGGATGTCTTTCTTATTAATGTATTGAATGAGACCTACACGTATCAGGTAGACCAGATACGGATTGTGTTGCCGGAGGAGGTAGAGGAGCTAGCTATAGAGGAGGGGAAGGACTATTGTACTCTCATCACTTGTACTCCTTACGGTGTTAATACCCACCGAATCCTTGTACGCGGACACCGCATTGAAAATGCAGCAGGGGATTTGACTATAACCAAGGAGGCAGTGAAGATCCCTGTCTCGATTGTTATGTTGGCCATTGGCATTCCCCTATTGTTTATGGTGTTGGCGGTGTTACTGATTTATTACCGTGTAAAGCAGCCGAAAAAGAGTCAAAAAGAGATATTAGAGGATTTGAGAAAGAGATAGAGGTTTCATGAAAGTGAAGAGGAGGGAACTGCTCATGAAAAAGAAATGGATATATCTGTTGGCCGCATGGATGCTTGCCGTGGGCGTCTGCGCGTCAACACCGATGATTAGCGGGGCGGCACCGGAGCTGGATAAGGAGGACTGTTCTCTCACGATCTATCCGGAGAATCCCCTGAAAGAGGAAAAGTTTGGAGACGAGTTAAAAGAGGCAAAGGTAATAGTGGACGTGTATTATGTGGCAGAGGCGGTTCCGACGCCGGGCTATGATACTTATTCCTATGCCTTTACGGACGGCTATAAAGAGCTGACGGATAAAATGAAAAAGGACCCGAAGGCAGAGGATTGGAGAGTTTTGGCCCAGGATGCGGCAAGGCTGGCATTGGAAAATGATTTGGAAAAATTTGTGGCTCATGTACCTTTATTTGATGAGGTTAAGGCTCCAAAGATTACCATGATGAAGCCCGGCCTCTATCTTGTAATTGCCAGAGGTGGTGATTTGACTGAGCCAGAGGATTATGCAACAGAGATAGAGCAGGAGGATGGGACAAAAATCATTGCCACCATTGCAAACTCTATTCGATATCAATATACTTTTGAACCGCAATTAATCTCTTTACCCATGCGCGGAAATGATGACACGATTTCCGACGATGGCACTTTGCATGTGACAGAGGAGGAAGATCGAGAGTACAACACTGCGGACACAGATCGCTGGGTCTATGATTTAACCATGAATCTGAAACCCCAGCAACTCCCCCGCTTCGGCGACCTGCGTATTATAAAAACCCTGGAAAGCCACGAGGTTCTGGACGCTCCAGGCATTACGCCTCCGGCTGAGGAAGGCGGAGAGGATACCAGGCTTCCGGAGGGGGAACATTTTGAAGCCCTGAAGGACCCAGCCACCTTTGTATTTAAGATTACGGTAACCCGGATGGATGCATCTGGGAATGAGGAGGATTTGTCAAAATACAACAAGGTGGAGAGTATCACCTTTACAGCCACAGGAGAAGAGAGTGTGTTGATAAAAAACCTTCCCGCAGATGCTACCGTTAAGGTGGAGGAGGTTTACAGCGGGTCCAGTTACGAGAATACCGTAAGCCCTGATGGACCGGTGACCATTGTAGCGGATGATGTGGTGGAGGCTAATTTTAGCAATCGATATGATTGGCATCGCCGCAACGGCTACGGCATAAAGAACCAGTTTACTTATCAGACCGGAGAGGGTGGAACTCCTGGATGGGAGCTGGTGCAAAATCCGCAGCAAAGCGTAGAGGAAGAGGCCGGGGAGCTTGAGCATCCGGAAAATCCCAGTTCTCAGGAACCGGAACAGCCCACACCTTAAGCCAAGGAACAGGAGGAGGGAATAAAGATGAAAAAAACAAAATGCTTTCTCGCTGTCCTTACATTGGGAATGATTGCGACGGCAGGTATCGGGCAGGCCATGGCGTACTTTACCACTTATGCGGAGGCCCAGGGAGGCTATGTGATTAACCTGGGAGATAAAACGGAAATCAAAGAGAAATTTAGTGAGTGGACCAAGCATATTTCCATTACCAACTATGAGGGTTCCGAACCGGTTTACGTCCGGGTAAAGGCCTTCTGTGCCGAGCCGTTTCAGCTGGTGTATTCCAACGGAGAGGGCTCCACAGCCTGGTATGACGGCGGCGACGGCTATTGGTATTGTGGAGATATTGTGGAGGCTGGCAAGTCTACGGCTGTGCTGGATATCAAAATAGGGAATATCCCAGTGAAGGATGAGAATGATCCGGAAAGCGGTCCCCAGGAGGGAGATACTTTTAATGTGATCGTGGTTTACGAGAGTACACCTGTTCGCTATGACGCGGCGGGGAATCCCTCCGCAGATTGGGAGGAGATCCTGGAGGTCAAGACGGAAGGGGGCGGTAACTGATGAAGAAGCCAAGAAAGGTATTGCCGCCAAAGGCGATTACAGCCATGTTTGTGGTAGCCGTTCTGCTGTTGCTTTCCGGCTCCATCGGAGGAACCCGGGCAGCTCTCACTTACTATTCCGAGACCTACCGGTCTGAATTTGAGATGTATGATATTGGTGTCACCCTTCTGGAGCAGGGGGAGCATGACACAGGATTTAAGCAGGTTTCCTGGCGAAATTACGACAGCAAGGCTAAGAACAATGGCTATTGGAATGAGGCAGAGGAAAAAGATGGTGGGAAGCAGCTTCTCACCGGAATGCTGGAGGAGGGCGAGAGCCTGAAGCCGGGAAAGGAATACACGGAGCAGCTGCGGGTATTGAATTCCGGCAGAATCGATCAGTATGTGCGGGTTACCATCTATAAGTATTGGCTGGATGCAGAGGGCAACAAGATGGTGACAGACACGGGAGAGACGGTGAGCAATCCCACGGCGGAGGTGGATAAAAATCAGGAGCTGAGCCCAGATTGGATTGATCTCCATCTTACAGAAGGTTCTGGTTGGCTGGTGGATACCAAGTCCAGCACACCAGAGAGAACAGTGCTGTATTACAGCCAGCGTTTGTCATCTGGGGAGATGTCCCCACTGTTTGCAGATACATTGACCATCAATGATGCAATCACCAGAAAGGTATCGCAGGAAACAGATGGAAATGGAAATATTGTGACAACCTTTGATTATGACGGTGTAAAATTCCAGATAGAGGTTGAAGTGGATGCTGTGCAGGACCACAATGCGGCGGATGCTATCTGGAGTGCATGGGGCAGGAAGGTAACGGTCAGCGATGGTACGCTGAGCCTACAATAAGGAGGGGCACATGAAAAAGAAAACAATCGGCATGCTCTGTATGGCTGGGCTGCTTTTTGCCATGGCGCTTCCGGTTCATGCGGAGACCTATAAAAGTGACGGCTGGAAGGTAACCTTTTCCGGTGAGTCCAAGATGGAGAGCAATTTTACCAGTAAGGATACGGCAAAACTGGTGAGCGCCATGCAGCCTGGGGATAATGTGGTGATTACCATGGAGCTGAAAAATGAGCATGGGGATTCCACAGACTGGTATATGACCAACAAGGTGTTAGACTCTCTGGAGAATACCACGGACAACGAAAACGCCACGGGAAGTGCTTATACCTATCGTCTGTCCTACACGGACAATAAGGGCGAGGTGACCATGCTTTTTGACAGCGATACCGTAGGCGGCGACGATAGCGGAAGCAATGGTCGGGCCGGCCGGGCGGAGGATGAGGTGGGACTTCACGCTGCTACCAGCGCCCTGAAGGAATATTTTCTTTTGGATACCCTGGAAAAGGGCCAGACAGGTGTCATTACTCTGGAGGTAGGCCTGGATGGAGAGACCCATGGAAATGATTATCAGGATACCCTGGCAGATTTGCAGATGAATTTTGCTGTGGAGCGGCGGGCTACAGAGCCGGGAGTTACCCGAAATGAGCGGAACCTGGTGACCAGAGGTGATGTACAGACCAGTGACCAGAGCCATCTCTTGCTCTTTACAGTTCTGACTCTTGGTAGCGGCCTGGTGCTCCTGGGACTTTGCATTTTTTATTGGAGGGCAAGGCGCAGGGAAGAGGAGGAAGTAGGATGAGAGGAATGAAACGATTCTTTTGTCTGGTGTGTTCATTGTGCCTGCTGTTTCTCACGGGGGTGCCGGTCTGGGCAGCGGAGACAGAGCCTGGAGGGGAAGCCTATACGGATCAATATACCATTCGGATTTTTCCCGGACAGCAGGGGAAGTTTGCCGAAGGTACAGAAGGGCTCAATGGAGAGGGCGTCCTGGAGTTTCAGAGAGATTATAACTGTGGGGAAATTATTAGCTTCAATCCCAACAGCATCCAGCTTTTAAAGGATGAAAACGGCGGTGACAGCAAGTATTACGTCATGGGAATCCGCGAGAGCGGAAAAGACAATAATACGGTACAGTCTGTAGCTTATATTGGTGGAAAGGGCACCTTTGCAGTGACCCAGGACAGAGACTATGTGGTGGCCTATGGAGTCCGGGGAAATGGAACCTACTATACCATCCGCTATGTGAATGGGGCGGGCACACAGCTTTTGGAGGAGGACCGCTACTATGGAAATGTAGGCGACAAGCCGGTGGTAGCCTACCGGTATATTGACGGCTATCAACCCCAGGCCTACAATTTGACAAAGACGTTGGAAAAGGATGAGACCCAAAATATTTTTACCTTCGTCTATTCCCCTGTGGAGACTGTGGAGGGTGGCGTGACTACCACGACTACCACAGAATACCAGGATTTGGGGACCACCGTAGTTCCTGGAGGCGGCGGAACGGCAACTCCTGGAGGCGAGGCAGTAACGCCGGATGAGGGCGGTGGTGAAACGCCAGAGGGAGATGTAACCATTCCTGAGGAGGAGACGCCCTTGGGATCACCGGAGGAGTTGATCGACCTGGATGAGGAGGAGACACCTCTGGCCGGACGTTCCCTGCTTGATAAGATCAACGGAAACGCCAGCCTGTTGGGAATTCCCATTCCGGTTGTGATTGTGTGCAGTCTGGTGATTGCAGGCGGCCTGGCAGGTGGAATTGTGTACCTTAAGAAAAGAAAAAAGAAGGAAGCAGAGCTATGAGGAAGGATGAAATATCTTCCGGTAAGCTTTCGACCGGGAAGAGGCGTAGCCTCCTTCCCGGTCTTTGCAGTATAATCGGGAGTGTGATACTGATAGCAATTATCTTGGCCTTTTTTCCTCTGACTGTCCCCAGGCTAATGGGCTATGAGATTTATGAGGTGGTTAGCGGAAGCATGGAGCCCCAGATTCCTGTGGGCAGTGTAATTTATGTAAAGGCCGCGGAGCCGGAGGAGATCGAGGAGGAGGATGTGATTGCCTTCCAGAGGGGAGATTCGGTGATCACCCATCGGGTGGTGGAGAATCGGTTTGTGGAGGGAACGTTTATTACCAAGGGAGATGCCAATGAGGGGGAGGATATGACCCCCATTCCCTATGACAGTCTGATTGGAAGAGTGACCTGGCATATTCCTGTTTTGGGCTCTGTGATGAGTCTAATGGCAGGAGCCATGGGAAAGTTTTATGCGGCCATTCTGGCTGCCTGCGGCGTAATGTTTCACATGCTGGCAGGCAGTATGCGGGCAGCCCGGGAAAAGTAACGATTGCGTTACAAGGCGAGAAAGGGAGGATGCTGAATGGATGAGAATGCGCTGCAAGTGCAGATGCTGGGAGGGTTTTCTGTAATTTGGAAAGGCGTGGCTATAGCTGGAGGGGCAAAGGTGCGGGAATCCCAGTTTGTTTATCTGCTTCAGCTGCTCCTGCACCATCGCAAAGAGGGCGTTAACCGCAGCCGATTGGAGGAGACCTTGTTTGGGGATCGGGAGATTGACGATATTTCCCATGCTCTTCGCAGTGTCATTTACAATGCCCGAAAAAGGTTGCAAAAGGCTGGGCTTCCAAAAGCAGAGTATATTCGTCAGGAAAACGGCATTTACTACTGGACCGGAGAGATTCCGGTGGAGGAGGATGCACAGCAGTTTGAGGAGCTGTGTTATCGGGCTAGACAGGCAAATATGGACGGGAATTCAAAGGAATACCTGGAATATTTGCTGGAGGCCTGTTATTGTTACAGCGGAGAGTTTCTGCCTCAACAAATTGGGATGGTTTGGGCTGCCCAGGAATCCCGGCGTTACCAGGTGATGTTTTTTTCCTGTGTGGAAGAGGCGGCTGCGCTGTTACAGATTCAGGAGGATTGGCACCGCATGCGAGAGCTAGGCCTTTATGCCTCCAAGGTGAGCCCCTTTGCGGACTGGGAAGTGATTACTATGGAGGCTCTGGTGGCCATGGGCCAGCTGGGTGAGGCACGAAAGCTCTACGATGATACGGTGGAGCTGTACATGCGGGAGCAGGGTGTGCACCCCTCTGAAAGACTTTTGGAAAAGCTGGGGGCGCAGCTTCATCACCGGTATGCGGTATTGGATTCCATTCAGTCAGAGCTGACGGCTAAGGACAGGGAGGAAGGCGGATATCTGTGTTCCTTTCCAGTGTTCCAGGGAATTTACCATATGGTGGCCCGCATTATGGAGCGAGGGGGACAGTCTGTGTATCTGATGCTGTGTACAGTGGTGGACAGCAAGGGAAATCCCATGTCAGAGGGGACCATGCTGGAGGAACTGTCCCAGCGGCTGGAGGAGGCCATCTGTCAGTCTGTTCGCCATGGAGACGCGGTGACCCGTTATGGAAGAGGGCAGTACCTGGTACTTTTGGTAAACACTACCCGGGAAAATTGTGGTGTTGTACAGAAGCGCATTGACTATCGATTTCTGGTGGGGAGGCAGCGAACAGGGATACAATATTATGTGAATAGTGTGGTCTGTCCTGCGGATACCTGAATATGTCCGTGGGATGCGGACATTAGAAAGGATGAGTAGAGATATATGGAGCGGTCCGATTGGTATATCAGTGCGCCCAATGATATTGTACTGTGCGTGGACCAAAAGGGGGGGCAGTTTTTCAAAGGCCGCTTTTACCACGCTTACAGTGAAGAGGCGCTACCGGTCGCGAGCATGGAACAGATTCTGTTTCAGTTCGAGCAGTTCTTTGATGCAGTGGGATTTCCATATCCTACAACCTCGGAGCGGTTGTTTCGGGTGAGTGAGGACAAAAACAGGAAGCAGGAGAGGACGAGAAAAATGAGCGATAAGGAATTGTTGAGGAAGCATGGAGAGCTGGGAACCTTTATTGTCCGTGTACAGCACAGGCAAAACAGCAGCTGGCAGGGACGTATTACCTGGATGGAAAAAAACCGCACGTTGAATTTTCGTTCTGTCTGGGAGCTTTTAAAGCTTATTGTGAGTGCAGTGGAGACGGTGGAGGAGACCGATGAGGAAGGCGAAGAGCAGTCCTGGTTTGAGGAAGAGAAATAGGGGAAAAGGTATTGGGAAGGTTCTGGCGGACAAGTGTTTTTCCGCCGGAACTTTTTGCTTTGGAGGTTTTACATTGCTTAAGTTATTGCAAGAATGCGGTCCGGTAAGCCCTTGACGTTTTCAGGGAAATCCCGTATCCTAAAGTATAGAAGCCAACAGAAGGCATGGCTGTTGTTGCTGAGACAAGGGCCGGAGGAGGTATTCAAATGACCAGTCCAAGTATTGCACCCTTTGTAAAATGGGCCGGTGGAAAGCGCCAGCTGCTTCCCAGGATCAGGGAGAGACTGCCGGAGAATTTTAAAGATTATTATGAGCCATTTGTGGGAGGCGGTGCAGTTATCTTTGAATTGCAGCCTGCAAATGCCCTGATAAATGACAGTAACAGAGCTTTAATCAATGCTTACAGGCAGATTCGCAATGGGACAGAAGCGTTTCTGGAGGCAGTGTGCAAGCTTGACGGGGAAATGTGGGAGGATGGTAAGACGTATTATTATTCTCTTCGGGAGAAGTATAATGATAAAATGATAAGAGCCGAGTATGATGTGGAGCTGGCCGCATTGTTTGTGTTTTTGAATAAACATTGTTTTAATGGCTTATACCGGGTGAACGGAAAAGGGCTTTTCAATGTTCCCTACAACAATAGCAGGGGGGCCTCCGTGGATGTGGAGGATATCCGGAATATGGCAAAATATCTCCAGGGGGTAGAGATCCTGGAGGGGGACTTTGAGACTGCCTGTAAAAATGCCGGCAAGGGGGATTTTGTGTTTTTGGACAGCCCCTATGCGCCTCTAAATCCCACCTCCTTTGAATCCTACACCAAGGAGGGGTTTGACATTGGGAGCCATAGAAGGCTGGCGGGCCTTTTTGAAAAATTAACGGCCAAAGGCTGCTATTGTATGCTCACCAATCACAATACGGAGCTGATAAATGAGCTGTATGGGAATAAGGGCTATAAAATAGACGTTGTGCGTGTAAAACGTTTGATTAATGCGGATGCTTCCAACCGGGTGGGGGAGGAAGTCATTATATGCAATTATTAGAGGAGTCAAAGGCATGGAAGGCTTATTTGGAAAAAGGATGAAGGCATATTTCAGGACAGACCAGGCTGAGCTGATTTGGGGAGATTCCTTTAAGCTTCTGACAAAAATGGAGGTGGAATCTGTGGATATGATATTTGCAGATCCGCCTTATTTTTTAAGCAATGATGGTATCACTTGCAAAGGTGGAAAAATGGTATCGGTGAATAAGGGAGCCTGGGATAAGCTCTCGGAAGACGGGACCAGCGTGGAGGACAAGCATCGGTTTAACAGAAAGTGGATTCGCCTGTGTAAAAGGGTGTTAAAACCTAATGGAACCATCTGGATATCGGGAACCTTACATAATATTTATTCCATCGGTATGGCTTTGGAGCAGGAAGGCTTTAAGATCATCAACAATATAACCTGGCAGAAAACCAATCCGCCGCCAAATCTGGCATGTCGCTGCTTCACCCATTCTACGGAAACCATTTTATGGGCTAAGAAGAATGATAAGAAGTCTCGACATTTTTTCAACTATGGGAAAATGAAGGAAATGAACAATGGCAGACAGATGAAGGATGTGTGGACAGGGGCTCTTACTAAGCCTTCCGAGAAGGCCGAGGGAAAGCATCCCACACAGAAGCCGGAATATTTACTGGAGCGGATTGTGCTGGCTTCCACGGAGGAGGGACAGCTTATCCTGGACCCCTTCTGCGGATCAGGAACCACCGGTGTGGCAGCTGTGGGGCTGGGAAGAAGATTTATCGGAATCGATGTGAGTGAGGCATATCTGGAAATCAGCAGGAAAAGATTGGAGAAAACGATAGATGAAAGACAGAGACTTTGATCAATGGCTTGGCAAATTCAGGCCCAGCATATCCGGCTATGATTATTATATTGACTTTAAAAAGGTGGTAAAAAATGTTGAGGAAGTGAAAATAGAGCTGAACATTCTCAATGCCTTAATTGGATCCAGGAATATGGAGGAGGATTTTGAGCGGATTGTGACAAAATATCCCGAGACATTACTCTGCATTCCTCTTCTCCTGGCTGTGCGGGGCAGCAAAATTTATGCCCAGGATGAGGAGGGCGCATTTCTCTACGATTTTAAAAAGAGGAACTATCCGGTAGAGCAATATAAAGTGTTTATGCGCAGGACAGGACTGTTTGATATGCTGGAAAATCATCTGGTAAATAATTTGGTGGATTATGCTCTGGGCGTTGAAACCGGCCTTGATTCCAATGGTCGCAAAAACAGAGGCGGTCATCAGATGGAAGATCTGGTGGAGCGCTACATAAGGGCGGCGGGATTTGTAAAGGGTCAGGATTATTTTAAGGAAATGCCGTTAAAAAATGTGGAAAAAAAGTGGGGGCTGAATTTGGCTGCCCTCTCCAATGAGGGGAAGGCAGAGAAACGGTTTGACTTTGTCGTTCAAGCTGGAGGAATGATTTACGGCATTGAGGCCAATTTTTATAGTGGCGGTGGGTCCAAGCTTAATGAGACAGCCAGAAGCTATAAGATGCTCTCCCAGGAGGCAGATACCATAGAGGGCTTCCGGTTTGTGTGGTTTACAGATGGAATCGGCTGGAAGAAGTCCAAAGGCAATTTAAGGGAGACCTTTGAGGTTATGGAACATGTGTACAGCATTGATGACATGGAGGAGGGAATTATGAATAGGATTTTCCGGCCTTCTCCAGGTTTAGGCTAAATTTTTTTTAAAATCCCCTTGACTTTGCACCTGGTGCAGGGCATATCATGCAGGTAAATCACAAAAAGGGGTTGAGAGAATATGCGTATCAGTGAAGTGGCAAGCCTCACAGGATTGAATGTGAGCAATATTCGTTTTTATGAGAGAAAGGGATTGCTTACGCCAGTGCGGGAGGCGGACAGCAAATATCGGGATTACACCCAGGAGGATGTAAAAAGAATTAAGCAGATCCTTTTATATCGGAAGATGGGGATTTCCGTGGAGACTATTTATTTATTGCTCCATGGGCAAGCGGATCTGCCACAGGTATTGGAACGACAGAGGGCGGAGCTAAAATCCCAGATAGAACAGCTGAAAGGGGCTGCTGGGCTGTGTGAGCTGGTTCTTAAGGAGAAGGAGCTTCCTTGGGAGCGGTTGGATGAGTATTTAAACTATGTTTTTGAGGAGGAGCAAAAGGGCCACCGGTTTGCGGAGGCAGAGGAGCTTTTGGAGGATATTGCGGAATATACCGGGGGACAGATTTTTCATTGGGCCCCCTGGGTTGTCTGGCTGTTTCAAAGACCCAGGACAGCAGCTCTGTTTTCCTTGGGATTGTGGATTGCTGTGCTTTTTGTTCCGGGTCTTCACCTGTTTCAGGTATTCCGGGGAGAGGAGATGCTTCGGATTCCCTTTTTCCTTGTCTATGGGGCCATAATTGGAATTTGTGGCCTGGGCTTTTGGCGCTTTCGCAGAGCTAAAAGAGAATATTTGGAGAAGGAGGGTGCCAGGAGATGAAGCTTTTATATGAAGGAGTCCGAAGACTCATGGAACTGGTCTATGGAATCTGTGGGGATTATGGCATTGCCATTGTGGTGATTACCCTGGGAGTTCGGCTGTGCCTGGTGCCCTTGCATATAAGGCAGAGGCAGGCTGTGGAGGGGCAGCAGGGAACCAAGGGCTGCTTGCTGGCCTTTTTGCAGCTTCCCATTATGCTGGCACTGTACAACGGAATTCGTTTAGCCATCGCCGCAGATGTGGCAACGGTCTTACTTCCCTGGATTCCCTCTCTTTTGGTAAGGGATAGCAGCTATATTCTGCCTGCCATTACAGTGACCGTGCAGATGCTGCCACAGCTTATGCCATACCTGGGATTTTTTAAGAGCCTGAAGCTCCAGAAAACGGAGCTGCCCATGCTTTTTGCCATGCTGCTTATGAACGGGTGGTTTGCCTGTATTCTCCCGGCATGTGTGGAGCTCTATTACCTGGTATCCGGCCTGTTTACTCTGGCAGAGCAGATAACTGTCAGGGTCCAGGAGAGCAAAGGGGCAGAGCCTGCATAAAGGCGTCTGAGAGGGACTTTCCCCTTTCCCACCAGGCGTGCACCAATTCTAAATGAAATGTTAATAAATAGAGCACAAATGGAAGGGCCGGTTGCTGGTATTACTGGACTGCTTTTTGTAGAATAGGGCTCGAAAGGAGGAGCTTATGGAGCTAAAGAGGAAGCTGCATCAGCTGAGAAAAATGTCCGGGCTGACCCAGGAGCAGCTGGCTGAAAAACTGGATGTTTCCAGACAGACAATTTCCAAGTGGGAATCGGGAGCGTCTGTGCCAGATTTGGAGAGCATGGTGAAATTTAGCCGCCTGTTTCAGATTTCCCTGGATGATTTATTGCAGGAGGAGGAAAAAGAGGTGACAGACAGGAAGGAAAAGCTGACCATAGAAGATTTTATGGAGATGAACCGCCGTAATAGAAAGATGACTGTTTTACTTACAGGAGGCCTGCTTTTTCTGATGGTGGGGATTTTAACTGGAATATTTGTGATGACATTGCGAAGCACCACACTCAGCATGCAATATATGTTATATCGGTATATTGTGGTGGGAGAATATGCCCACGCACCAGTGAGTTATGGGAGGCTGTTGTGGCCGGGGATTGTGGCGGTGCTAATTGGTCTTGGGCTCTGCGTGTGGTATGGCGTGGAAAACAAAAGGGGGAAGAAGTGATGACATTCAGAAAGAAGATAAGAGGAGCTATAGGCGCGGTGGTGGTACTGCTGATTTTTATGGCAGCAGGCTGTGGAAAGAAGAATTCCGGGGAGGTGTATGAGGAAACCATTGCCAGCTTGACAGACGAGGAGCTATTTGCTCTGGTGGAGACGGACACCAAATATCCTCTTTTACTGGTGACGGACATGTACTATGAAGATGGCAATGGAAATCAGGTGGCCATGTGGTGTGACATTTATTATCCTGTGGGAGATGAGGTGAAAAAGCTGGGACAGGTGGAGAGCTTTGGGACGGCTTACCCCATTTCTTTTGGAGAGGGAGGAATTTATACAGCAGGTGGCCATGGGATGGCCCGGTATGTGGTAAATGAGAAGGCAGGGGAGTTGGAGCTGGCGGAGAGTATTCAGGAAGCATTTGATGAGAGGGGAGTTGCTACCTATACCCGGGAAGATAGAGAAGGCATGGAGCAAATTACAGAGGAAGAATACCTTACCTTGTGGGAAGAGTACGGAAAGGGACAGGTGGTAAGGTTCGCCTATGGGGCTACGGGAAGCTGAACGATTTGCCTTATATCTGTGTTCTGGCTGAACTTTTGTAATAAAATCATTGAGCCCACGAAAAGAAAAGGATATAATGAAATTAGTTGTTTGCAGGTAGAGACATGGGACAAAAATAAGGGCTTACACGGTGAAAAGATCAGAGATAGAAAATACAAAAAGGGATCAGACAGACAGGACACAGACAGAAAAGATACACAGAGAGGGAACACAACCAGGGAAGATACAACCAGGGAAAGAAAAGAATATTCGGATCATTCTCACAGCGGCAGCGCTGGCCCTGGTGGGAATAGCAGTTTTTTTGACCAGCGGTCAGCGGGGAGGGGAGGAAAGTGTCTCCGTATCTGCTGTGGGGAAAGAACAGAAAGACTTGGAAAATATTTACAGTTATCTGGATGCTAAGAATGACAAGGAGAATTTGCAGGGGGAGAGGGGAATCCAGGAGCTGGGACAGGAGAACAGCTTGGAGGACTCCCAGGAGGGCCAGCAGGAAAAGGTATCTGACTTGGAGGAGACAGAGAAACCTGAAGGAATAAAGTCTGTGCCCCAGGAAGAGGCAAGACAAACCTGGGGCATTGATGTGTCGGAGCATCAGGAAATCATAGACTGGCAGGAGGTTGCGGCTGGGGGTGTGGACTTTGCCATGGTGCGGGTGGGCTACCGGCGCTCTGTCAGCGGGGAGCTGGTGGAGGATCGGTGCGCCCGGTACAATCTTCAGGAGGCATCCCAATACGGGGTCTACCTGGGGGCCTATTTCTTTTCCACGGCTGTGTCAGAGGAGGAGGCCCGGGAGGAAGCCCGGTGGGTGTGCGACCTGCTGGCAGGCTATCCTGTCACCTATCCGGTTGTATACAACTGTGAGGGCTTTGAGAATGAATCCAGCCGGCAATATGGAATGACCCTGGAGGAGCGGACGCAGTTGGCCCAGGTGTTTCTGGACCAAGTGGAGAGAGAGGGCTATACGGGAATGTTTTACGGGGCACGCAGTGAGCTGGAGCATAGCTATCTCTGGGACACAGGAGTGCTGGAAGAGCGATACCGCATGTGGGTGGCCTATTATTCAAAGCCCTCTTACCCGGAGGTGGGAGATCCGGATTATTCCGGGAGCTATGCCATGTGGCAGTACACAGACCAGGGAAGAGTGCCAGGGATTGAGACGGTGGTGGACTTAAATGTGGCGTATATAGGCTATGAGCAGGCGGCCAAACCCCTAAGGGAGGGAGCGGCGGTCCCTGTGGAGCCACACCCGGAGATCGGGGTGACCTTTGAGGAGGTTCAGGAGCAGGTGACAGCTCTGGATGAGATAAACCTGCGCCGGCGCATGGATCAAAATGACCCGGAAAATATTGTGACACAGCTGAAAAACGGACAGGTTGCCCTGCGCACGGGAAAGGGCAGTAACGGATGGTCTCGGCTTTGGTATCAGGGGCAGACCGTGTACGCGGTTACCCGACTTCTCACAGAGGACTTGGAGGGGGAGGGAGAAAAACAGTAAAAGTTGAGATTTCGCCGAAAAATAGATTGCATTCATACCCCATAACACGTATAATAGACGATACGCTACTATAAATTAGGACAAGGAAACAGGCAGAAAAAACAGGAAGTAAAGGGGTAAGGAAATGAAAGTAAGGCGTTTAATTGGAAACCGTGCGTTTTACAGAATGGTGCTTCTGGTGGCAGTCCCGATTATGGTGCAGAATGGAATTACAAATTTTGTAAGTCTGCTGGATAACATCATGGTGGGGCGGGTAGGCACGGAGCAGATGTCTGGCGTGGCCATTGTGAATCAGTTGATTTTTGTGTTTAATATCAGTATTTTCGGAGCCATCTC
This sequence comes from Lachnospiraceae bacterium, assembly GCA_022791975.1. GTDB lineage: Bacteria > Bacillota > Clostridia > Lachnospirales > Lachnospiraceae > RGIG4284. The sequence continues at coordinate 15,691 of JAAWAC010000035.1, read as the reverse complement.
TGGCGCCGGTATTTTTGGCGCACAGTATTTTGGCTGCGGAGATTATAAGGGTGTGCGGGATACCATGCGGTTTAAGCTTGTGGCAGGTCTGGTGATCTCCCTGCTTGGTCTGGCAATTTTTCTGGGACTGGGAGATATGCTTATCCACTTCTATCTCCATGATGGAGGGGATGTGGGCGATGTAACCAGAACGCTGGCCTATGGAAAGGCATATTTGGCGGCGCTTTTGCCCCAGCTGATTCCCTTTGCCATTATCCAGATCTATGCCAGTACCCTTCGGGAGACTGGGGAAACCATGCTTCCCATGAAGGCGGGATTAATTGCTGTGGCCGTTAATCTGACGGGGAACTATCTGTTAATCTTTGGGAAATTTGGTTTTCCGGAGCTGGGAGTGGTGGGGGCTGCCATAGCCACGGTGATTTCCCGGTTTGTGGAGTGCGGAATTGTGATTGGGTGGACTCACTGGCACAAGGAGAAAAATCCTTTTGCTGTGGGGCTGTACCGGCGGTTTTCCATCCCCAAAAAGCTGGTGCACCAGATTATCTGGAAGGGCACGCCTCTTATGCTAAATGAGATGATGTGGGCTGCTGGCATGGCGACCCTGACCCAATGCTATTCCCTGCGGGGATTGGTGGCCATTGCGGCTCTCAATATCTCCAACACCATTGCCAATGTGTTTAATGTGGTGTTTATCTCCATGGGAAATGCCATCTCCATTATTGTGGGGCAGCTTCTGGGAGCGGGAAAGATGGAGGAGGCCAAGGACACGGATTACAAACTGATTGCTTTTTCCGTGTTCAGCTGCGTGGTCATTGGTCTTGTGATGGCAGCTGTGTCGCCTTTGTTCCCTCAGCTGTATGTGACTACGGATTCTGTGCGGAATCTGGCCACGGAATTTATCTGCATCGCAGCCCTGTGCATGCCTTTGCAGGCTTTTATGCATGCGGCCTATTTTACCCTGCGCTCTGGTGGGAAAACCATTATCACCTTTGTGTTTGACAGTGTGTTTATCTGGGTAGTGAGCATTCCCATGGCATACATATTGAGCCGGTATACCGGTCTTCCCATAGTTCCCCTCTATCTGGCGTGTCAGTTGGTGGAGATTATCAAATGTGTCATTGGCTTTGTGCTGGTAAAGAAGGGAATCTGGCTGCAAAATATTGTGGCAATAAACGGATAGGGCAGACTTGGGCTCAGGGATGAAAAGAGCATGGCAAAAAATTTGTTGGTGAAAGAATGAAAAACGGCTTGCCAGAGAGAGGGTTTTTTGCTAGTATAAAAGAAAGAAAAGGGAGTAGCTGGCGCTTTTGCGTTGGATATTTCGTCAGTACGGCCTGAAGGCGGCCATAGATTGGCTGTTTGGTAAGAGATGGGTCCGGGATATTCAGGAAATCAGCGAGACTTTTCCGCGGGAGTCAGGAAGACGATGGTCTTTTCCGGCTTTTGCGGAGAGGTCTTTTTTATTTCTGTGGATAGAGTCGTTTCTGCCAAGAGATTGGTGTGTATGAAGAGTGCAAGACGGCAAAAGCATTCGTTTCGTAAAGAAACAAAAAAGAGAAAGGGAGAGATACCATGAATTTTTTATTGGAGGGACTTTTGTCAATTACCTGGCAGCAGCTGGCTATGTATGGAGTGGGAGTGCTATTGATTTGGCTGGCCATTAAGAAGAATTATGAGCCGGCTCTGTTGTTGCCCATGGGCTTTGGCGCGATTTTGGTGAATCTGCCACAGTCCGGGGTGTTAAATCAGGTGCTGGAGGGCGTGGGAGAGACTACTGGAGTTATAGAATGGCTGTTTGAGGTGGGAATTGAGGCCTCAGAGGCACTGCCCATCCTGCTGTTTATTGGAATCGGGGCCATGATCGATTTCGGTCCGCTCTTATCCCAGCCAGTGATGTTTCTCTTTGGGGCTGCGGCCCAGTTTGGAATCTTTTTTGCTATTTCTGCAGCAACTCTTATGGGCTTTGATCTGCGGGATGCAGCGGCCATTGGAATTATCGGTGCCGCGGACGGCCCCACCTCTATTTTGGTTTCCCAGATCCTTCATTCGAAATATGTGGGAGCTATAGCAGTGGCTGCCTACTCCTATATGGCTCTGGTGCCCATTGTGCAGCCCTTTGCCATCCGGCTGGTGACCACGAAAAAAGAGCGGAAAATTCGTATGGAGTATCGGCCAGGGCAGGTGTCCAAGAGCATGCGGATTATTTTTCCTGTGGCAGTGACCTTTATTGTAGGCCTTATCGCGCCCTCTTCCGTGGCGCTGGTGGGATTTCTCATGTTTGGGAATCTTATCCGGGAATGTGGGGTTCTGGGGACTCTCTCGGACACGGCCCAGAATGTGCTGGCAAATCTGATCACCCTGTTTCTGGGAATCACTATCTCCTTTAGCATGCAGGCGGATGCCTTTGTGAATGTGAACACTGTGTTGATTATGGGAGTGGGACTCCTGGCCTTTGTGTTTGACACCATGGGAGGCGTGCTCTTTGCCAAGCTTCTCAATCTGTTCCGGAAAAATAAAATCAACCCCATGATTGGGGCTGCGGGAATCTCGGCCTTTCCCATGGCCTCCCGGGTGGTACAGAAAATGGCCCAGGAGGAGGAGCCGGGAAATATTATCCTGATGCATGCGGCCGGAGCCAACGTGTCAGGGCAGATTGCCTCTGTGGTGGCCGGCGGGCTGGTCATTGAACTGGTGACAAATCTTTTGTAAAGCTGTTGGCAGAACAAATGGCGGATGCAAAAGTGGCGAAAACTGGTCCTGTAGGTAGATGGCAAACATGGTACTTTATTATAGGAGGAACCTAGCATGTGGAACAATTTTATGTTGTCACTGGAAATCATGGCCAAAGGAATGGGGGGCATTTTTGCGGCCATCCTTATTATCATGGCATTGGTCTGGATTTTGTCCAGGCTTACAGGCCCGCAAAAATAACAGCGGACCTTTAAATATAGATGGGCTGGCTGTAATCCTTTCCCAACATCTGGCGTTTTTGTTCCTGGAATCGCAGAAAAAAGTCCTCGGCCACATCCACCCAGCCGTGCTCTAGCTGATCGTACACCTGGATATAGTGTTCCAGTTCCGGATGTTTGCGGACAGTATTGGGCAGGTATTCCTTTCCGTTGTAGGGATTGATGCAGTCAACAGGAAGATGGGAGTTGTCTGCCCCTTCCACAGCCGTGGGGGCACTCTCTGTCGTCGGTTTTTTGTGAACAGCGGCTGCAAAGCTGCGGGCATCGCTCAGCATCCCCTCCATAGGGTCCTGAGAAGGAGACTTAAGAGGTTGAGAAGCAGTGGCAGGCCTGGAGACCTGACCTGAGATCTGTTTGGAAGCCGTCGATGCTTTCTTTTGGGGGGAAGCGGTCTTGGCAGTCTGGGCGGATGTTTTTCTTTGAGCTAAGTTGGCTTGCACTGCCTTTTTTTTCGTCTCCTTGGGAGGAAGTTGGGGGTGCACAGCCTTTGCAGAGGGTTCCTTTTGAGAGGACTCCTGATGTCCGTCGTGGGCGGACGGTGATTCTGGTACAGATACAGATTCCAGAGGCGCCAGGGTTTCCAGCTCATCAGCAATCTCCTCCGGGGAGGCAGGCTCCAGGGTAATGCGGACTTTATAGCCTAAAACTGCGGCCATGATCCGCATATCATGCTCCTGAAAATTGTCTCGCTTCAGCTTTTGCGTCAGGTTTTGGCGGGAACAGGCCTGGCCAGTGCACGCCTCCGTCAGCTCTGCAAATTCTTTGATCGTTTTATTCTCACGGTTCAGAATGATTTTGATCTGTTCACCGAAGGTAAGCTCCATAAAAAATCTCCTTTTGTGGAAGGTTCTGTTTGTTTTAGTATAAAGCAAGAGGGTATTATTGTAAACAAAAAAGTTTCTTTTGCAAGAAAGTAGGGTCTTATTAGGATGCCCAATTTTTTGCAGGAAATGCTGCCAATGATAATTGTTTTGCAGCTTACCACTCCTTCTTATATTATGTATTATGAACCATGTTAAGAAGCAGTGATTTTGATTGCCGTTGCCCGGTCTCTGTTTTTTCTCAGAGGATGACCTGTAGAGATTCCCTGTTTTATTCCCAGCAGGAAAGTCCAGGGAAACAGCAAAAAAAATCAAACTGGAGATTGAAGCCAAGGGAATTTTGTAGTATACTAAACCCAGCAACTTATTTTGAAAGTGAGGAGATACAAATATGGCATTAGTAACAACAACAGAAATGTTCAAGAAGGCCTATGATGGCGGCTATGCAATCGGAGCTTTTAACGTAAACAACATGGAGATCGTACAGGCTATCACGGAGGCAGCTGGTGAGCTCAATTCCCCGATTATTCTCCAGGTATCCGCAGGTGCCAGAAAGTATGCAAATCATACCTACCTGGTAAAGCTGGTTGAGGCTGCTCTGGCTGAGAACCCCAATATTCCTATTGCTCTGCATCTGGATCACGGCGCAGACTTTGAGATCTGTAAGTCCTGCATCGACGGCGGATTCACCTCTGTTATGATCGATGGTTCCAAGTATGCCTTTGCGGAGAACATTGAGTTGACCAAGAAGGTTGTGGACTATGCTCATGAGCGCGGCGTAGTGGTAGAGGCTGAGCTGGGCAAGCTGGCCGGTATTGAGGATGATGTAAATGTATCCGCTGAGGATTCTTCCTATACACAGCCGGAGGAGGTTGAGGAGTTTGTAACCAAGACTGGTGTGGATTCCCTGGCCATTGCCATTGGTACAAGCCATGGCGCATTTAAGTTTAAGCCGGGCACCAAGCCCCAGCTTCGCTTTGACATTCTCCACGAGATCGAGAAGAGAATTCCGGGCTTCCCCATTGTTCTTCACGGAGCTTCCTCTGTTCCTCAGGAGTATGTAAAGATTATCAATGAGAACGGCGGCGCTTTGAAGGATGCCATCGGTGTTCCCGAGGATCAGCTGCGTGAGGCTGCCAGATCAGCTGTGTGCAAGATCAACATTGACTCTGACCTTCGTCTGGGCCTGACTGCTGGTATCCGCCAGGTGATGAATGAGCATCCGGATTACTTTGATCCCAGACAGTATCTGACCGTTGCCCGGGCAAATGTAAAGGCTGTGGTTGCTCACAAGATTCAGAATGTGCTGGGCAGCGCTGGAAAGGCCTGAGCATCATTTACTGTCACACAGAACAGGATGTAGAAAATAAAAAGGACAGAGAAATCACAGGGTTGTGGTTTCTCTGTTTTTTCAAAGGAGGAGAGGAATGGGACCCTTTGCATATGTGGTGCTGCGGATAGAGGGAGATTATGCAGTGCTTCAGCGGACCGATGTGGATTCGGAGGATGAAAAGCTGGTGGCTCGGGCATTGCTTCCGCCGGAGATTATGGAGGGAAGTCATCTGCATTACGAGTGCTTTGAATACAGCATGGTTTACTAAGAAAGCCCAGTCTCGGTGAAGGAGCATGCGGGGGCTTTTCTGAATGATGATGCCTGTTTCAGCAGGTATGATGGGAGAATTACGATGGAGAATATTTGGATAGACCGGACCTTGTATAGGGGACGGCCAGAGAACGGGGAGGGGCGTCTCCCCAAGGAACTGCGGACCTATGATTTGCTGGATGAGTTAGGAGTAACTTACTGGCGGGTGGACCACGACGTGATCCCTACCATTGAGGCCTGCCGGGGGGTGGATGAGCTGCTGGGCATTGAAATCTGCAAAAATCTTTTGCTGTGCAACGCCAAAAAGACGGAATTTTACCTGCTGCTTATGCCAGGGAATAAGCAGTTTAAGACTAAGGATTTGTCAAAGCAGATTGGAACTACCCGTCTGTCTTTTGCCTCGGCGGAGCATATGGAGGAGCTGCTGGATATTCAACCAGGATCGGTGAGCATACTGGGATTAATGAATGACAAGGAAAACCGGGTGAAGCTATTGATAGAAAAGGAGGTGGCCGGGGAGGAGTACCTGGGATGCCATCCCTGTATCAATACCTCCAGTCTGAAGATTCCCATGAAGGATATTTTGGAGAAATTTCTGCCAGCTGTGGAGCATCAGCCGATTTTTGTAGATTTGCCTTGATCTTCCACAGGTTTTCACATGTTAAGAAAGACAGACATCCGGAAGCGATGGGAAGCTTCCGGATGTCTGTAGTATGATGAATGTGGCGATTTTGCCTGGATTTTATTTGGTCAGCGGAATCTTGTGAACGATTCTGCGGTATGCTTTCCAGATAAGTACGGCCGGAAAACTAAAGGTAAGATATATGGTAGCCAGTCCTCCGGACAATCCGCCTACGAGTGCGATGATAATCAACCCAATGTTCATATGACTTCCCTCCTTTTGCTCTAAACAGCCTCATTTTAGCAGGGTTTTTTAAGGCTGAAAAGAGAAATGGGGAAACCTTAACAGTATTTTGTCAAGTTTTTAACAACTTCTTTATATCTACAGTGCTTCCCATCGTCCACTGGCTCCACAGGGCAGAATAAGCCCGCTGGCCCGGACTGGCAGTCCAATCTCCTGGGCGTCTACCTGGCCAGAATAGGACTTGAGCTCCGTGGACAACAGATAGGTCAACACAGCGGGAGCCAGGCCGGTGGTGTAGGAGTTGAGAAGGAAAAATAAAGGCTCCTGACTTAAAAGCTTGGTGCACAGCTGGAGGAAGGGGTGGATGGAGGTTTCTATCTTCCAGATTTCCCCTTTGGGTCCCCGCCCGTAGGAGGGAGGGTCCATGATGATGGCATCATAGCGGTTGCCCCGGCGGATTTCCCTCTCCACAAATTTCACACAATCATCCACCAGCCAGCGAATAGGTGCGTTCTCCAGGCCGGAGGAGCGGGCGTTTTCCTTGGCCCAAGCCACCATACCCTTGGAGGCGTCCACATGGGTGACAGAGGCTCCGGCCTGAGCAGCGGCCAGGGTGGCGCCGCCGGTGTAGGCAAAGAGATTAAGGACCTTGACGGGGTGACCAGCTGTGCGGATTTTTTCGCTGAACCAGTCCCAGTTGGCAGCCTGCTCGGGGAATAGTCCCGTATGTTTAAAGCTAAAGGGCTTTAGCTGGAAAGTGAGATCCCGGTAGCGGATGCTCCACTGTTTGGGCAGACTGAAAAATTCCCACTCACCGCCGCCCTTCTGGCTGCGGTGATAATGGGCATTGGGCTTTGCCCAGCCAGGTAATGACCTGGGGGTGTTCCAGATGACCTGGGGATCTGGTCGCACCAGCTGGTAATCTCCCCAGCGCTCCAGCTTTTCTCCCTCAGAGGTGTCTAATACTTCATAATCAATCCAGTTATCGGCAATCCACATGGCTTAGGAACAATCTCCTTTCTTTGGCAGGGCAGTAGGCTTCTTTTTTGCGGGGAATAACCGAAAAAGGCTTTCCGCCACAATAATGGAAACGGCAATCATACCGGAAATGGTCAGGGTTTGGATAATATAATAGGAGGTGGCTGGTCCGTCTGACTGGATAATGGAGGCCACTATGTGATACATACCGGCTCCGGGAACCAGTGGTAGAATCCCGGGAATCACAAAGATGGTTACTGGAGTTTTTGCAATCCGGGCTAGAACCTGGGCGCACAGAGAGACCAGGCAGCCGGAAAAAAAGGTGGCAATGCCCACGGAAACCTCCCGCTGGCTCAGAACCAGAAATAAGGCCCAGCCAAGAGCGCCTATCACGCCAGCAGAGAAAATATATTTGCGTGGAGAGCCCAGGATAAAGCAAAAGGCCACCACGGCAAAAAAAGAGCCGACTATCTGAAACAACATCTGGGATACCTCCTCCTATATTCTCTGCAACAGACCCAGACCAATACCAATACCTATGGCTACAGCCGCTGCTGTGACAAAGGCCTCCATAGTACGGGCTACGCCAGACAGATAGTCTCCGTTCAACGTGTCAAAAACAGCGTTGGTAATGGCAACCCCGGGAACCAGTGGCATAATGGAGCCGATAACAATGGGGTCCAGACTGCCAGGCATGGAAAGGATGCGGGTACATAAAAAGGCACAGACAGAGACAGCAGCAGCGCTTAACAAGGTGCTGAGAAAGCTTTGCACGTGAAAGCGCTTGCAGATATATAAGCATACTGCCATTAGAAAGCCAGCCAGAGCAGCAATCAGAATTTCCCAGAAGGTCCCTCCAAAGGTCATGGTAAAGGCAGCAGTTACCACTGTGGTGGAAAGCAGGCAGGCCTGAGGGGTGGGAGGCCTGCGCTTGATATCCCGTATCTGGTGAAAGGCATCCTCCAGAGTAAGCTGCCCGCCGCAAAGTCTGCGGGAAATACTGTTGATCTGATGAATTTTATCTAAATTTGTCCCTCGGCTGTTAATTCGCCGTACCACGGTCATGGAATGGATGGAGGGATCGTCCAGGGTGGCTACAAAGCCGGTTACAGTTACAAAAACCTGAGAGGTTTTTAATTGAGACAGAGACAGCATGCGGTGCATAGTGTCCTCCACCCGGTAGGTCTCCGCCCCGCTTTCCAACATTATCTCCCCGGCCATAACGGCTGTATCCAGCAATAACTTATAATCCATGTTTAAATCATCCTGTATTCTTTCATATTTTCACATTATACTATGCCCAAGGGGATAGTCAAGCATATATTTTGAGAATATATTCCCCATGAACCAGTTGTAAAACATATAGAAAATAGTATAATAAGACTGAAAATAACTGCATAACCATAAACAAAGAAGAGGACCTATGAATCTACAGTTTACCAATGAAGACCTGTCAAATTTTCGGAATGCCAGAATTGGCACCTACTATATTATTCCCCTGCGGACCACCCAGGGGGAGCTTGCCAATTTTAACTTAAATACTTGCGCAGAGGTACTTTTACGGGGTGGGTGGAGCCCTTATCCCTGGGAGTACGATGATCTGTATGAACATATCAACAGTATTTTTAGTTATATTCCAAAACCCGGTCATTCCACGGCCTCCAATGCCACCTCTGCCATTGGAATCAATTTTCAGATGCCGGTGGAAACTGCCATCAACCATGCCTGCGGGGGATGGAACATCGGGGAGGATCAGGAGTATTACGTGCTCACAGACGACTCCCGAAGCAAGCGGGAAGAAAATCTGCAATTTCGCTTCCGTTGCATGCAAATGGTAATTATGCACACGGGGATAGGATTTCTGATTGTGGGCATTGAGAGCAGATCGCCTCTCACATCGGACCTGCTACTGCGTGCGGGCTATAACCAGAACAGCAGCCAGCTGGGATTTGTGGGCATGCAGGGAAAGAGCCTTGGCTTTGTGGATTTAATAAAAAGTTTGCTGACGGGCACGGACATGACAGATTATGCCGGTTGTCTGGAAAAAAATCAGCCAGAGAGCATTCTGCGGGATACCACCACCTATTCTGTCGCGGTATTTCCTAAGCCCTTTTACCAGAATACCTCAGAGAAGATGAAAACAGGGATACAGCAGCTGTGCCTGAATCTTCGCCATGCCCGTTCCTTTGGCACGGATAATCATGAGGATGTGGATGAGGAAGCCTTTTTCAACTTCGCTGCTTTGAACAATGTGAGTGAACAGAAATTTATCCGCTGGGGCATCTACACGCTGTTTGAGCGGGCGGTACAAATTATATTCCAAAATAGTGAGACTCCCATTGACCCCATCAATCTATATGGAAAAAATAGGGAGGACAATTACCTTCCGTTTCTTTTGATCGCCTTGTATGAGAGGTATTCCTATCTCTTTTTTTCCGAGATGCTCCGGTATGAGGAAAAGGTTACCAAGAGAAGCGGAGACTGGATGGAGGAGCAGATGCTTCGGCTCAAAGCTTTTGGGGTGATTCTGCCAGGAGACATGACTCCCTACCACAATGAGAATATTTTTTTGGAGGAGCAAAGGCAAATATATGACATTGACCAGTCCATTCAGCTGATTAATGATAAGCTTGGTATTATCAAGCATATTCAGGCAGATAAAATAGAACAGAGAAGACAGCTGGTGGAGAAGCTTCTGGCGGCCTTTGGTATTGTGTCTATTTTATGCGATTCCCTGGGGCTTCTCGACATGCTTTTGACAGACACGGTTTCTCCCCATATTTACTGGCTTACCTTTGGAAGTGAGCTGATTTTTATTGTAGCAGCGGCTTTGATTTCGTTTATCTTATATAAAAGGAGATAGAAAGGCAAATGAAGGATTATGAAAGATTTCTTTCCCATATCAGAGAGATAGACACCCATACCCGAATCTGGAAGCGCCTGGATTTTGACCGACAGTGCTGTGCACCAAAGGGGGGACTTGCCTGCTGTGGGGAGGATTTGGCTCTGGCTGCAAGGAAGATCCATGAGCTTCGGTGTGAGCCCAGCTTTTTGGAGGCTATGGAGCGGTGCCTGGAGCGTTCCGGGGAGCTGAGACCTGTGGAGCTCTTAAGCGTACAGTATCAGTATGAGCTTTACCAGAGGGAGAAGAACAATTCCGCGGAGTTTGCCCAGGAGCTTTCCCGGACTACCGGGGCGGCCTTTGACGGGTGGGTGCGGGCCAGGGAAGAGAACAGGTACGCCCTGTTTGCACCCTGTCTGAAAAGAGTGATAGAGGCCTTCCGTCAATCGGGTGGAAACCGGGATAAGGAATACGCACATATGTATGATGCCTGCCTTTCTGACTATGAGAGGGGAAGCACGGTGGAGCGGATGGATGCTTTTTTTGGGCAGTTAAAGGAGAAGCTGCGTCCTCTTCTGGAGGAGGGAAAGCCTGAGTGCAGGTGGACGCCCTTACTTTCTACGAATGCTCCGGTGGATGCACAGAAAAAGCTTTCCCTGCGAATTTTGGAGGCTCTGGGGCTTCCCATGGAGAACGTCTCTCTTATGGAAACCAAACACCCCTTTACCCAGCTTATGAGTGGAGTGGATGTGCGGATCACCACCCGGTATCGCCAGGATGATTTTGTTTCAAATCTGTATACCATTCTCCATGAAGGAGGCCATGCAGTACACTATATGAATCTCCCGGAGGAATTCTACACAAATGGAATGTCCTCTGTTCCCACCTTTGGGATGCAGGAGTGCATCTCCCGATTTTATGAAAATATCATTGGGAGAAGCGAGGCATTTTGCCAGTGGATAGCTCCCTTGCTGGGAGAATATTACCCGGGAGAGGCAAGCGCCATTACCCCGGAGCAGCTCTTTTGCCACGTAAATGCCCGCAGGCGTCAGCCCATACGGATGCAGGCGGATGAAGTCAGCTATTGCATGCATATTTTGATTCGGTACGAGCTGGAAAAGGGATTTATGAGTGGAGAGATTCCGGTAGAAGAAATTCCGGTTCTCTGGAATGAAAAGTATCGACAGTATCTGGGAATTCAGGTTCCGGATGATAATCAGGGCGTGTTGCAGGATGTACACTGGGCAGACAGCATCGGTTATTTTCCTTCCTATGCCCTGGGATCTGTGGCAGCGGCGCAGCTGTTTTATCGGATGAAGGAAGACTTTGACGTATATGAGGCAGTGAGAGAGGGACAGCTCTACAGAGTGAAAGAATGGCTGGCTGGAAATGCCTTTGATGCAGGCATGGCCGGGGATATTTTTACTTGGATAAAAAAGGTGACAGGCCGGGAGCTGTCGGTGGATTATTTTGTGGCATATCTGAAGGAAAAGCTGTGAAAGGAGAGACGCTATATGGAGAAGAACTATCGCGCAGAGCTGGTCGGGGCAAGCAAGCTTACCATTGTGAATCGGGGAAGAGAGCGTGGAGAGGAATTGGCACACCTGATTGGGGAGCGGACATCTGCCAGGGCAGAATATGCGCCATGGGAGGGAGCCTTTGAGATTCCCTCTGGCGCGGCGCAAAGACCATCAACGGTCTGGGGATGCTGGTGAATCAGGGGGCCAGAAACTTTACCCTTTGGACAGGGGTGGAGGCGCCGGTGGAGATTATGACGGAAACCTTGCGCCGGGAATTTGGATTGAATGTGCTGTGAAAATTGGAAAAAATTTACAATACCATCTGCAAACATTACTTGCAAGATAACCGTGATTTAGGAGAGGAAAAGTTATGAAGGTAGGAATTTTGGGAGCAGGAAAGATAGCGGCCTGGATGGGGCGCACATTGGCCGGCCTGGAGGGAGCCTGTGCTTATGGGGTGGCCTCCAGGGATCTTCAGAGGGCAAAGGCCTTTGGAGAGCGGTATGGGGTGGAAAAGATCTATGGGTCCTATGAAGAAATGCTGGAGGACAAGGAGGTGGATCTGGTTTATATAGCCACGCCCCATTCCCATCATTTTGAACATATGAAGCTATGCATAGAATACGGCAAGAACATTCTCTGTGAAAAAGCGTTTACAGCGAATGGGGAGCAGGCCAAGGAAATATTTGCACTGGCAGAGGCCAAGGGCATCTTTGTCACGGAGGCTATGTGGATACGCTACATGCCTTCTTGCAGGATTATTCGGGAGGCTGTGGAGAGTGGAATAATTGGGGAGGTTACCTCCCTGACAGCAAACCTTGGCTATGAGCTGCGGAACATTCCCAGGCTACAGGAGCCGGCTCTGGCAGGAGGAGCGCTTTTGGATTTGGGCGTCTATACGATTAATTTTGCCAGGATGGTGTTTGGAGAGGACATTCGTGAGGTTACTTCCGCCTGTACCAAACTGGAGACAGGGGTAGACAGCCAGCATATGATTACCCTGACCTACGGGGATGGAAGGATGGCAGTTTTAAATGCTACCATGCTGGCCCAGACGGACAGACGGGGGATTATCAACGGCACAAAGGGCTATATTCAGGTGGAGAATATCAACAATCCGGAGAAAATATTGGTTTATAATTTGGAGCGCAGGCTGGTGAAGAGCTATGAGATTCCGGCACAGATCACGGGATATGAATACGAGGTGATGGCTGCGCAAAAAGCGATCTGGGATGGAAAGACGGAATGTTCGGAGATGCCCCACCAGGAGACTATTCATATTATGGAGATGATGGATGAGCTCAGGAGGAGATGGGGGATTGTGTATCCCTTTGAAGGGAAAAATTAAGGGGGAGAACGCGGGAAAAGAAAAGTGGGAGACGGAGGTCGCAACCAGATTCTACCGAAAGGCCTGGAGCTTTGCCAGAGGATTATCAGAGACGAGTCCCTGAGACAGGATAAATTTCATCAAAGGGATTACCAGAAGGCAATATATAAGGCCGGAGATATCTGCAATGGCGCCGGCGATAAGAAAAAGGCATTGGAATGGTATGAGCAGGCTGCTGACAGCTACTACTTCGAAAATCAGAAAAAGGCAAAAGAGATGGCGGATGAAATCTCAGACACAAATTTTAATAAACAGCAGCAGAAAGGAATTTGTAGAAAATCACTAAAAAATACAAAAAAACTTTGTGACATTTGTTTGAAAAAATTTTCAAAATCCCTTGCATTTCCCAGGATATTCCGATATAATAGCAAATGTTGTGACATGATAGCGTTGAAGCGTGAGGTTGCTGCCTACGTGGCAGGTTTTCCGTGGAGCGAATGTCAAGTTAGGAAACTGGCGACAAGTCACTGTACAAAAAATAGTCCACGCCAGAAGTATGGCATAAAAGTGGAAGAGCTGTGTGGTATCTTTTAAAATAGGATACACACGGGAGAGTGTACAGTCACCGCTTGTCGTACTGGTCTTAAGAAAGTACGAATAAGGAGGCGACTTTTTTTATGGCAAGTCAAGTAATGAGAATCACACTGAAAGCGTATGATCATCAGCTGGTGGATGCATCCGCAAAGAAAATCATCGAAACTGCAAAGAAAAACGGTTCCCAGGTGAGCGGACCTGTGCCCCTTCCCACCAAGAAGGAAGTGGTAACGATTCTGCGGGCCGTACACAAATATAAGGATTCCCGGGAGCAGTTTGAGCAGAGAACTCATAAAAGACTGATCGATATCGTCCCGACCCAGAAAACAGTGGACGCACTGTCCAGACTGGAGATGCCGGCGGGTGTTTACATTGATATCAAAATGAAAAACAAGTAATCCTTCAGCTAGGATGAACGCTACGGCGTTCCGCTGTAGAGAAACAAGGAGGAAAAGACATGAAGAAAGCTATTTTAGCAACCAAAGTTGGAATGACACAGATTTTCAACGAGGATGGAGTATTAACTCCGGTGACAGTGCTTCAGGCCGGACCCTGTGTGGTAACCCAGGTAAAGACCATGGAGAACGACGGCTACAGTGCCGTGCAGGTTGGCTTTGTTGACAAGAGAGAGAAGCTGGTGAATAAGCCCCTGCAAGGACATTTCAAAAAAGCAGGCGTTTCCTATAAGAGATATGTGAGAGAGCTTAAACTTGAGGATGCCGAGAACTATGCGCTGGCACAGGAAATCAAAGCTGATATTTTCGCGGCAGGCGACAAGATAGACGCAACCGCTATTTCAAAGGGCAAGGGCTTCCAGGGTGCCATCAAGAGACATGGACAGTCCAGAGGACCTATGGCGCACGGTTCCAAATTCCATCGTCACGCAGGTTCCAACGGTGCGTGTTCTGACCCCAGCAAGGTATTTAAGGGAAAGAAAATGCCAGGACAGATGGGACACAAGAGAATTACCATTCAGAATCTTGAGGTGGTAAGAGTAGACGCAGAGAAGAATCTGTTGCTGGTAAAGGGCGCTGTACCGGGGCCGAAGAAGGCACTGGTGACTATCAAAGAAACAGTAAAGGTTAGTAAATAATCTTTCGTGGGAAGGAGGACTTTCAAATGGCAAGCGTAGCTGTTTATAATATGGAAGGCAAAGAAGTTGGCACAATGGAGTTAAGCGATGCAGTGTTTGGTGTGGAAGTAAATGAGCACCTGGTACACCAGGCCGTTGTTGCACAGCTTGCAAATAAGCGTCAGGGAACCCAGAAGGCAAAGACTCGTTCTGAGGTGTCCGGAGGAGGAAGAAAACCCTGGAGACAGAAGGGAACCGGTCATGCAAGACAGGGTTCAACCAGATCTCCCCAGTGGACCGGTGGTGGAATGGTATTCGCTCCCGTTCCCAGAGATTACACCATTCGTCTGAACAAAAAGGAGAAGAGGCTGGCTCTCAAGTCTGCTCTTACCTCCCGGGTGCAGGAGAATAAGCTGATTGTATTAGACAACCTGAAGTTTGATGAGATTAAGACCAAGAATTTTCAGGCTACTATGGATAACCTGAAAGTGAGCAAGGCTCTGGTGGTATTAAATGAGAATGATCAGAATGTAGTGCTGTCCGCCAGAAATATCCCGGATGTAAAGACCGCACTGATCAACACCATCAACGTATATGATATCCTGAAATACAATACCGTGATCGTAACCAAGGATGCGGTAGCTACCATTGAGGAGGTGTACGCATAATGGCAGATTTAAAGTATTATGACGTCATCCAGAAGCCGGTAATCACAGAGAAGAGCATGGCGGCCATGGGTGAGAAGAAATACACATTTTTAGTGCACACAGAGGCAAACAAAAGCCAGATCAAGGAAGCTGTAGAGAAAATGTTCGCAGGTACCAAGGTGGCCAGCGTAAACACCATGAATCTGGACGGCAAGAAAAAGCGCCGGGGCATGACAACCGGCCGCACAGCCAAGATGAAAAAGGCCATTGTGCAGCTGACCGCTGACAGCAAAGATATCGAGATTTTCGAGGGGCTATAAGACTTGGCGAAGCAGAGCCAAAGGCGATAGCAGAGCCTTAGTCGGGCCCCGTTCGCGAACCTTAGCGAAGGCAAGCCAAAGGCGCCGCTCAGAGCTTAGTTGAGCGAACAAACCGCTATAAGACTTGGCGAAG
>JAAWAC010000034.1 GCA_022791975.1 Lachnospiraceae bacterium | reverse complement strand
CTGGTGAATAGTTTTGCATAGGGTCTCTGCAGGCATTTTTCCATTCCTTTACTGAATAGTCCCACTGACAGGCAGATATTTCGCAGATTATCTCAATCTGCGAAAAGAAGATACCTGCCCCAGTAAATACAGTGTTTTCTCTTATTCCTGACCCATAAGCTGACCATAAATGAGAGATAATGTGTTCATATGTTGGCGCTTTACTTCCGTTGTTGGATGTACATAACGATTTAAGGTGATTTTTACGTCAGAATGTCCTAGAATCTCGCTGAGACTTTTGATATCTACACCATTGCTGATACAATTTGTTGCAAAAGTATGCCGAAGAATATGAAAATTTTTCTTTTTAATTCCAGCAGACTGTAAATATTTCTGAAATTTATTTTGATAGGTTCTGGGCTCCATAGGCTTCTTTCCTCTAATCACATATTCCCCTTGGCTATGACAATAGGAGAGGAGAAGCCTTGTCAATTCATCTGAAAGAGGGATTTCTCTTCTGGAAAAATTACTTTTGGGTTCGCCTTCGAGAAGAATGGTTTTCGCTTTGTACCCTTCTATGGCAATTCGTTGAACAGTCGCATTGATATATAACAGATTTTCCTCTAAATCAACATCCCTCCATTTTAGCGCACAAAGTTCCCCTAGACGAAGTCCGGTGGAAATACAGATGACAATCCCCAATTTATAGATATCCATTTCCTGATACAGATATTGCAGAAGCCGGGTCTGCTCTGATTGGTTCAACACCTCCACTGGTTTTCCGTCAGTTTTGAATCTGGGAAGCGCGTAGGGAGAAAGGTGTACCAAATAATGAAAATTTGCATAGGAAAGAATCTGGTTCAATACACAGGAAATACTTTTTTGCAGACTGTAGGAAAGAGGAGCCGTCCCTTTACTTTGAAATAAATTTGTCAGAAGATCATTATTCCATTGGGAAAAAAATACATTTCCCAGCTTTGGGCAAAGATATTTTTCATAAATCATGCGGTATTTTGTATAGGTCGCATGTTTTTTTTCAACTCGGATTTTGGCAAGCCATTCTTCTGCTACCCTGCTAAAAGAAATCTGCATATCAGTCTCTTTTCCTTTTTCTAGTCGTTCTTTTTTAAGCTTCGCTACAGACAATTTTTCTTTTACTTCTCCATAGCTCTTTGCGTATACCGAACACTGGATGCTATTTCCATTCTCCATTTTCTGTACATAATATCGTCCTTCCCAACGGCCGTCCTTTCTTTTTCTTATGTTTTCTCCTCTTCTAGGCATTTTCGCTCCTTTCTGACCATTTTTTTGACCCTCAATAATGGAAAGGTTTGTCTTAGCAAAGGATTTTTTCAGATTTTGCACTATTTTTTTACAAATTCCACCAGTTCCACTGCGATTGACAACTCTCTCTTCTGGAAGTATAATTGCTTTAGATGGAAAAAACCAAGAGCTAATCATAATCAAAAGACAGATTTTCACTTATGTTTTTGGAAATTCCGTCGTAGTATTTTATGTATCATAAATTATAAATCCATTTCGCAGATTGAGATAATCTGCGAAATAATAGTTTTTTCAAAAACACCATCCTTTTCATACAAACAAAAAGCACAGGAAAAAATATGGATCCCTGGCAATACCAAAAGATTCTTTTTTCCTGTGCTTTTTCTCTCTATACAAATGATATTGGTACTAATACACTATCCCAGCTGAAAGCAGACCACGATACGCTGATACAACGGATAAAGCCAGTCATAAACTGGTCATTGCTTTCTTCTACTTTAAAATTTCCCGCAAAAGCTCCATAAGCTTAGGAATATCTATGGGCTTTGCAATATGCCCGTTCATCCCCGCCTCTAGGGCCGCTTTTCTGTCCTCATCAAAAGCATTTGCCGTCATAGCAATAATGGGAATATTGGCCAACTCCTCATTTCCCAGAGCCCGTATCTGTCTCGTCGCCTCATACCCATTTAGTATAGGCATTTGAATATCCATCAAAATCAAATCATACTGCCCTGGCTTAGCCTCCTTAAGCCTCTCCACGGCCACTGCCCCGTCATCGGCCACATCCACACAAAATCCAGCCTCCTGCAAAATCTCCACAGCAATCTCCTGGTTCAGCTCATTATCCTCCACCAGGAAGATTTTCTTTCCCTCAAAAGAAACCTCCTTTAGCGTGCCACTCTCCGCAGCTCGCACCATATAAGGCGCCTCCAAAATTTCCCGAAGCTCTGACAAAAAGATGGGTTTGGAACAGAAAGCGGTGACTCCCGCATTTCTTGCCTCTTCCTCTATATCTGACCAGTCATAGGCAGTCAAAATAATAATGGGTGTGTCCTCTCCGATAATTCCCCGGATTCGCCTCACAACCTCAATGCCGTTCATGTCCGGCATGAGCCAGTCAATGATAAACACGGCATATTCGTCATTCTGTTCCCCGGCAAGTCTGACACGAAGCACAGCCTCCTTGCCGGAGGTGGTCCAGTCTGGCCGCATGCCAATGGTGGCAAGCATTTTGGTAACGCTGGAACAGGTGCCGAAATCATCATCCACCACAAGGGCTCTTAAATCCTTCAGCTCCGGAATCACCTCCTGCGTCACAGGGCCGGAACAGGTTCTAAGCTTAAGGGCAACCGTAAAGGTGCTTCCCTTGCCCTCCTCGCTAACCACAGAAATAGTTCCCCCCATCATATCCACAATATTCTTGGTGATTGCCATGCCAAGACCGGTTCCCTGGATTCCGCTGACTGTACTGGTTCTCTCCCGTTCAAACGGCTCGAACACATGTTCTTGAAATTCCTGACTCATGCCAATGCCTGTATCTTTCACCTGGAACTCATAGGATGCCCGACCATCCGAGGTATTTCCCTTTTGCAGAATGCGGACACTGACAATGCCTCCTGGCTTGGTAAACTTCATGGCATTGCTCAGAAGATTTAAGAGCACTTGATTAAGCCTGAGCTTATCACATAAAACATGCTCATTAACTACATCCGCAGTATCAATATAAAACTCCAGCTGCTTGGCTGTCACGTCTGCCTGCACAATAGTCTTTAAATCGTGCATAATCTCCGGAAGGGAGGTCTCCTTTTCCTCAATCTTTACCTTTCCGCTCTCGATGCGACTCATATCCAGCACATCGTTAATAAGGCTTAAGAGATGATTGCTGGAAGTAGTAATTTTCCCCAGATAATCCTGCACCTGCTCCCTGTTATCCATGTGGGTGGCAGCCAGAGATGTAAACCCTATAATGGCATTCATCGGGGTCCGGATATCATGGGACATATTGTTTAAGAAGGTTGTTTTGGCCCGGTTGGCATGCTGAGCCGCCGCCAATGCATCCTGCAAATCGATGCGCTGCTTCTCCAGCTTCTCCTCCATCTTCTTCTCATCATCAATATCCAGAAAAAGCCCCACAAAGCTAATGGGTGTACCATCCTCCCTTCTAGACAGCCGGCCAGCTGCGTGGAACCATCTCCACCCGGCATGTCTGGTATAAAGCCGGTACTCCACATCATAGGTTTTTTCTCCGGTATAGTCTCTTACCGTATCCCAGTAGGAATTTAAAACCCACTCCCTGTCTTCATGGTGAAGCAGACAAGACCAGGATTCCAGCATATTGGGAAACTCTTTCTCCCCCTCATACCCCAACATTTTCCGGAATGTCTCTGACCAGGTACAGGAGATCATTTCCCCCTTTTCGTCAAACTCCATGCTCCAAAGGCCCGCCCCCATAGCTGCCTGGATATTTTCCATAGCTGCCTGCTCTCTCTCAATCTGGGCATAAGCCTCCCGTATTCTGTTTCCATCTGCCTTCTCCTGTTCCAAAAGAATTCTTGCACTCTTTCTGGACTGGTGAATCAAAGCCAGAAATACCCCCAGCATAGCCAAGGCCGTAATCGCGATCTGAATAATATTCCGACGCATCATTCCTGAACTGATGGAACTAATCTGACTGCTGATCACATTATCTTGGATGAGAATCGTCAGCATCCAGTTAGTCCCCTCTACCGGCATATAGCAAAGATCCTCCGGAACCCCTTTGTAATAAAACGAAACCTGCCCTCGTCTACCCTCTTCAAAATCCTGTTTCACCTGCTCATAGCTGGAGCCCTCTTTCATCTCTGCATCTTGCAGCGCTGAGACCAGATTCTTACCTGCTGACAGATACCCAAAATCATCCGAGGTCAAACTTTCACCATTGCGGTGATACAAATTGCAAAAGGTCTCATTGTCATTGGCCTGCAAAGTTAGAGAGCTCAGCATTTCATTGATATTGATCTGAATAAAGCAAGCCTTTATCTGAATCCCCTGAAAAAAAACATGTTCCACAGGAACAGCAAGAATCACCTGCTTTTTCACCCCATAGAGATTGGTAGTGCTGATTACCTGATCCTGAATTTCTTCTAAGAGGAAGTCATATCTGTTTATGCCTGGTGCCGTGCTGTGATCTGTATAGACCATTCCCTCTTCATCCACCAGGGCAAACTGATCTACACCATACAGCTTCTTTATTTCTCCCAAAAAATCCCGTAGCGTATCCTGGGATTGTAGATCAGAAGGCTGCAAAATAGCCAATGCATTCTCCATGTATGTAAAATTAGTTTTTAGCTCCTCGGAAACAACCTGAGCCCTCCGGCCGGCCAGTTCCTCCAAATAAAATTCACTGACTCTGGTTACCGCCTGCTCCGTGCTGACTCTCGCGGTCCGTGTCGCCCAAAACGTAGTAAGGAGAAGCACCACCGCAATGATTGTCCCGCCCCAGATAGCGAAAGCAACGGTTTGCTTTCTTTGATGATTTCTCATGCTATTATGCTGTGTTCCATCCATTTCCAAAATCCACCACTCTTGCTTAATTTCGCCAACATGGCTATCCCTAGTATACCATGAATTTAGAAGATATCCTATATCCTTTTTCCAAAAAATATGAGGAAAGCTATTTGATCATTCATCTGAAAGTGAGAATTCAACAAAAAAGACATCCGAAAGCTCCACCTCCAGTTCGTCCATTTATTTTATCCTGCAACGTTCCACGATCTCTTAATCCGTCTCAGAAGATAGTCTTGCGGAATCATTGGGTCTATATCCCATATCACTATCTGAATTTTGCTATTCTACTTACCCATCATAAAAATCACCTCCTGTAGCTGATATATAAATGATACCGTACAGAAGGTCATGATAGCTTTGCTATATTCTTTTCATTATAATAATATTCTATTGCCTCCTGAATGCAATCCCCCAACTCAACCCAGGTCTCTTCACTTATTGTCATCGTTGTTTCTGCTTTTTCATTTAAAGAGAAACGCATTTCACTAGTCATCATAATCTCAGCAATTTTACCATAAATCATATTTGCATTGTAAATCTCTTCATAGCTTTTTTATCATCTTCTGTTGCATTCCCAGATGTTGAATCATTTAAATACCTGTTCCATGCCGTGCTTTCATATAATTTATTTCCCAAAACATCTATTTCATCTGTCACAAAGTCAATGGGTTGTTCCTTACTAATATCTATAGAATTATACCATTCAATAACCATCGGCAAAAATTCTTTTATCCATTCAACATCTGAATTTGATAATTCAGTAACACTCTCCCCATTAAATTCGGTACCTTTAGGCTTCTCTATATAATATTTTGATTTTATAGAACATCCTGAACTAAATAATACCAATGCTAGACAAATTAATAACAAAACATGTTTTCTATTTTCATTATCTTTTTCACCTATAAATCCTCCTTCCATAATTTTTTTAAACGAGTATTCTCTTACAATAAGAGTTTATTTTATTTTAACATTCAAATTATCAAAAACAAAATCATTTTGAAATGTATTTCCCATGCTATCAAAGCTTTTACATTCCAATTCTATCTTGTTAATTTCTGAAAAAGGTACCTCATCTCTCTCAAAACCAAAATTAATTACTGTTGCCTTTCCTGCTGGTATTTCAGCATTATATTCTATAGTTCCAAACTGTTTAACAGCAATATCATTTATGTATTGAATTGAATTAACTTCTATTTGCACATCTTCTTCCGATATATTTTTCATGGTAAAAATCAAATGCGTAAATCTACCAACTTTGCAGGAATCATAAGTGACTTGTACCCTGGAATCATTTCCTCCACTAGCAATAATCCCTGTCTCACCATCTGTAGCATTTTGTTGTGGCATCTCATTCACAAGACCTCCTGGTTCCAAATCAAATGTATTTTCTCTATAATTAGCTGGTATTTCAGATTCCACTTGATTACTTAAAATTAATTCTTCTATCGCGGAGGATAAATCATCTAATTTTTTCCAAACAATACTCACTAAGCATACCATAGCGAATATAGTTATCAACATAAAAAGGAAGTTACTTTTTAGAAAATTTGCTTTTTTTTCCATATTCCCTGTATGCTGCAAAACTGAAGTTTGTTCTTTTTTCATCTGCTCTAATTCTTTTTGAGATTTCTCTAAAAGTTTACTTTTTTGAGCAAACTCTTTTTCTCTTCTTTTATTTTCTAGCTCAAATTCTTTCATCCTCTGCTCTGTCATCAATCTTGCTGTTTCATTCATTGACTTAATTTCTTGTCTTGCATTCTCTTTCATTTTCTCTATTTCAAGTTCTGCTTCCCTTAACATCCTTTTCCGCTCATGTTCTATATAAGTCATATCTATACGGTGATCTGACTCAAAGGAAACCGCCTTATCTTTTTTCCCACTCAATATTTCTAAGTTGACTTCCCAGCCACATCTTACACAGTTTTTTGCTTTATCAGAAATCTCTTTTCCACATCTTGGACATGTAATCAGTGCCATATGTAAATTCTCCTTTATTCTATTTCAAATTTATCGGGTAGTTGATTATCTAATTTCTCATATGCAGCCATAAAATCAGATATCACATTATCTTTATTTTCCCCAAAATCCCGATAACTTCCCGATGGGTTTATTGCTAAATCTGTCAATTTTTTATATGCCTCATACAAATCAGTTACCGTATCATAGCACCTGCTCAAACCCTCTGGTGGATTTTGTAATTTTTTCATCAACTGCTTTACAGAAGATTGGTTTGATTCAATACTTGAAATTTTTATTATTGTCGAGGAATCAGAATATAACATTGCAAGGGCAATATTAAAATCATTCCATGTATAGCTGCCTGCCCTTGTATATTTATCTGTCTCACTGTCACTTTCTTCCATAATTGCATTCCCCCACACCTTCAAAGTCAAATTGCAAAGTTTTTCTGAATCGCTTCCACCAGAAAGCATTAAAATTTGTACTTTTTCTAAATCGGTAATATATTCATTAAATGCTTCCTGATATTCCTGTTCTGCTTTTTTATCCAAATAAACTTTATATCCAACACCACCCACCGCACAGAAAAGAGTCACAATAATTATAATGCTCATAATTATTTTTTTGGTTCTTCTTCTCTTTTTATCATTTGTTCTTTTTACTTGTTCTAATTTTATATCATCTATTTTCGCCTCTTCGACTGGGCAACCACAATTAGGGCATATTTCATCTGCTTCAGCCAAAGTTGCTCCACATTCACTACATCTAACTTCTCTCCTCACCATTTTTTCTCCTGCAAAAACCATTCCACAATGAACACATTCCTTTGCTTTATCTGAGATCTCTCTCCCACACTCAGGACATATAATCAATGCCATACTCACACCCTCCCTCATAACTTCTATTTTTTAATATAACCTGCTATGTTATTTGAAATTAAATTTGTTAAAGCATCCTTTCTATGCTTTTTGCATCCCAAATAAAAGTTCAGAAGTCTAACGCCTTTCAATTATTATTTCTTAAAAAATTATACTCCTTCTAAAAAGAAAAAGCTATACCTGATACCAGATATAGCTTTCCTAGCAGATTTATCCATATGTCAACTTCACCCTTTTGTTCGGTGATAATAGCGGTCTGGCCCTATGGAAACAAGACTTTTATTAAAGTGGTGCGACCTGTGTGATAACAGTCATTTACATATTGTCCGTGAGAAAATCAGAGACCAGACAGCGAAATTCTAGGATGCCAGACTTTTGACCTTATAATGTACTGTCTACAGATTTATAGACACACAAAAACAGCGGAAACCCTGCAAACTCAAGGTTTCCGCTGCTTTTCATCAAGCTGCTGACGGGAATCGGACCAGTGACCTCCGCACTACCATTGCGACGCTCTACCGACTGAGCCACAGCAGCTTACGTTCAACGCGCTTAATTATAATATCACTTCATTCGACACTTGTCAACTGCTTTTTAAAAAATATTATAAAATTCTGCCGAAACAGAAATACTAAAAAGGCAGAACTGTAACATACACCCAAAGCAGCGCTGCAAAATATCCCTGCTTCCAAAAGGCAAGGAAAGCAAAGGAGGCTTCCACAATATGGAAAAGTCTACAGATAACCGGACAGAGAACCAGAAAATCATAGATTCCTATGATTATCTGGGAAATGCCTGCTCAACCATGGACTGTACCGGACTTATTCCGGCTAACCCACCGGATGCGTATGGACGGGAATCCTATGAGGAAATTTACCACTTTCTGGCCAAGCCGGCGGAAAGCAAAGAAAAAAGCAACACAAAACAGGACTAGCAGAAAAGCTTTCCGCAAGTCAGCTGCCATAAAATCATGACAAATCCATGATTTTATGGCAGCTTCATACAGTACGAAACATTCCAGCATCCTTAGGCAAACATGACTGTAATAATCCCCTGGTTTTAACTTCCCGCATGCAAGCAACTCAAGATTCCTTTTCCACTTATTATGAGTATATGAAAACCCAAAAAGCTTCCCGTTCTATTTTTTTGGATTCTGTTCTTCGCACTATTGTTCTAATCAGCTCCGTAATGGAGGTGGAAATTCCTGTTGAAAAGATGAAGGAGCTCATTCATGAGGCGGAGACGCCGGAAGAGATTCTAATTCTTGTGGAAAGCCTGGCAAATGTCAATCCACAGGAATCTGCCTCCCACTCTCAGATTGTAATAGCTCTCAATTATATGCAGGAACATTTTATGGAAGATTTGTATCTGGAGGACGTGGCAAAAGCAGCCTATCTCTCCCCCGGTTATCTATGCCGTATTTTTAAAAATGAGATGGGCTATTCCTTTAAAGAATACTTGCATAAGCTTAGAATTGAAAAGGCCCAACAGCTGATCCGCGATACTGACCACAGGTACTATGAGATCGCGGAGCTGGTGGGCTACAAAAACTACAAATATTTTTCTTCTTATTTCAGCAAAATTGTGGGCTGTACTGCAAAGGAATACCGATTATCCACATTAGCTTAAAAATATTGCTATTTTCTTCCGGATTCGCTGGAGCGCATTGTCCACAGACTTTGGCTCCCTTCCCAGCTCTCCCGCAATCTCCAGATAGTTTTCCCCCTCCAGATACCGCTCCAGCACCTGATTCTCAAATTTGCTCAGCTGCCTGCGCAGGCATTCCTGCAAGGCGATGGCATTCTCCTGGGCGATAAAGAGCTCCTCCGGACTCTGCTCCACAGGGCTGTCCGGACCTTCGTGGAGATCTGGGGACAGAGCTACATAGGTGTTTAGAGGAGTATGCTTCTGCCGGTTGGATGCCTGGATAGCATTGTAAAGCTGTCGGGCCACACAGAGTCTGGCAAAGGCCGAGAAGCTTCCTGCCTTATCCGGACTGTAATCCCGAATGGCTTTAAACAGGCCAATCATCCCCTCCTGCATCAGGTCCTCCCTGTCTCCTCCGATGAGATAAAGCGTCCGGGCCTGGTTCTTCACCATGCCCCGGTATTTTTCCAGCAGAATCTCCATACAGGCGCCATCCCCGTTTCTAAATTGCAGGATCAATTCTTCCTCTGATAAATCCTGGTAATCCATCCGCCTACCGCCTCCCACTCTTTCATTTCCAACCGCTGTTCACCGCTTTCCTCCATAGTCTTTTGACTCCTGTTCACCTCCTCCTGTCAACACCTCCGCCAACTTCAGGCTCCTTCAAACCTGGGTTCGCTGTCGGACAATCTCATAAGCCAACACACCCGCAGCCACCGAAGCGTTGAGGGAATCAATATCTCCCTTCATAGGAATGGCTGCTGCATAGTCACACTTTTCCCGCACCAGGCGTCCTACGCCTTCCCCCTCGCTTCCGATAACCAGGCCAATGGGGCCTTTTAAATTCAAGTCATACATGGTTTCTCCCTCCATATCTGCACAGACAAACCATATGCCCTGTTTTTTCAGCTCCTCAATCATTGCCCCCAGATTGGTCACCCGAGCCACCGGTGTATAATTTAAAGCCCCGGCCGAGGTCCGGGCCACCACAGCCGTAAGCCCCGCTGCCCGCCTTTTGGGGATAATGACTCCATGAGCGCCAGCCAGATTGGCCGTCCGGATAATAGCACCCAGATTATAGGGGTCCTCGATATTGTCCAGAAGGAACAGAAACGGCTCCTCTCCCCGCTCCTTGGCCAGGTTTAGCATATCCTCCACCTGGGCATAGGCATAGGCTGCCCCATAAGCCAGAACACCCTGGTGCTTTCCCGTCTCTGACAGCTGATCCAGCCGCTCCCGGGCCACAAAGGTCACAGGTACCTGCCGCTTTTTGGCCTCCCGCTTAATAGAATTCACTGGTCCGTCCTGACATCCATCCAGCACAAACAGCTTGTCTATGGACTGGCCGGCTCGCAGGGCCTCCAAAACAGCATTGCGCCCCTCTATGATTTGTGATTCGTCTCGCATAAAAGCTCTCCTTTTATCAATCCCTGTTCCACCAAATAGAACATACGTTCCCATTCCTGTTTTAGATACAGATAGCCCATAAGGGCTTCAAAGCCCGTGGCCCGCCGATATTCCCACATGGTGGCATGCTTGGCCATGGTGGGGGAATGGGCATTTCTTCCCCGCTTATACACAGCCAGCTCCTCCTCTGTCAGCTCTTCCTTCAAAGCCTCCGCCATAGCCGCCTGAGCCGAAGCCTTCACCAGACTGCTGGCCTGCCGGTGAAGCTTATTTACCGAAAGATTTCCCCGCTTCACCAACATCGTTCGGATAAGCAGCTCATAAATCCCATCCCCCATATAGGCCAGGGTCAGAGGGGAATAGCTGCGAATATCCACCTGCGGCAAGGTAAACCGTTGCTCAAACTCCCGGGCTAACTCTGCTGCGCTCTTTTCCATTTCACTCCCTCACGCGTGTCCTCCAGTACAATACCCTGCTCCAGCAGCTGCCCACGAATCTGGTCCGCCCGGGCAAAATCCTTCGCCTTTCTGGCCGCCTGCCGCTCTGCGATCAGTTTCTCCACCTCTTCATCCAGCAGCTCCTCCTCCTTCAAGAGGATCAGCCCCAGAATATCTCCCAGATCCACCAGACGTTTCAGACACTTTTCCACATATTCCTTTGTATTTCCGGCGCTTACATGGGTGTTCAAATATTTTGCCATCTCAAACATGGCCGCAATGGCATCGGCTGTATTGAAATCGTCATCCATGGCCTCCTCAAACTTTTTCACATAAACTTGGGCTTCCTCAAACTGCTCCTGCTCCTGGGGCGTCATGGCTCCTGGCGCCCCCTGCTCTCCCAAATATTTCAGATTCCCGGCCGTGGTTACCAGGCGCTCCAAACCATTTCGGGAGGATTCCATAAGCGCTGCGCTAAAGTTTAAAGGACTGCGATAATGGGCGCTGAGCATAAAGAACCGTAGCACCTGCAAATCATACTTTTCACTGATTTCCCGCACTGTAAAGAAATTCCCCAGAGATTTGGACATCTTTCTATTGTCAATGTTCAGGAAGGCATTGTGTAGCCAGTAACGGGCAAACTCCTTTCCATTGCAGGCCTCGCTCTGGGCAATCTCATTCTCGTGATGAGGAAATACCAAATCCTCCCCGCCGGCATGGATATCAATCTGTTCCCCCAGATATTTCCTGGACATGACCGAGCACTCAATATGCCAGCCCGGCCGCCCCTGACTCCAGGGAGACTCCCAAAAAGGCTCCCCTTCCTTCTTTGGCTTCCACAGCACAAAGTCCAGGGGATCCTCCTTCTCATCCTCCCCGGACACCAGGAGAACCCGCTCCCCTCCCCGGAGATCATCCAGATTTTTATGGGAAAGCTTCCCATAGGTGGCAAACTTCCGGGTACGGAAATATACAGTGCCGTTGACCGCATAGGCATATCCCTTCTCAATCAGCTCCTGAATCATCTCCAGCATCCCGGCAATCTCCTGGGTGGCCAGGGGATGGGTGGTGGCTGGCTTCACGTTCATCATGGCCATATCCTTTTGGCACTCCCCTATATACCGCTTGGAAATCTCCTGGGCGGTCACGCCCTCCTCCATGGCCTTTTTGATGATTTTATCATCCACATCCGTAAAGTTGGACACATAATTCACTTCATAGCCCTTGTACTCCATATAACGGCGCGCCGTGTCAAACACGATCATAGGGCGTGCGTTGCCAATATGAATAAAATTGTATACCGTAGGCCCGCACACATACATGCGTACCTTTCCCTCCTCCAGAGGAACAAATTCTTCTTTTTTCTTTGTCAGTGTGTTATATACCCGCATGGTCTTTCTCCCTTTCTGTCTGATTTCTTTCTTCCCATTCTTTCCTGGCCGCTTTTTTGGCAGCCTTCTTCGCCTTTTTCTTTGCTTCTTTCTCCTGTAGCAGGGTCAGCTGCCGGCGAAGCTCATCATTCTCCCTGCGCAGCTGGCTCAAGTCCGCGGCCACCGGGTCAGGAAGATGCACCTGATCCAAATCTGTCCGGGGCAGCTTGGCATTATCCCTGCGCACCACCCGCCCGGGCACCCCCACCACCGTACAGTTTGGGGGAACCTCCGCCAACACCACGGAGCCTGCGCCAATTTTGGAATTCTCCCCAATGGTAAAAGAGCCTAAAATCTTGGCCCCTGCGCTGACCATCACATTGTCCTCCAAAGTAGGGTGACGCTTTCCCCGCTCCTTCCCGGTTCCTCCCAGAGTCACTCCCTGGTAAAGGGTCACATTATCTCCGATAATGGTGGTCTCTCCAATAATAACACCGGAGCCATGGTCAATAAACAATCCCCGGCCAATGGTGGCTCCCGGGTGAATCTCAATGCCCGTTTTCCGGGCAGAGCGCTGAGACAGCCACCGGGCCCAGAAAAAGTGCCCCTTCAAGTACCACCGATGGGCAATCCGATAATGCAGGACCGCCCAAAAGCAAGGGTATAAAAGTACCTCCGCCTTTTTCTTAATAGCCGGGTCCCGTTCCTGAATTACCTGAAACTCATCCCGGATATCCTCTATCATCCCCATAATTCTACCCTCCTCCACAAAATGAAAAGGGATTGCATTCGCTCTAAGAGACGAATACAATCCGCGGTTCCACTCTAATAAAAGGCTGTTGCCTTTCCCTCTGACACGTAACGTGTGTAACCCGTACCCGGCTAAGCCACAGCCTCACCGCGTCAGCTCCCGAATGCACTTCGTCCATCCCTGGGCCGGAGCCGCTTTCAGCCAGTGGCCGCTCCTCTCTGCTGCTTTGGTATGGATTACTTTTTCGTTCCCTGCCTTTTTCCTACAATTATACTCTAGCATATGCAAAAAACCAACGTTTGTCAAGTGATTAAACCACTTCATTGAGAAATATTTTTTCAAATATCCGAATTTTTTCAAGCTTTTTTTTCAATTCAGCAGACACCTGGGGGAACAACTGAGAAATGCTTTGACTCCCAAACAAAAAGCTTCCCAGGTCCCCAATATCCACCGTAAACTCCAGCGCCTCTCGCCCGGTCTTCTCGCCCAGAGAAGTCTGGCCCTTCTCTTTCCAGGCAGCCTGTCCTTCGAAAGCAGCCTCCTGTCCAAGCTTATGGAGAACACTTCCCCTCTCCCCCAGGCTCCACCGGTAAGTCCCCGCATTCTCCGTAAGCACCTGGTCTGTAATATGCAACAAAATCTCCACTGGCTCCCTGGCTCCGATCCTTCCCAAAAGCCCTGGCAGATACACGATCCGCTGCATCATAGGAGTGGTCTCCCATTCCTCTGCGGGAATGTGCTGTCTCTTGTAATCCTCATCTTTCCAGACAAACAGGTCATAGCCCTGGGAAAGCTCTTCCCCAGACGCCTTACCCAGAATTTCTCCATCCTCATTTTCCATTTTCCGAAAGCCAAAGGGCGTGTAAATGGCCTCTTTTGCCGGCATCAGGAATGCAAAGGGCTGCCGTCTCTCATACAGATCCTGGAGGGCCTTTATAAGAAGGCACCGCATATAGCCCTGATGGCGATACAGAGGCCTGGTGGCCACCGCCACAAAATAACTGCATTCCACGATTTCCCCCCGCATCCAAAATCGGTAGGGATTGAGATGGAGCATGGATCGCAGCTCCCCTCCCTCCTCCAACACCAAGATCCTGTTGCAGGCCCCCTTTATTTTATAATAGGCCTCCACAAAGCTTTCCTCATCCTCCGGAAACATCTCCTCATACAGAGCCCTCGATTGAAGCTTTTCCTCCTGCCTTAAGTAGCGCACCTGGACCGTTTTCGTTGCCACTGGTTCCCTCAAAACGCTGGCACTCATATTCCCTGCTCTCCCTGGGCAGCCAGGGACTCCCTTTGACAGCCCTGGCACCCTGGGCAGCCACTGCCCATTTCCTCCTCACAATCATAGGCATATGCATATTCCTTCAGAGGCGTCAATGCGCAGATGGCCTGGGCGGAAATTCCCTGTCCATTTCCCGTAAATCCCAATCCCTCCTCCGTGGTTGCCTTGATATTTATCTGATCCTTCAAAATCCCCAGAGACCGGGCAATATTTTCCCGCATCCGGGGAATATAAGGCGCCATCTTAGGCCGCTGGGCAATAATGGTGGCATCAACATTTTCCACAATATAATTGGCCTCCTCCAGAAGGTTTCCCACCTGCTCCAGAAGCAGCAGGCTGGAAATTCCCCGGTATCTCTCATCCGTATCGGGAAAATGCTGTCCAATATCCCCCAGGGCCGCTGCCCCCAAAAGGGCATCCATAATGGCATGGACCAGCACGTCTGCATCTGAATGTCCCAACAGCCCCTTCTCATATTCTATTTTTACCCCGCCTAGGATCAGGTCCCGATCCTCCACCAGCCTATGCACATCATAACCCATTCCTACCCGCATGATTTTTCCTCGCTTTCTAATGATAGCTCCATTATATTATTTTCTCAAATATGCTGCAAGACCTATCTATTTTGCCCCTGTGCAAGCCGAAATAACCGTCACTGTTCACTTGAAAAATTCATTGATATCTTTTATTTTGGAAGTTATATAGTGAAATCAAGCCTTGAATGTGGTATAATAAACTTAAACATATTAAGGCTCTTTTCGCCATGAAAAGGGGCGTGACAAAATTTTGTAAAGCCTATAAACACAGGCTATATCGGTTTATAAGAACTTATAAAGAGATTGTCATAAATATATTTTGGAATGCACTTGAAATTTCAAACGCTTAAAGTGCGGTATCAGATTTCAACGGTATTGTTAGATTTATTTTAAGAATAATCTTAGGAGATGGTTGGAAGTATGAAGAAATTACTTATATGGATGATGTTCCTTTTTCCATTATTTACCTTAACTGGATGTGGTAAATGTGAACATAAATATACGGATGGTGTGATTACAAAAGAATCCAGTTGTGCGGAGAGAGGGGAGAAGGTTTATACGTGTTCCCTCTGCAAAGAGACAAGAATTGTAAATATACCATTAGAGGATCATACATATATAGAAGAAATTACAAAAGAACCTACATTTGATGAAGAAGGGGAAAAAACTTTTACATGCGAGAATTGTGGGGATCTTTATACAGAATCAATTCCTATTCGAGATAATGAAGTAACGATATATATGGTGAATAAGACGAATTTGCCTAAAGATACAAATGCAGGCAGGTATTCAGATAGGGTCGAATTTCACTTTGAAGTTGCAAATAGAACAAATAGGACAATTAAGGGGGTTCAGGGAATTTTAACAGTTTATGATATGTTCGGCAAGGAAATTTTGACAATTAATTGTGATTTTACAGGAGAAAGCATACCTGGAAAAAATGTCATAACTTTTGACGAACTAGGAATGGAAATTAATCCATTTATTGATACACATGTCAAATTATATACTACAGATTTTTCTGATTTGAAATTTACTTATAAAGTTACAGATATTGTATATGATGATGGAGAAAACAGTACAAAAGAACAGTCTGTAACAGAATTAACAGAGAATCCCAAAATAATAGTAAGCGTGCTAGACAAACAATCTTTAGACGTAGATTTTAATGTGAGTAGATACTCTCCAAGAGTAAATTTTACATTTCAGGTGTTTAATAATACATCAAAAAATATAAAAGGAGTGCAGGGAGTATTAACAATAAAAGATCTGTTTGGGGTGGATATTATGTCTGGCAATTTGGACTTTACAGGAGAAACAATTCCAGCAAATTATTATGTTATTTTTAGAGATCTGGGTTTAGATATAAATAAGTTTATGGATGAGCATGTAAAAGTATATACTACAGATTTTTCTGATTTGAAATTTGAATATAATGTTACTTCAATCGTTTATACAGATGGTACAATGGAATGAAACTAGTGGTTTTGGGACAATCTGAAACAGGTCCTTAAAACGCACAATAGCCCCACTAATACACCAAAATAAAAGTGCTGTGAGCATCAAACTCACAGCCTTTCTTATATATCCTATGGAACTGAAATACCAAATCCCAGCCTGTCTTGTTCTATCATGTTCCTGTGGCCCTCTGTGAGCCCCATACAGCTATCCGTTTTCTTTGCCTGATGATTTTAACTATTCTCTGATTACTTTCAAAAAAGAAGCCCTCAAAACCCTGTATTTTCAGAGCTTCTAAGGCTTCCTACAGTAGCGAGAAAGGGATTTGAACCCCCGACACCGCGGGTATGAACCGCGTGCTCTAGCCAACTGAGCTATCTCGCCATATGGGACCTACAGGGCTCGAACCTGTGACCCTCTGCTTGTAAGGCAGATGCTCTCCCAGCTGAG
>JAAWAC010000033.1 GCA_022791975.1 Lachnospiraceae bacterium | reverse complement strand
TGCCTGCTGGTTATTGTGGGAGTAAAAAAGGGCATTTTGAGAAAAATTCGGTTTTCTCAAAATGCCCTTCTATTTAGGTGAAAATATCCTTGACAAATCCCGTCTTGGTTGCTGATGGAATTGGATTCCCCATTCAATTCATCGTCACGGCTCAATCTTTCGTATAATGGAGTGATTTTGGTTTTCGTTATAGCGTCTGTCTGCCTCCTTACATGAAATATGCTCTAAATGTATCCTTCACTAACCATGAGAAAATCCCATGATTAAGAAGTCATTTAGAGCATATAACACCTGATGCTGTCAAGTCTTTTTTGTAACATCTACTATAGGTACTGTCTCAACCAGTCAGGCATGTTGGGGTCATCCATTGTCCAGGATTCCTCCATGCTCTCCTTCCTCCCAGCTATTTTCCCTGCCATCAAAAAACTTCTGCCTGTGACACTTGTATTTGACTACCACATTTCCTTCAAGCCTGTACTCGTTCCAATAATAATTCTGCTTTCCATAGCCCTTCCATTCCCTGGTGGTGTAAATTGTCATATGTGTCACCCTCTCCCTCTTTATGACTTCCCATTTATCTCTTTGATTGTCCGCTATTTACAAGCATATTTTTGTTAGCTTGATTTTCATTGGAAAAAATTTCTTTGTCACAGAAATAATTCA
Source organism: Lachnospiraceae bacterium (assembly GCA_022791975.1). GTDB lineage: Bacteria > Bacillota > Clostridia > Lachnospirales > Lachnospiraceae > RGIG4284. The sequence continues at coordinate 15,633 of JAAWAC010000033.1, read as the reverse complement.
TTATTCTTGCGGCCGCCACATGCCTTTTTCAGTTTCATCACACTGGCGGCAAGCAGAGATTTGCTGACGCTGCGGGCCTTCTGAGGACAGACAGCTATGCAGCGCATGCAGGAAATGCAGCTTTTGCTATCTGTTTTGGAGGGATCTAAGGCAGGGATCGCACCCACGGGACATTTCCTGGCACACAGGCCACATTGGATGCAGGCCTTCCCGGCCCTGGGCTTTATTGGCACGCCACCATATTGCCGGTAGGGCCGGTTCCCCGGAAGCTGTACCCGGGCTGGCGGCACCGCACCTTCTATCTTAGAACAAATGTTCGATGCATATACAGCAAGCTCCCTGGCGTCCTGATCATCCGGCCTTCCGACAGCAAACTGTCGCATAATGGAATGTTCCGCCACCGCGGCCACCCCGGCTATACAGAGAAAACCTGCCTCCTCCAGAGTATCCTGCAGCTCTGCAAAGGTATCCTCATAGGCACGGTTTCCGTACACTACCAGCAAAATGGCCCTGGCTCCCTTCCCCTTCATTTGTCCCAGACGGGACAACGCAACAGCCGGAACCCTTCCCCCATAGGAGGGAACAGCCACCATACAAATATCCTCCTCACAAAAAGACCATTGAGAAAAGTCTCTGTCATACCTGCTCAAGTCAATTCGGGTGCTCTCCTTCCCAAATGCCTTTACAAATAAATCCGAAACCCGTTCGGTTCCCCCAGTGGGGCTAAATACCATATCATACACTGCCATAACTCTCGCTCCTCCTACTTATATTCGCCTCTGCCGGACTATAGCTCCCCGCCTCCTTATCCTCTTGCCACCTTTGCCGGATACCATTTCTGAAACCAAGCCGTAAATATTCCCATAGCCACCGGAAGCAGAGAATTTACCGCTCCGCTCCAGCTGCCCCACTCTGTTTTCAGAAAAACAGATGTCCACAGGGGCGTGATCAGATATAATATCCCCCAGAGAAGGGTGAGAATGCGGTTGGTTTTCATGAAAATGGGATTGGATAGGGCCTTCTCCCCCTGGTACTGATTCATGGAGTAATGGGCGGTAAGGGGAATCCTTCCCAAGCAGGTCAAAGTCCACATGGCCCCAAAGGAAAAATAAGACAGCAGCAGCATGGCCTCATAGGGCACACCCAGCAATACTGCCCCAGAAAAACATGCCACCAGCCCGCCAGAAACACTGTCATAGAGGGTCTTCTTGTTCCTGTGAAACAACAAAGGCAGCAGTCCGCAGAGCAATAGCCCCAGCAGGCTTCCCAGTCTGTGATTAACAGGCACCACAGCCCAAAATGCGATCCAGGGAAGCAAAAGAAGACTCATATTCGTCTCCCTGGTAGGCATATGGATTCCTCCCCATGTCTCTTTAGCACTTTTTTCCCCTTCCTGAGAAATGCCGCCCTCCTCTTCCTCCTTAGGCCCTCCAAAATAGGTATCCCACTCCAGCATCAGGGAAAAGTCTCCAGTCACCCTGTACAAATGCTTCATCAAAGCCTCATCTCCCCGGATCTTTCCAGCGCCGATGGAACGCCATACCTCAAGAGGCGTCTCAATCCTTGTGTCCGCCAAGCGCGGACTCCCGGAAAGCACCTGGCTTCCCTCCCGGCCCAAAACCACCTGATAACACTCATCCTGGTCCGTGTAATACATCTCCAACACCCGCTCCCGGCCAGAATAGCTTTCCTTTTGATAGAGAGCCGCCATCTGCCTGGTAAACCCCAGGGCTTCTGACTGCTTTTCCCCGCTCTCCCTGTCAATTCCCCAGCTGGCATCGGCCATTTCCTCAAATACCTCTTTGGGATACAAGAGTTTGCCAAGCTTCTCCCTGGTCTCCAGGCGGATCTCTCCTTTTCCGTACTCTTTTCCCGCCTGTCTCACATATCCCAGATATCCATCCGTCCTTTTGGATAGCTCTGGCACCCGAAACAGCTCTCCCTGGCCACAAAAAATCGTGGTGTATTGTCCCCGCCCACACATATGGTCAAAGAGACTACAGACGCCATCATAATTTTTCTCTGCCGAATAAAATCCGCAGGTGGAGATGACTACCGTTTTCTTACCACCCATATCATATCGGGAAGGGTGGCTGCCGCTTCCTGTCTGATCTGTATTTTCTGTCATAAAAGGCAGCACCATGGGAAGTTGGCGGTCAATAAGATTTTTTAGGCCTCCCGGCACCGAGAAATAATAGAGGGGAAAACTCCAAATAGTCACATCTGCCCATAATAGCTTCTCTATAACCTGCTTCATATCGTCCCGGATGCAGCATTGCCCCGGCGTCTTATTCCAGCAGGAAAAACAGCCCAGGCAAGGCTTTATATCCATTGCGTTTACCTGGATTTCCTCCACCTGGAGCGCTTCCCCCACTGCCTCCTGCATGCCTGAGAGAAAACTTTTGGTCAATCGGTAGGTATTGCTCTTGGTCCCCCTGGGGCTTCCGTTTATAACAACTATATGCATCGGTTCTCCTATCTCTTGATATCGTAATTCATATTCATGAGATTGCGGATGCTGGCCGCGTCATCGGTGATATTGGCGTCCCCCCGGATGGTGTGTTTGATGGCACTGCTGGCCACAGCAAAATTCACAATATCCATGGGCTTATAGCCATGCATCATGGCATAGATAAACCCGCTGGCAAAGGCATCCCCGCCTCCTACCCGGTCCAGAATATTAAAGGTAAACAGCTTGCTCTCAAAGGTATGCCCCTCATACCACATAAAAGCCTTCAGGCTGTTCTCACTTCCGCTGTGGGCATAGCGCACATGCCGGGCAATGCACTTTAAGTTTGGATACCGGGCAATAAAGGCCTGAAATACCTCGTCCTGCTGCTCATAGCTGGGCCGGAAGGGAATATCATCCTTCACGTCTCCTTTTTCGTGATCATTCTCGTCCTTCCAGAGGTGATAGGGCTCGATCCCCAGAAGAACGTCCACGTAGGGCAGACACTCCGTACAGAAATCCCGTGCCTCCTCCCAGCTCCAGAGGGTACTGCGGAAGTTTCCGTCAAAGCTGACCGTAATCCCCTGTTCCCTGGCAATCTTTAAACAGTCCATAATCAACTCCCGACAGTTGGGTCCCAGGGCAGGGGTGATGCCGCTTAAGTGAAGCCAGGTAAAATCCTTGAGAAGGGCCTCCAGATCCACGGTATGAAAATTAAATTCTGTAATGGCGCTGTTTTTCCGGTCATAGATCACCTTGCTGGCCCGGATGCCATAGCCGGTCTCCAGATAGTAGCTGCCGAGACGGTGGGTAGGTGTTTGCTCCGGAGTGCTCAAAATAACCGGTGTACAATGCACATCATTGCTTCTCAGCATGCGGATGGCGCTCTTTCCCAAACTGTTGTTGGGAACCACCGTAAAAAAGGTGCTGTCCACCCCCAGGTTGGCCAGAGCCAGAGCAATATTGGCCTCACTGCCTCCGTAGCTGGCCTCAAAGCTGGTGGCCATACGAATTTTCTCATAATTAGGAGGTGTAAGGCGAAGCATAATCTCCCCGATAGTGATAAAACGATGGGGACTTTCATTTTCCGTCAGTAATGGGTTTGCGTGCTGCATATGGGCTCCTCCTTTTTATGCAGATGCGGTCTGCAAGTCTTTTGTCTATTGTAACCCATTTTCCCAAACATTTCATTACTTAATTTCCATATTTCTCACAAAAAATGGCTCCCATTCAGGGAGCCAAAGCAGCCTCCAAAGTTACATCCACATAGCCACCCAGAGCCTGGGGCACCTGCATGCACAGATGAGTCTCCCCCTCCTCCTCATAGGAATATCCCGGCGCCAGATCGCTGGTACCCCGGTAATCAAAATCCGCCAAAATTTCCGCCAGCTGTGCGGCATTCCCGTACAAAATTTCTATTCGCTCCTGAAAATCCTTCTCCAATTCTCCAGATACCCGATACCCGCTGCCACTAAGCAATGTTTTGGCCAACGCATCCACATCCCATTGCTCCGCCAGGCGAATATTATTTCCTGTCACCATATCAATGTTAAAGGTACACAGAAACTGTTGCGGATACGCCATCCCCTCCTGGTAATACTCTCCCCTCAGCAAAAGTGACAGAAGCTTTTCGTTTTGGGTTTTTACCTCATAGCTGCCCTCCACCTCTCCTGTCCATGGCCCCTGCTTCAAAATTGCATCTACGCCTTCCTGAATCATACGGTTCCACTTATCCTGAATGCTGGTGTTTTCCATGCCTGAGATCTGCGGATAGGTAAGGGAGACCTTCTCCTCCCTAATCTCAACAGACACCACGGCATATGTGTCCTCTATGGATTCTACTCTTTCCTCTTCTGTACTTTTCTCTTGTTCCTTCCCGGTATCTTTTCTGTTTTCCCCAGCTCCCTCTGGGAATACTCCCACAATCGTCTGGGGTATCTTTGCCTCTCCCTGCAAAGACCGGTCCTCCTTCTCCTGGCAGCCCACAAGCAGCATGGCCGCCAAAAGAAATAGCAAAAGCTGCCCTTTGATCTGCTTCATAAACATTCCTCCCATGAGCAGTCCGCCCCATGCGTCTGCTTCCTCTGGCAATTCTTGTTCTAAAGCTATCATATCAGGCAGCTCTTAAGTTTCTATGAAGAATTCAACCATAAATCCCTTAAAAATCTCGGCTATTTCCCAGAGACAAGCTCCAGCACAACCTGGAGAAGCTCCTCCCCGGCTTCTCCAGCCCTTTCCCGAAATCCGGACTCCTCAAAGCGCTCCTCCTCCAGAGCCTTTGTAAGCTCCTGCGCCTCCTCCTGGGAAAGACCAATATATTGCATATTGTTCTCCTCCAAAAGTTCCTCCTCCGGTCGGGTCCCAAAATAAATAACCGGGCAATCTACGCTTTCCAAATCCTTTTTCAGATCCGCCTGGCTGTCTCTGTGTGCCATATCCACCAAAAGAACATCCACACCCCTCTCCAAAAGCCACTCCAGCTGGCCCTTCTGAGCCTCATAGCCATCCCGGCTGTCGTGAAGCTCCACCACAAGGGGACGATTGCATTTCCCCGCTTCCCGGCCAAATATCTCAAAGGCAACCACTGTATAGGGATTGGTGCAGTCCGCCAGTATCCCTACCTCCAGCACCTGATCTGCCCAGGAATCGGTCTGGCCAGATACACCTTGCTCCATCTCCTCTGTTTTTTCTGTCTCCATCTTTTCTGCTGCCGTATTTTCTGCTGTCCCCCGCTGACAGCCTGGCAGAAAAAGTAATATGCTGCTACATATGAAAATCCCCAGAAGCCTGGTGGCATTTTTGATTCCTCTCATGGATCTGCTCCCTTCCTAGTCCAAAGCTTTTCCCTTATTATACGCATTTTTCTCTGGCTCTACAATCTAAATTTCATATATCATGGCAGCATCCCTTGGGGAATCCTTATTTTACCGGGTATAACCTATCCTTTCTCTGCACATACTCCCTTTACAAATAAGCAAGGAGAATACATCCACTATGAAAAAACATCCCTTTATCCTCTGCGGACTGACAGGCTGGTGTCTGGAGGTATTCTGGACAGGCCTGACCTCCCTACAGCGCCGCCAGATGAAGCTTATGGGCCGCTCATCCTTCTGGATGTTTCCCATCTATGGCACAGCGGCCCTCCTTGGCCCCATCTCCCGGCTGTTAAAGGGAAAGAGTATCTGGCTGCGGGGCTCCCTCTATACGGCTGGCATCTACCTGGTGGAGTTTCTGTCTGGCAGCTTTTTAAAACGGCGGGGCATGTGCCCCTGGGATTACAGCAAGGCCCGCTGGAACTATCAGGGAGTCATCCGCCTGGACTTTCTCCCTATATGGTTCCTCACAGGTCTATTCTATGAGCGACTGCTCTCCAGGCCCTCTACTGGTACCGAATAACCCGCTGGGCCTCTGTAAGACTTTGGTATTTCCCGGCTGCCACCAGGGAAAACAGCGCCGTGCCGTAGGCGGCTTCCTCTGTATGCACGGGAATCTGCAAGGCACATCCAAAGAGCTCCTCAAAAGCCTCCTTCAGCGTTGGGTTCATGCGAATGCCATTTCCGGAACCCACCAGCTTAAGGGGGCTTTTTTCCAACCGTGGCAAAATCTCTTCGTATAGATCATAGAGCTCCCGGGCAATCCCCTGCAAAAATCCCCGGATAAAGGACTGGGGGGTCAGATTCTCCAGGGTAATGCCTGTCACTGTCCCCTTTAGCTGGGGATTCTCCCGGGTGCCGCAAAACTGGGGATTTACCTGGACACAGGAAGCAGCTTCCTGTTTTGTCTCCTCCAACAGAGCGGCCATTTGCCCATAGAGCTTCCCGGACTCTTTCCCTTCCGCCATTCTGAACACCTGCCGGAAAAACTGCTCCAGAGCCGCATATGCCCGCCCTCCACACAGACAGGAGCCTGCAAAAATATAATCTCCCTGGATCAAGGGCCTTAGCTCCACAGGGGAATCCGCCACAAAGCGCCGGGTTCCCACGGAAATTTGGCTTCCCGTCCCCACATTTACCAGCACTGTATCCTCCATATTCCGTACTGTGCCAAGAAAACTGGCCTGATTATCTCCCAGAGCCACGCTCACAGGCACTCCTGCATAGATTGCCCTCCCCTCTATCTTAGGGGAAGCTGCCTCACACACCCGGCCCAACAACGCCGCCCCTGATAAAACCTGGGGCAGCAGCTGGCAATTTAAGCCTGCTGCCTTAATTTTCTCTATATCAAAGCAGCCCCTCCTTACATCAAAAATACCCAGGCTGGCCCCGTTGGAGGGACTGATGGAAGGCACTTGGCTGCCCACCAGTCTCTCCCCCATATAATCTCCAATGGTGCAAAGGCCCGCTGCCTGATCTGGCACCAGTCCCTTTCTCTGATGATAATAATAGGTGGTCAGCCCAAAGCCGGTGGCTGCAAAATAACCGGTATCCCTGGCCAGAGCCTCCGCATAGGTTTGCCGGGAGTCAGAAGCCTTGGTGGCAGTTCCCTGTTTCTCCTTCTCCGCCCCTCTGGCCATTTGGCCATCTTCACCTTCTTCCACCTCCACCCGTTGATTGCCGCTCTCATCCTGCCAGGTGTAGAGAGGGCTTACGGCCCTTCCCTCTCCATCCACATAGAGAATTCCGTGCATCTGTCCGGTAAGGCCTATGCTGTCCACCTGGGGGTGTTTACGCCCCATCTCCTCCAGAAGCTCCTGAATTTTATTCCAAATTTTCTCCGGATCTTGTTTTTTCTCAAAGGATGCTCCCTGGGAAATTGCCGTGTCATTGGGCAAGGTCCGGCTAAACAGCACCTCCCCGGTTTCCCCGTCCAATACAACCCCACATATGGTCGTCGTTCCAATATCCAAACCAATCGCTTTCATAACTTTATCCATTCCTTTCACCTGGCTCAAAGCCCCATCCCCATTAGGTAGACTGCTCTATTTTTAATCTTTTTCTTGGGAAATCTACTACACCCTGGTGGAATTCAGATCCAACCTCTTAATAATATCCTGCTGAATGGCCGGGGACAGATCCAGGAAGTTTACAAAGGTTCCATGAATCCGCATAATGTATACACCGCTGGGCGCATACTTCTTGGGATTCTCCAAAACCTTGCGGAGAATCTCCGGGGTTGTCACATTTACATACAGATAGAAGGGGGCAATATTTTTATTCCTCTCATTGAAGAAGGTGGGCGCCAGGACCCGGGTTTTAAACTGCAGGCCCCGTTCCTCATAGGTTTTGCCTGTGAAAAGCTTGGGATCAATCCCGTAGTGGGAAGCATAGCCTCCCTGGAATTTTCCATAGGGAAGCTTTAAGGCAGACAAAATCCGGAAGCCCAGGCCCTGTCCAGCCTCCCCATACAGAGGGTCCACCCCATAGTTGAGCATCTCCCGGGACTTTCTTCCATCCGGGGTCGCCCCTGTCCAGTAGCCATACAGCAAATGGGTGGAAGGGGTGGAGTAATCTGGCCGGAAGGGATTTCCCAGGTAGTTTTTCTGGGAGGCCACCAGATCCGCGATTTTCTCCGCAATCTGAGCTGCCTCCTGGTCCACCTCTGGAATATTGTTTCCGAATTTTGGCGCAGCCAGCAGGAAGTCCTGCAAGTCCTCGTAGCCCTCAAAATTGTTTTCCAGGGCAGGCAGCAGGTTTTCCGCTTCCTCCGGTTTCTCTGCCAAAAGCCTGTCTATGGCCAGAAAGGCGTCCGCCACCACGGAAAGTCCATGGATCAGGCAGCCGCTTCCATTATATTTGGTTCCCTGCTCCTCTGTGTCCCGCATATCAACAGCCGTCTCCATTCCTCCCATAAAAGCAGACAGGAAGGGGACTGGCTCTCTGGATATAGCCTCCGAGGCCCCGTTGGCCGCGGTAATCATATGGCTTACATAGTATTCCGCATTCTCATAGAATTTTTCCCGAATCCTCTCCAAAACCTCCCGTTTAGACAGGCCCTGTACGGTATCTGGCCCCATCCGCTTGCCGGTGATCAGGGATTTCCCATGATTCAGGGTCAGTTCCAGAATTTTGCCTAAGTTTAGCCAGCTGTTGGTAGTGTTTCCGTTATCTTTCCCCATAATCAACGGCTCCTGGCAACCGGCTATGGAGTAATCTGGCAGATCCCCTTCCTCCACGCCGCCTTTTTTCAGCACCTCAAACACAGCGTCATCGTTAAACAGGGAGGGGGTCAGAACTCCCGGCGAGAAGAAGAATTTCCCCATATACTTATAGATTTCATCCGGTGTGTTTTTGTGAAGCTTCACCGAGAGTATGGGCTGGGGGAAGTTCATATCATAATAGGCATCCATGATGGCATAGCTCATCTCATTGGTGAGATCCCTCCCCGCCGTATCCCGGCCGCTGATAATCACATTCTGGGAAATCGCCCAGCTTCTGTCTCCCACGTTAAAGAATACCAGGAAGTGTTTAAATAGATCCGAAGCTTCCTGACGGCCCAGCTGCTCCATGGCCCGGTAGGGCTCAAAGATCCGGTCCGCATTTCCCACAGAAAAGGCGTAGGGGTTGGGTGCCTGCTCCATGCACATCACCTGCCACAGAATCAGAAAGGACTGAATAGCCTCATAGAGGCTCCCTGCCCCCTGCTCCGGCACTTTATGCAGTGTGTCTGCCAATAACTGTAACTGCTTTTGCCGCTCTGGCTCCGCATCCTTTTGCTGTTCCCGGGCAAGCTTCTCATATCGCCGGGCAAGCTTTATTGCACTTTTCAAGGTCAGAGCCATGGCCTTGCAGTTGTTCTTCTTTTTCTCATCAATTTCCTGCTCTGCCCGCTTCTCCAGCTTCTCTATCATGGGCTTTACGCCCTCCCGAAGAGCTCCCCGGAAATCGGGGATCACGTGTCCAGTCACCTGCTCGATAAAGAAGGCTACCTCCCCCGTGTAATCCTCACAAGCACCATAAACTTCCTTTAGCTTCCGCACATAGGGGGAATCCTCCATATACTTTTTCACTGCCCCAATGCGCTCCGGGGTAAATTCTTCATTGGGCTCTATATCGTCGAAAACTGCCGTGGCATCGCAGTAACCACAGAAGGTCTCCACCTGGAATGCCGGATTGATCAGGGCATAGGTCCTGGCAAAGGCATCCCTCTGGGTTCCCGCAAACACCGCATGCTCACTGATGGTGAGAGGCAGCATGTCAATTATCAATTCCAGACGCCGGGCTGCTGCCAGCTCCTCTGGCAGCTTCTCCAGCTCCTCCCGGTGGAGATATCCCGTTTCCCTGGCCAGAAACCAGCCATCCAAACGCCCCAGATCACGCTCCTGGGCGAAAAGTTTCCTGGCCTTCTCTCCGATTTGTCCCGCTTTGTAAGCTTCTGATACCTTCATATAAAGTTCCTCCTACTTATTAGTTCCGCTACACTCCACCTAAGTCCCTAAATCCTTTCGGGTCTTGGGCGTGTTAGGTATGGATCACTTGTATTCCGGCTTCCCGGAATGCCCCTTCGAACGCTGCCACCTGCTGCTCTGAGACAAAGCCATCCTTTATGAGATATTCCATCCCACACTGCTGCCATTTATCCCTTCCATACTCGTGGTAGGGCAGGATTTCCAGGGTAGCCTGGTCCATGGGATTGCTCTTGAAAAAGGCGAGAAAGCCCGCCAGAGCCTCCGGGGTGTCGTTAAAGCCGTGAACCAGCGGAATCCGCAGCGCCACCTGCCGGCCCAAGTTCAAAATCTTCTCCAGATTTTCCCGGATTCTCTCATTGGAAGCTCCTGTTACCTTTTGATGTATCTCTGCATCCGGATGCTTGAAATCCAGGATCAGATAATCAATAAGGGGCAAAAGCTCTGTCAGCCGGGGGTGCGTCCCGTTATTTTCCATGGCAATAGGAATTCCCTGGTCCCTAAGCCGCTCCATCAGCTCCTTTAAGGGTGCAAACTGCATGGTAGGCTCTCCACCTGTAAAGGTCACACCCCCGCCTTCAAAAAACAGCATCCGGCTGCGCATAACCTCCTGGTAAAGCTCCTCCAGGGAATACTCTTTGCAGGAATGCTTTTCCCGAACCCTGCCGCTTTCCGGGTCCTTTCCCCGCATCAAGCACCCCTCCAAGGATAGCCCCTCCGGATTGGCACACCAGGGGCAGCGCAGATTGCATCCCTGTAGATGGTATACCAGCCGGTTTCCCGGCCCATCCTGGGAATAATTAAAGCCCTTCTGTATAATCCGCAGACCACTCATATTCCCTTTTCCCTTTCTATGTATGTTCCATGTATGTTCTCAGCCAGGGAAAGCCACAGAAGCCTTTCCCTGGATACGGAGATAAGTTTCCTAATTTAGACTATCATGTTTTTCTATTTTTGTCAATTCATTTAACAAATTGAACAAGATATTCTGGAGAACTTTTGTAAGATTTTTCTTGTACTTGCTGGGCCGATAATCATTTTACCTTTATAGCCCTTCCTTCATAACCTCCCCCTTTGAAATCCCTCCTTCCCTCCTCATCCCTTTTCTGCTATACTAGGGAACAGACAGCCAGATTCTTCTAGGCCAGACTATTCCAAAAACATTGTGAGGAAAAACCAAAAAATCCACCATGAAAAAAATCACAAGAAATGCTGACTACACCAAACAATACAATCGAAAGCTTCTCCTGAAGCTACTTTTAAAAATGCCCATGTCCCGGGCGGATCTGGCCCGGGATACAGGGCTGACCCGGGCCTCCATCTCCATTATTACGGAGGAAATGCTGCAAAGTGGTATTCTTAAGGAGCTGGCCCCTGTAAGTGCAGAGCGAGGGCGAAGCCCGGTTCCTCTGTCCGTGAATCCGGAGGCTTTTTACGCCTTTGGCGTGTTTTTAAACCGGAAGAAATGCTCCGCCGGGCTGGTGGATATCAGTGGACGCTGCGAGATTCTCACGGAAATCCCCCTTACCGGAAAGGAGGCACCTGCTCCTGTAATAGAGGCTCTCTGTGACGCTATGAAGGACAGGCTGGAAAAACAGCCGGACATCAAAGCCAGGCTGTTAGGGATTGGCATCAGCTGTCCCGGGCCTCTGAAGCTGGGACAGGGCGTTATCTTAAATCCGCCGGGCTTTGAGGGCTGGCACCACACCCCCATTGCCCGGGAGCTGTCCAGCCGTTTGGAGCTGCCGGCCTTTGTCTGGGATAATGCGGATGCTCTGGCTCTTTATAACCACCGCTTCGGCCCCCGGCGGGATATCAGCGATTTTCTCCTTCTCTTGGTGGACACAGGGATTGGCTCTGGCATTGTGATGAAGGATAAAATCTATCACGGGGCCGGCGCCGCCTCCCCGGAGCTGGGGCATATTTCCATTCGTTATGACGGACGTCCCTGTAGCTGTGGCAACCGGGGATGCCTGGAGGCTTACGCTGCCATCCCAAACCTTCTCTCCCAGGCCGGTTGGCCTTACCCTGACTGGCACCAGGTCATCGCCCACCTGGACGAGCCGGCCGCCAAAAGTCTGCTGGATACAGAGGCGGATTACCTGGCTGCTGGCCTTATCACAGCCCTAAATCTCTTTGATCTTCGCACCATTTATTTGGCCGGGGATATTCTCACAGGCTTTGAAAAGATATCTTCCCGTATACAGCAGCGTCTCCAGCAGCCCCCAGCGCTGAGAGAAAAAGCGCCTGTATTGTTGCTGCCCTCCCACACGGATAAGGACTACGAAACAATCGCAGGCGCCAATATTATTTTCAGTATGTTTCTGGACTCCGCTCCTTTCTGTCAGGCGTCTCTTCCTCCAAAAACAGCCTTTTAGTCCCAATTTCCCGCCTGGCGGAAAACAAGATTATTTTTTCTTGTACTTCTCCTCACAGTATTTGCACCGGTACACCTCTTTTTCCGGGTCTGTCAGCACAAAAATATGGTCCAGCTCCTGCTCAATGGAGGTAATACACCGGGGATTCCGGCACTTGATCACATTGACAATCTCCTTGGGTAGGGTCAGTCCGCGCTTTTCCACAATCTCATTATCCTTGATAATATTGATGGTAATACTGTGATCAATAAATCCCAGCACATCCAGATCAATATAGTCCAGGGAGCACTCAATCTTGATAATATCCTTCAGCCCCATTTTGTTGCTCTTGGCATTTTTTATGATGGCTACCGTGCAATCCAGCTTATCCAGATTCAGGTATTTATAGATCTCCATGCTCCGGCCAGCCTGAATATGATCCAGCACAAAGCCCTCCTCAATGCGTCCAACGTTCAATACACCCATTATATGTTCACCTCCAGCAACGTGAGAATCAAAGCCATACGCACATAGACCCCAAACTGTACCTGTCGGAAATAGGCAGCTCTGGGATCGGAATCCACCTCCACAGAGATCTCATTCACCCGGGGTAGAGGATGGAGCACCAGCATATCCGGCCCGGCCAGCTTCATTTTCTTCTTATCTAATATGTAGAAATCCTTCAGGCGTACATAATCCTCCTCATTGAAAAAGCGCTCCCGCTGTACCCGGGTCATATAGAGAATGTCCAAGCTTCCCATCACATCCTCCAGCCGCTCCACCTCCCGGTAGGAAACGCCCTTGGCATCCAGCACGTCCTCCCGGATATAATCGGGAATCCGCAGCTCCTCCGGAGAGATAAACACAAAGGAAATATGGTCGTAGCGCACCAGGGCATTGATAAGGGAATGTACGGTCCGACCAAACTTTAAGTCTCCACACAGTCCAATGGTCAAGCGATTCAAACGCCCCTTTAAAGAACGGATGGTCAGAAGATCCGTCAGCGTCTGGGTGGGATGCTGATGGCCTCCGTCTCCGGCATTGATCACCGGAACTCCGGATACCCGGCTGGCCACCATGGGGGCGCCCTCCTTGTTGTGGCGCATGGCACAGATATCCGCATAGCAGGAGATCATCCGGATAGTGTCCGACACGCTCTCCCCCTTGGCCGCAGAGCTGGACGCTGCGTTGGAAAATCCCAATACCTGTCCCCCCAGGCGCAGCATGGCAGATTCAAAGCTCAGCCGGGTCCTGGTGCTGGGCTCATAAAACAGCGTGGCCAAAATTTTACCTGCACAGGCATGTGCGTACTTCTCCGGATTCCTCTCGATATCGTTGGCCAGATCCAGCAGACGGTCCAGCTCCTCCACCGTGAAATCCAGAGGACTCATCAAATGTCTCATTCTCATCCCTCCCATTTCTAATAGGCGCCGCAGCGCATGTAGTTTCCAGTAAGCATATCTCGTACTATGTTACATCAAAACCAGGTGGATTTCAACAACTATCTTTGCAGATTGTCATTGTGGGAGACCTTGACAAATCTGCAACTAGTTACTATAATCAAATGTGCAACTAGTTACCATTAAGGAGACCCCCTATGAACCTGGACCATATCATTGCCCGATTTTCCGACACCACAGAAAACCGCCGGAAGGCCATTTTCAGCACCTTGTTCATTGCCGGAAATAAGCTGCAAACCCTCTTTGACAACCATATTCCGGAGATAACGCTGAAACAGTTTATGCTGCTGTCCATAGTCCGGCAGGCCAAAGAGCCCTTGCCCTTTACCCAGCTGGGAAATCTTTTGGGCTGCTCCCGACAAAATATTAAAAAGCTGGCGGATTCCCTGCAAAAAAAGGGATTTGTCACCATGGAACAAAGCCCCCTTGATACCAGAGCCCTCTGTATTTGTCCCACAGAAAAGGTAACTACCTATTTCGAAGAGGATTTTGTCCAATACCAGGAGGAACTGGCTTATCTCTTTGAGGTTTATACGGAGGATGAGATAGAAACCCTGTTTCTTCTTTTATCTAAACTCTACACGGGAATTGCACATCTGGAACAACGAACAGGGGAGAGAAGCTCTGGTCATGAGGAAGAAGCAACGGATATATGAGGAAAGATATGGGATATAGCAAGAAAGGAAGCGAAATCATGAAAAAGGGATTGCTTGTATATAAGTCAAAATACGGGGCTACCAAAAAATATGTGTCCCTGCTGCGAGAGGAGCTATGCTGCCATGTCTGTGAAGCCAAAAGCTGCAAGGATTTCCACCTGGAATCCTACGCCTGGATAATTTTTGCCGGGGGAATCTATGCCGGCCACATAGCCGGGCTTGATGTTCTGAGAAAGCAGTATCCCCGGATTAAGGAGAAAAGGCTGGCTGTTTTCTGTGTGGGGGCTTCTCCCTTTGACGAGAAATCCTTTGCACAGATAAAGGCCCAAACCCTAAAACAGGAGCTACGAAAGATCCCTGCCTTTTATGGGCGAGGCGCCTGGGACGAAAGCAGGATGACCTGGCTGGACCGCACTCTCTGTGGAATGCTAAAGAAGGCTGTATCCAAAAAGGACCCTGCTTCCTGTGAACCTTGGATGAAGGAATTATTATCCTCCACCGGACAGAGCTGTGACTGGACAGACAGAGAATATTTGCTACCTTTAATAGCCTATATAAAGGGATTCTCCTCTGAACAATCCCGGAAATAATTTCTGTCGAAAACAGTTGTAATTCTTCCCACTTCTATATAGAATAGAAGAAAGCCAGAAAGCTGAAAGGAGTATCTCATATGGAATATCAAGAACGAAAACGCTGGCCCTTTCTGGGGCTTCCCTTCACCTTTACCGTATATACCGTCCGGGAGGAGCTGGTTACCATCAACGAAGGCTTTCTCAATCGCCAGGAAAATGATTGCTATATGTACAAGATTCAGGACGTGTCTCTACAATCTTCTTTATTAGAACGTATGTTTGGTCTTGGAACTGTCGTGTGCAACACAGGAGATGTGACTCATCCCAAGCTTATCCTGGCCCATATTAAAAATGCCCGGACCATCAAGGATTTTATTTTAGAGCAGTCCGAGGAGCAGCGAATGAAACGGCGCACCCTGAATACGCAGAATATTGGCGCCTCTGCGGAGTGTGAGCATGACATGGAGTTCTAGAGGAATGCTTCGCACATGGCAAAAGGGGTCTTTTCGTCAGGAATATTAAGAGGATTTTCCACGAAGAAGAAGGAATTTTGCGGGGGTTTACAAAAAATCCTTGCACCTCTGGTTGTGCCATGCTAAAATTATAGACCGTAAGTAAGACAAATAATCGCGGCTGACAATGCCGAAAGGTGTCAGGTGAGGAAAGTCCGGGCTCCACAGGGCAGGATGCCGGATAACGTCCGGTGGAGGCGACTCCAAGGCCAGTGCAACAGAAATATACCGCCAGCCTCTGGCTGGTAAGGGTGGAAGGGCAGTGTAAGAGACTACCGCCCGGCC
>JAAWAC010000032.1 GCA_022791975.1 Lachnospiraceae bacterium | reverse complement strand
GGTAGGCTCTCTCCCCAACTCCTGGAGCAGTTGCCGGGATACCCGGATAAGCTTGTTGATGGTCTCCACCATATGCACGGGAATCCGGATGGTCCTGGCCTGGTCCGCAATGGCCCTGGTAATGGCCTGACGAATCCACCAGGTAGCGTAAGTGCTGAATTTAAAACCCTTGCGATAGTCAAACTTCTCCACCGCCTTGATAAGCCCCAGGTTTCCCTCCTGGATCAGATCCAGAAATAACATCCCCCGGCCCACGTAGCGCTTGGCAATGCTGACTACCAGACGAAGATTTGCCTCCGCCAACCTCTTTTTGGCCTCCTCATCTCCCAGCTCCAGCCTCTTGGCCAGCTCAATCTCCTCCTCCGCGCTCAAAAGAGGCACCTTCCCTATCTCCTTCAAATACATGCGGACCGGGTCCTCAATACTAACACCGTCCGGTACGGAAAGATCGATCTGCTCCACGTCCACGTCATCCTCGTCGGACAGGATGATCTCATCATCCGGGTCATCCTCCGTGATGCGCAGCACGTCAATGTTGCTGGTTTCCAGAAAATCCAGGATTTTCTCAAAATGCTCGGAATCCAGCTCCATATCCGAGAAGAAATCGCTGATTTCCTGGTACTCCAGAATATTTTTTTTCTTTTTGGCCAGAACCAGCAGTTCTTTTAATTTCTCCTCAAATTTCCCCATATTTTCTTCCATCTTGTTCCATCCTTCCATAACTTGTTAGTATTTTATCCTTAATCCAAAGAAATATGCAATCGTTCCAATTCCCGCCTCCTGTCCACCAAATGCTGGAGCCCTGCCATATCCATGGGCTCCAGCTGCTCTGTGGCCATAGCTAGGCTATTCTGTTTGATTCTTCTTATGGCTTCCTGTAAGGCTTTTTCCGTTTCTTCCTGTGTTTCTGCCTTTTTCAGCGTGGTATTAAACATAGCCGCCACCTGCCTTTGTTCCTCCATATCGGAGAACCGGCTGATAATGGCCGCCGGATTGAGAGCTCCCTGCTCCTGCTGCTCATAGAGCTGCCTGGCCACCTGGCGGCAGATGCCTTCCGTAAAATCCTCCGGCCCCAGATAACGCCGAATAGCCGTAGACAACCGTTCGTCAGAGATCATCCAGGTGAGAACCAGGCGCTGCGCACTCTCCAGAGCATCCACCCGCTCTTTTCTTCCTCCCTGGGACTGTCTGGGCCTTTGAACTGGCAGAACTCCTCCTAAGGCAGCTCCCCGCCGTTCTACCAGCCCCTTTAAGGTCTGATAGCCAATCCCATATTTCTCCGCAATGGCTTCAATATAATTATTTCGCTCCAGCTCCTCCGTAAAAACCAGAAGCTTCTGGGCTGTCTCCTCAAAAAATTCCGTTTTTCGAGCAGGGTCCTTAAGATTATAGGAGCGCTGTAGCACTTCCACCTCAAATAAAAAGCTGCTCTGTGCCTTGTCAATCCGCTCCTGAAAGGCCTCCGCGCCCAGATTCTTTATAAACTCATCCGGGTCCTTGTAGGGCTCCATCTGGATCACCCGGGTGTGAAGGCCTGCATCCTTTAATATGGGGATCGCCCGCAGTGCTGCTCGGGTTCCCGCCTCATCGCTGTCATAGGTAATCAGGACCTCCTGGGTATAGCGCTTGAGTAGCAGAGCCTGCTGTGCTGTCAAAGCCGTACCAAGGGAAGCCACCGCCTGGGAAAACCCCGCTTGGTGTAAGGCAATCACATCCATATAGCCCTCACAGATAATCATATTGGGTTTCCGGGAGCTCCGGGCCAAATGCAATCCATACAAATTTCGGCTCTTGTCAAAAATCTTGGTCTCTGGAGAATTGAGATATTTGGGCTTGGCATCCCCCATCACCCGACCTCCAAAACCAATGACCCGATGATTCCCATCCATAATAGGAAACATCACCCGGTTCCAAAACTTGTCATAAGCGCCGCTGCGCTCATCCATCTGAATCAGCCCCGTCTCCTTAAGCACCTCATCAGAATACCCCTTTTTCTTTAAGAACTGATAGAGACTGTTATTATATTTGCTGGAGTAGCCCAAGCCAAATTTTCGGATAGTCTCATCCGATAGGCCCCGATCCCGCAGATATCCGTAAGCCTGTCGGCCTCCCTCTTGCTTCAGCTGATAAAAATAAAAGGTGGCTGCCTCCTTATGGATTTGCAAAAGCAGCGTCTTAAAATCCGCCTGCCTTCTGGCCTCCGCCGAATACTCCTCCTGGGGCAGCTCCACTCCACAGCGCTCTCCCAGCATCTTTAATGCCTCAGGAAAGGTATGATTTTCATACTCCATTAAAAACGTAAAAATATTTCCTCCCGCCCCACATCCAAAGCAATAATACATTTGCTTGTCCGGGGAAACAGAAAAGGAAGGAGATTTTTCATTGTGAAAGGGACAAAGCCCAAAATAGCTGCTCCCCTTGCGGGTCAGCTTCACATAATTGGAAATCACATCCACGATATCATTGCGACTGCGGATCTCCTCCACCAATTCCTCCGGATAGTACATCCTCTCTCAAGTACCTCCTCATTTCAGCCGCCTGGCCGGACAAACCGACAACAGACCCCTACCGCACGCTCCACACATCTGGCACATAAAGCTCCTGAAACTTTTCTGTGGCATACTGGTCTGTCATTCCTGCTATGTAATCACACACCACCCTGTCCTGGGACTCCCCCTGCTTTTCTATAAGCTGCATATACTCTTCTGGCAGCAGACTGGGGTGCTCCATATAGCAGGTAAACAATGATTTCAGCAGATTTTCTGCCTTTTCCTCCTGCCCCTTTGCCCGGGGATTGGTATACACATTGGCAAACATAAAACGGCGCAGATCTCCCATAGCCTTTTCTACCTGCTCAGACATCCCAATGTCCGGTTTCCCAAAGCTTTGATAGATCACATCGTGAATCAGGGTATTCAGCCGCTCCCGAGTGGTAAAACCCAAAATCCTCCGGTAATCCCAGGGAATATCCTTCTCTGCCAGGATACCTCCCCGTATGGCGTCGTCAATGTCATGATTGATATAGGCTATCTTGTCAGCCAAACGGACAATCTTTCCCTCCAGGGTATGCGGCTGCCCGGCCGTGGGATGATTTCGAATCCCATCCCGAACCTCCCAGGTCAGATTCAGTCCCTGGCCTTTTTTCTCCAACAGCTCTACCACCCGCACGCTTTGCTCATTGTGGGCAAACCCACAGTCCGCCACCTGATCAAGCGCCCGCTCTCCCGCATGTCCAAAAGGCGCATGCCCCAGATCATGCCCCAGGGCGATAGCCTCTGTGAGCTCCTCATTTAAGCGCAGGGCACGTGCCACCGTTCGGGCAATCTGAGCCACCTCCAGGGTATGCGTCAGACGGGTGCGATAATGGTCTCCCTTGGGAGTTAAAAACACCTGGGTCTTGTGCTTCAACCTGCGAAAAGATTTACAGTGTAAAATCCTGTCCCGATCTCGCTGATATACTGGTCGGATATCACAGGCCGGCTCCTCTATTTTCCGTCCCCGGGACTTACTGCTAAGAGACGCAAAAGGACTTAAGGCTGCTTCTTCCCACCTTTCCATCTCCTGTCGGATGAATCCTGCCCTCCGCTCTTCCATAGAAAAGCCCCCTTTCATACCCTCTTATAAATATAATTCCGCGCGCAACAAAAAAATCCTTCTTTTTTTTAAAGGTTTTTCAATCTTCTACCACATTTGTGCCATAATAGGTGCCAGGACCACGGTAACCACGCCAGCCACCACAATGGCCAGTCCACTCATAGCGCCCTGCACCTCCCCTATTTCCACCGCCTTGGTGGTTCCCAGCGCATGGGAACAGGTACCTATAGAAAGTCCCTGGGCCACTGGCTCCACAATCCGAAAAATCCGGAACATAATAGGTGCCATAATAGCCCCTGTCAGCCCGGCCACCATAATTCCGATAATGGTTATGGATGGCATGGCCTGAAGCTTCTCCGCCACTCCCAGGGCCATAGCCGTGGTAATGGACTTTGGCAAGAGAGAACGATACAGCACCTGGTCAAGGCCCGTAAGCTTACACAGCGCTAAAATCCCTACTCCGCTGGCCACACAGCCGGAAAACACCCCTGCCAGAATAGCCAGAAGGTTGTCCTTTAGTACCTGAAGCTTCCGGTACAGGGGCACAGCCAGGCAGACCGTAGCCGGTGTGAGGAAATGCTGCAAAAAATCTGCTCCCTTATTGTAGGTCTCCACCTCAATGTCAAACAGAAGCAAAAAGATAACCACCAAGATAATAGCTATTACCATGGGATTCAAAAGAGGAAAGTTTATTTTCTTTGCCAGTACCATGCCTATCCAGTAAGCAAACAGCGTGATGGCAAAGCCAAAATAGACAGAATCCTGGAGCAAATCATTCATGCTTTTTCCCCTCCCTTTTCCGGCGCATCCTTATAAGTAGCTGGGTCACATGTCCTGTAACCACCATCGTCAAAAGTGTGGTCACAAAGGAGATCAGCGCCAAGGCCACAATACTGTCCTTTACCAGGGGAAATGTTTCCATAATGCTGATTCCTGGCGCCACAAAGAAAAAGGGCATCACCAAAAGGAGAAAGTCTGCTGTTTCCTCCACCTGCTCTAGCTTAATAATTCTCAAGCACAGACACAAAAACAAAAGAAGCATCCCATAGACGCTTCCCGGCACCGGCACCGGTATCACAATGCTTAAAAATTCACCTAAAAATGATACACCAGCAATAATTGTCAGCTGTTTTGCGTACTTCATTTCTTACTCCTCATCTCTTTTCCAGTCCCGTTTCCCTCCACGGCCCTATACCGTTTGGGAATGGGGGGATACTCCTTTTTTCCTACAATATATCGGCGGATATAGGCAAAGGTATAATCCTCTCCCTTTTTGTCCAGCATATGCAAAAGATATTCCAAAAGGGCCCGGGTCTTTGGATGTATCATGTATCCATCCTTCCCCTTTTCATAATAGCGCAGCGGCTGATGCTGGTTATAGCGTCCCTTTTTATAAATCTTTGAGGCCGCAATTCGATCCATGATCATCTCAGCCACATACCTGTTCGGCATCTTCATCCCAACCATTCCCTTTCCCGGATCCAGAGAATAATCGATCCAGTATTCATAGTGATGTTTATTGCGTCCCTTGTGATGGAGCCAGGCGGAAGAATAGCCTCTGTCCTCACGCTCCGCATTGTTGGGACTGCGGTAGCCCTGATAGTACCGGCAGCCTGGGAGGAATTCTGAGGGCATATACTTGGACAGATCATGAAAAAGCCCCTGCCAATACAGCCCAATCCGAAAACAATGCTTCATCACCAGAATTTTGTGCTCTGTTATTGTCAAAAAATGCTTCCAAATCTTCATTTTACTTTCCGATCAAAACCAGAATGGAGTGCTCTGGCACCACCACTGTTTTTTGCTCCTTCAAAAGTTCTTCCTGCCCCTTTTCCAGAATCTCCTCCGGCGCCTCCCGGCTGGTATCTACAGCCACATACCATTTCCGTTCTCCGGTCAACCTGGGAAGCGCAAACTCACGGGGAATTCCGTGAAAATTATAGGCCACATAAAAATAATCATCTCTCTGATTCCCCTGGCTGTTGGCCGCAATATAATCCGCCGCATACATCATCCCAAGATGTCTGTTTTGATGCTCAAAGCCTCCATACCAGGCCCGGTTTCCATGATAGGACAGATCCGGATAGCCACAGGAGAGATAATCTGTCACATGCAAAGGCCAGGGCTGATGAAAAATGGGATGATTTTTCCGAAAGGCAATCAGCCGCCGGGTAAAGTCCTGTAGCACTCGTCCACCTTTTCCGTTGTTCCAGCAGATCCAACCCAGCTCATTGTCCTGACAGTAGGTGTTGTTATTTCCCTGTTGGGAATTTCCCAGCTCATCTCCACTGAATAAAAGAGGGGTCCCCTGGGCTAAAAAAACCAGAGCCAGGGCATTCTTGCTCTGCCTAAGCCGCAATCTGCGGATCTTTCGGCTGCTGGAAGGCCCCTCTTCCCCACAGTTCCAGCTGTAATTATAGCTGCTGCCATCCCGGTTATCCTCACCGTTGGCCTCGTTGTGTTTCTCGTCATAGGAGACCAGATCCGCCAGGGTAAAGCCATTGTGATTGCTGATATAATTCACCACACCGCTTTTCTCCGGATTCTTTCGGATAAGCTGGGCAAACTCCAAAAGCTGCCCCTCCTCCCCTTTTAACAGACGCCGGGCCGTCCCCAGAAAGCCCTCGTGATATTCTGCCAGATTCCGAAAGGACGGACAATAGCCCCGGGGATATATCTCATCCATGGGAAAGCCCTCACTCATAATCTTTACCCGACTAAGGAGCGGCTCCCGAGCCAGCACCTGAATGGGTGTGCCTCCTCCGTTGATATGAACGCCATCTATATGGTATTCCAACACCCAGTATTTCATGCAATCCAGAATCAAATTGGGATTGGTTTCCCGCGGAAAATAAAATTCCAGGATCAACTCTATCCCATTTTTGTGCAACGCTTTTACCAGGTTCTTCAGCTCCCGGACCGGATTGTCTGTGGAGGCGTAGGAGGCCTTGGGGGCAAAATAATAGCCTGGCCCATAGCCCCAGTAATTGATCCGATCCTCCTGCTTCTTAAACCGGTCCTGTCCCAGCACCATGGTCTCTCCCGGGGAGGAAACCTCTGCAAACTCGTAGACTGGCATCAATTCCAACTGGTTGATTCCCAGCTCCTTAAGATAGGGAATTTTCTCCTCCACTCCCCGAAAGGTCCCCTTGTGTCGCACCTTGGAGGAGGGATGCATGGTAAACCCCCGCACATGTGTCGCATACAGCACACACTGCTCATAGGGAATCTCCAAGGGCCTGTCCCCCTCCCAGTCATAGGCGGCAACATTGATGCCACAGTGTAAATCCTGCTCTGGGCACTCCTTCCCCCAGACCTGCCTGCCTCGGATGCTGCCCGCATAGGGGTCCAAAACCACCTCTCCGTCAATGCGATAATTATATTCATATTTCTCAACCGGCAGCTTTTCAATGCAAACTGCACGAATGTCCCCATAGGGAGAACGACTGGCAATGGGAATCGAGGCCTCCGCCTCCTGACTTCCCTTTCGATACAACAACAGACTACAGGGCTTTCTGTCTGGCACGGCTACTGCAAAATTAACATCCCGTCCCCTTTTACTCACTCCCAGCCTGTCTGGATACCCATCTTTCACAAAATAAGAAAAACCCTCTTCTGCCTTTCTCAATCCGTCTCCCGCCTCTCTTTGCCCTGATCTCAAGTATAACATCCAGCTTCTTTTGTGTGTTCTACCCATACACATATAAAATTATTATAGCAGAATCCCCATTCATTGTGAAGAAAAACTGGAAAAAACAGTGAAAAAAGCAGATAAAAGGGGCCGGGACATAAGGACTGTCCCGGCTCCTACCTCTTTTCTCAGTTTTCTTTTTCCTTTTTGACTTTTATGGGCAATCTTGGAAAAATCTTTCTGCGCAAAAGCCATACCACCAGACCAATCACACCAGCCCAGATAAGCAGATAGGGCAGGGAGCTTAGAAACCAAATGGCAAAACTGCGGATTCCCTGGCCAATATCGTAGAGATTGTCGGAGAAACGACCGGCAATTTCCTCAAAAAAGGTTTTCTTTTTCACCTCCGTAATCCGCTCTACCTCCTGGATACTTAAGGTGACCGTGCTGTACTGAACCTGATTATCCATAACCCGTAGCCTGGACTCATAGGATTGAAGCTCGTAGCGAATTTCCGAGAGACGAGTCTCAATCTGGATAATGTCCTCCATGTTCTCGGCGCTTTCCAAAAGGGTCAGCAAGCGCTCCTGTTCTGTGGTCAAGGCCTGTTTGTGGCTCTCCACATCTACATACTCCAAAGTCACATCCTGGACAGACTCTTCCTTATAGGTGACGTTGCCCATCTCTCCCATGACCTCCACGAAGCCATCAAGCTTCTCTGCAGGAATCCGCAACCGCAGCCAGGCACTTCGGGTACTATTTCCATAATAGCTGTCTCCACTCACCTCCGAGGATTCCACATAGCCTCCCAGCTCCTGCGTCTTTGTGGTAATGTCAGACAAGAGGGGATCAAATTCCCTGGTCTCCATATGTAAGTTTACAGTTTTAATCAGCTTCTGGCTAACGCCAGACACACTGGCAATGCCACTGGAAGCTGACACTCCGTCTTCCTCAGGATATACCTCCGCAGTTTCCTCTTGGTACTCTCCCTTATAGTCATTGGCAGCCATATCATATGTAGACTGTGTAGCCACCGACGCTTCCTCCATCGTCCCCTTATCATAGCCACCTCCGCAGCCTCCCAGGACCAGTAGCGCAAACAGTATCCCCGTCATCAAACCCGTTCTCTTTTTCACGGTTCTTCCTCCTCCCCAAACAGCTCTTCAGTCTCAAACTGAAACTGTGCACACAGTGTCATGCCGTCCAGGTAAGTCACCACCCGATAAGCCTGGGCATCGTAATCTAAGGTATAGTTGGTCAAATCTATGGTCTCATCCTGAGCCATGCCTGGATCCAGGGAGACAATGCGGTTTCGATCTTCTTCCGCTGGCTCTTGCAAAGGCTTCACCAGATACCAGATGTCATCGATCTGCACTTCCAGATCCATATCCGCATAGTACCGGATGGGATACTCCTCCATATTGCCAATGGTCACCAGAAGCTCCTGGGCATCCCGGGCAATCATCGGACTATTTACCAGGGTCTTCACCATTCCGCTCTCAGCCGGCAATTCCTGCCGTGGGGCCGCCTCCAGATATTGTCCCATAAACAGCACATCTGGAATCTGCCCTTCTTCCCCTGAGGCCTCCGATCCTGCATTTTGGCCCGTCCTGGTATCCTGCTCCGCGGAAATGGCCTCATTGTCCATTTCCATGCCCGATTCCTGTTTCTGCCCATCTTCTGCAGCAGGCGCCTCCGTAGGTGCTGTCTCCTCTATCATTTGCCCGCTGCTCATTTCTTCCTCATAATTCTTGCTGCCTGAGGGAAGTAGATGCATACCCAGATATCCCATACCACCCACGATCAACAACATCAAAACGCAGGCAGCCAGCTTGTTAAACCCGTAAATAAACTCCCGCTTCTCCATTTTCTTACCGGACGGCGCTTTCTGGCTTCGGAGAATTTCCTCCATCCTCTGGCGGAATTCCGGAGAGAACTTATGCATCCTTCCAATCTCCCGCTCCGGCGGCACAAAGCTTAGCTGCTCCTCCATACACGCGTCCAGCACCTCCGCCAAAAGCTGATCCTGGGGACTTTCCATCCTTTTATCTTCCATGGCTGGCCACCTCCCTTTGAATCATTTCCTGAAGCTTCCTGCGTGCACGGAAATAACGCACGTTCACAGCCTTAGCGCTGACTCCCAACAAATCAGCGATTTCCTGATCCGACAGCTGGTGCAGATATTTATACTCAAACACCACCCGATACCTCTCATCCAGCTCCAAAACGCAGGAAACCAAACGGTTGTAGTTTTCTCGGGTTATGTAATCTGCCAGCAAATCTGTTTTTTCGTCTGGCAGATCGTACTCCAGCTCGTCCGCAGAAAGCGCTGGCTCCCCCTTTTCCTTCCGCAAAAGATCAATGGCCTTGCTCTTTACAATGGTCATCAAAAACTTGCGGGTCCTAGGGGTATCCACCTCTCCCACCTTGTCCAGGTGACGGGTAAGGGCCAGAAACGCATTCTGCACCGCATCCTCCGCCAAGTGATGGTCACTTAAGATTCTGTTTGCCACATACCAGCAAAAATGCTGATACTGTTCATAGATTTCCGTAAACTTTTCCTTTTCTGCCTGTGTATCCAGCATGGACAAATATAAAAGCATCGGGGGCCCTCCCAATCAGCCTGTGTGCACCAGTCTGATTTTCTTTTACATCTATATTAACGGATAAAAATGAATAATTACTACAGAAAAATCTATATATTTTTTTAAGATGTCTCATTTTCCGCCTTTCAAATTTTATCATAAAATACCAGAAAAGGAAAGTCAGTTCTTTTTTCCCTCTGAAACCTCCAAATGTTCCAGCTGCTGCCAGGTATTTCTGTCATAGCTCCTTACACTGCCATCCTGGCGCAGCAGGTAGAACACATCTCCAATAAAGGTCCCCCGCATCCCATAGCGCCAGGCATCCTCATTATCCTCCACCTTAAGCTTTTCCACAAAGGTGCCATTTTCATAGGAAAACACCAGATAATTTTTCCAATAGCTGCCCCGATTGCTTCCCTCCGCTGAAAATCCAAAAAGATTCTCCTCAGGATCTACCAATACCGCCCGGTAATTGTATAAGGCCTCACTGTAATGATAACCCTCCATTTTCAGCCTGGCAAGCTCTGTCACATGGGCAGGATCGGAGATATCAAACATGGAAAGCTTCATACATTCCTGGCGCCCTGTCTCCTGGTCCGCTTCCATGCCAATGCCCAGGAGACATCCCTCCCCATAGAAGTGTAAATATTCCGAAAAGCCACTGACCTTCAGTTCTCCCAATAACCGGGGATTCTCCGGATCTGACAAATCCACTGCAAACAGAGGATCGGTTTGGCGAAAGGTGACAAAGTAGCCGGTATCTCCCAATAAGCGTGCCGAATAAACTCGCTCCTCCAAAGCCAGCCCCTCTATGCTTCCTGTCATTTCCAGTTTCCCATTATAGATGTACAGGGCATTACTCTGCTTTTCCTCCAAAAATTTGTAGCCAGCCGTCTGTCCGGTCCTGTCATCCACAACCTTCTCATAGCAGGTCTCCCGGAGGGTGGTCACTACCCGCAGATGCTCCTTATATTCATCCAGACAGAAGCTGTCATCCAGAAGTCCGGGAATCTCTTCCCGCGCCTGGAGCACAAAGTGTCCCTTTTGGTAGGTAAACCGGGTGATCCTGGTGCTGGTGCCGTTCCAGCCTTCCTGAATCTCTGCATCCACAGGTTCTGTCACATAAATGCTGTTTCCGCTCACATAGAACATGTCACCTCCACAAACCATGGCCGTAGTCTGCACAAACTCCCGGGGATTTTCCAGATCTACCGAAACCAGCACCAGGTATCCCGTTTCCCTGCTGTCCCGGGGTAAAAGAATCTCCTTGGCTGGCAGCATTTCCCCATCTATGCGGGGCACATAGGCATCATAATCCGTCTCACCTTCTCCCGGCTGTGCCTGATACCGACTAAAGCTGTAAAGATAACCGTCCACGATTCGGGAACTCTCATAAGTGCCCTGAAGAGTAAAGGTCTTGATTTTTTCCGGCTGACTGCGTTTCTCCAGATTGTAAATGGAGATCTGATGAAACCCCCGGTCCATCCAGAGCTCATCCGTACAGCTCACCTCCCTGGATTTTCCCAAAAGGTATTCCATATGGTCATAATAATTTTGCTCCACGGTTAGCAGCAGATTCTCCCATACATAGATCTCCTGCAAATTGGTAAATTTCCCCAACCTGCACAATTCCTCTACCCCATCCTTTGTATCCAAAATCTGTACCGCCTGCCAATTTTCTCCGGCCTCTTCCTGCTGGATTACCTGATACAGATACCGCCCATCATTTTTGATGAGATCTCCCTCCTCCACACCAGCCGTGCGCAGATTGGTAATTCCATGAACTGCATCCGCTGCCTCCGCCATTGCCAGACTATTGTCCCCCTGCAGATCCTCTATGCCTCCCAGGGAAAGCATCTCCTTTCGCTCTGCCTCATATCGAACATTTGTTTTATCCAAAGGATACTGCTGCCAGCTTTGCTCCATAGAGGCATAAATCTCCTCGTAGGTCGCCGAGGGAACCTCTATGGCCGGCGCAAATAGCGCCTCCACCATGTGCTCCTTTTGATCCTCCGCCCCCAAAAAGCCCTGGGTAATCTCTCTGTCCTCCACCTGGGTAAAGGGTTCCCATGTCCGTCTAAAAAATCCCTGCTGTCCCAAAGCCACCACTCCTCCCAGCACCAGGCAGACAAAGACAGCCGCAGCCCGCGCCTGATATCTCCTGCTTTGGATACGTCTTTTTTTCCTACCTTTTCCCAGCGTGTCCCCGTTCTCTCCGTTCTTCTCTGAAAGTGCCTCCAGTCTTTTTCGCACCTGTTCCGGCTTTACACTGTCTGGAATTTCCAGACTGTGTCCCTCCTTTTTCAATCGATCCAACAATTCCTCGCTATGCATCACGGCGCACCTCCTCTTCCTGGATACTTTTCTCCAACTTCTTCAGAGCCCTCCGATATCGGGAACGAACCGTGCTGTGATTGCGGCGCAAAATCCGGGCAATCTCCTCACCCCGAAAGCCCCCAAATACCGCTAATGACACGATTTGCCGTTCCTCCGGAGCCAGATCCGCCAACAATTCCAGAACTCTTGTTCGTTCTGTTAGCTCCGGCTCATAGACAAGCTCCTCCTTCAGCTCCACGGTCCCCTTCCTTGCCCGCCGGCGCAGGCAGGATTTGCACTGATTCACCAGAATCCGAAAAATCCAGGCCCGAAAGGCCTCCGGCCGGCGAAGAGACGAAAAATTCTCATAGGCACGCAAAGCCGTATCCCCCACCGCATCCTCCGCGTCCTGGGCATTGCCCAAATAAGAATAGGCCAGCCGATACAAATCCCGGTAGACGGTTTCATACAGCTCCATAAACCGCTCCAATCCCTCACCCCATTTCAAAACAGAACATCCGTTTTTTGTGTCCTGCCTGTGCACTGCACATCATTTTATCCATCCTATATAAAAAGAGTTTCCACTCTGGTAAAATGTTGCACGACCAAAAAATTTTTTAAATTTCCCCGGCTTTTTGACGCTCCATACGAAAAAATGAAAAGGGACTGCCTTCTCATAAAGACAATCCCCGGTTCTCCAGCTGCCTGTGGCAACAACAACTCCAAAAATCTATCCAAAACACCGTAGAGCCTTTCTCCCTGCAACCAGCCCCCTATACAAAGGGCAACAGCTCCACCAGCCCTACCACCAGGCAGCCTCCGATAGCCACCTGAAACAGGCTCCTTCCCCTGTAGGCCAAAAGCACCGCCGCCCCAAAGCCGGCAGCCGCGGAAAACACACTCTTTGTGGCTGACAAAATAGCCGGAAAGGTCATAACGGTCAGGGTCACATAGGGTACATAGTATAAAAAGGAGCGGAACCATCGATTCTTTATCTCCCGGTGCAATAACACCAGAGGAAGCATACGCACTGCGTACAGCGTTAGTCCCAGCACCAAAATGGATTTCATCGTTTCAGGTCTCACAGGTCTCTTCCTCCTTCTCCTCCTCTACGGGAAACAAAAATGCTGCCCCGCCCGCCAACACCAGGGTCAGAATCATAATCCGAAAGCCTGAGGACAAGCTTCCCAAAACTGGCAGCCAGGTAAATAGTCCACCCGCCACCAAGGACACCAGCACCAAACCAGCCAAAATCTTATTTTTCCTGGCCGGAGGCACCACAATAGCGATAAACATGCCATAGAGGGCCAGATTCATGGCGCTTAACAGCCTGTCCGGCATAATATTGCCCAGAAGCGCCCCCAAAAGGGTACCGCCCACCCATCCCGGGGATGCCACCGCCATGGCTCCATAGGTGTAAAAGGGATTAAGCTTCCCCTCCACAGAAACGGAGATCCCAAAAATCTCATCGGTTACGTCATAGGCCACAAAAAACCGGTGCGCATAGGGAATATCCCTGCGTATCTTTTGAGACAGGGCGCAGGACATCAGCACATAGCGGAGATTCACCACGATCTCCGTGAGCACCATCTCCAGATATCCCGCCCCTGCTGCTATCAGCTCCATGGCTGCAAACTGCCCCGCCGAGGCGTGCATGGCAAAGGACATAACCGTAGCCTCCCAGGCCGAGATCCCCGCCTTTCCCGCCGCAATTCCCAGGGTCAGGGACACGGCAAAATAGCCGGTGCTAATGGGAATACCGTCCCGCATCCCCTTCAAAAACCATCTTTTGTTACTCATTTCTCTCCCCTACCACTCCATAAAATCCTTTCTTTACAAACTATGGCATATTATATCACATCTTCGCCCAAAAGCAAGGCCGGTCTTTGCTTCCTGTACCTCCTGAAAATTTTTTGCCTTCCAGGACGCGATTTTCTGGAAAATAAAAGAAGCGCCCTCCCCTTATGAAAGGCGCTCTTTCCAGATAAATATTTCTATAATTTTACAATCTTATAAAACAGTGGTAAAGCCTCCGTCCACGCTGATATGCCAGCCATTCACATAATCCGAGGCCTTGCTGGCCAAAAAGACAATGGTTCCCATCAAATCCTCCGGCTCTCCCCATCGCCCGGCTGCAATCCGGTTGGTAATCTTGTCATAGAAAGCAGGGTCCTTGCGCAACTCTGCATTCACCTCCGTTGCTAAGAATCCCGGACAGATGGCATTCGTCTGAATATTAAACTGCCCCAGCTCATTGGCAAACACCCGGGTAAGGCCGATAATACCGTGCTTGGCTACCACATAGGGCGGACAGTGCTTGTCAGCCGTATAGGACAGAGCTGACCCAATATTGATAATCTTGCCGCTGCCCTGGGCTTTCATGATTTTAGCTACTGCATGGGACAAGAAATAAACCGCATTCAGATCCAGGTTGATACACATATCCCAGTAGCGATCCGGATACTCATCAAAAGGTGCAAAGGCGCTGGCTCCCGCATTGTTTACCAGAATGTCAATGCGCCCATATTTTTCCATACACACATCCACCACCTGCTGAATGTACTCCTTTTGGGTCAGGTCCCCCTGAAAAAACTCCACTCTGCGCCCCTCCGCCTCCACCAGCTCCCTGACCTCACGGATATCATCGGTGAAATGGGGAATAAATAAATCTGCTCCTGCCTTGGCAAAGGCTGCCGCATAGGCAAGCCCCAGGCCCTGATTAGCACCTGTGATAATGGCCACCTTTCCCTTGAGTCCAAAATAATCCAATGAAAAATTGCCGAATTTATTTGACATAACTATCCTCCTGCTATTCTTAGTCCGGCATGGCTGCCTAACAATTCCGTTTTTCCGGTACCTCCCTTGCTAGGCAGCTTGATATGCCTGCATGCTCCATTTTCCTGGCAGCTCTATTTCCCCAACATCTCCCGGATGGTTTTTACGATTCCGTGGCGATCCATCCCATAGTAATGGTAAATATCATCCACAGAACCCAATACGGCAAATTCGTCGGGCATGCCAATCCGCTTAAAATTGCCCTTGTAGCCGGCCTCACATAGAACCTCCGCCACAGCGCCGCCTAAACCGCCGTTTATAGAATGATCCTCCACTGTCACCACATTTCCTGTTTTATTGGAAACCCGGATAATGGATTCCTTATCCAGGGGCTTTACCGTATGCACATCCAGAATCTCCACACGAATACCTGCCTCCTCCTTCAGCATCTTTGCCGCCATCAAGCACTCATACAGGTTGGAGCCACAGGAAATCACAGTCACATCCTCTCCCTCCAAAAGCTCAATCGCCTTGCCGATCTCCAGCTCATAATCTCCGGCATACACATTGGGGGAACCAGCTCTGTCAATGCGGATAATCATGGGTCCCTCATATTCCATGGAGGCCCGGATAAACTTGGCGCACTGATTGGCATCCGCCGGCACGCAGACTGTCAAATTAGGAATGGCGCGGTAGAGAGCCAGATCCGCAATATCGTTGTGAGTGGGGCCACCTCCGGCCGTAACGCCGGAATGAGTTCCAATAAGTCTTACCTTTACATCATTATAGGCAATATCCGTATGAACCTGGTCTGCGGCACGCAGGGGCAGAAAAGGGCCGAACACCTGTGCGAATACCACATTTCCCGAGAGGGCCAGCCCAGCAGAGGCGCCCACCTGACTAGGCTCCGCGATTCCCATGTTAAAACAGCGATCCGGAAAATCCTTTACCAACTGACCGGCCTTTGTGGATGGCGCTACATTGTCAGAATAGGTAAATACAAAATCCATCCCCTCCTGGGCCATTTTATACAGTTCCTCTCCGTAAGCTTCCTTTGCACTGGAAAGCATCATATCAAAATCATAGGTTGTTTTTGCTGCCATGCCTAGCACCCCTTTCTCATTTTTTCCACGTCTGCAAGTGCACGCTTTAAGTCATCCTGGCCAATACCGCCACCATGCCACTTATGATTGTTTTCCATAAAGCTTACGCCCTTGCCCTTCACCGTATTGCTGATGATAAAGGTGGGCTTGGCAAGCTTCCCATAATCTCTCTCGGGCAGCTGCTCCAACGCCTGACACACCTGACTCATATCGTTTCCATCCGCAATCTCAATCACATTCCATCCAAAGGCCGTCACCTTATCCCCCACTGGGTCAATATTCATAATCTCTCTGGTATTGCCTGTCATCTGAAGCTGGTTCTTATCCAAGATACACACCAGATTATTCAGTTGATAGTGGGCCCCTGCCATCAAAGCCTCCCAGTTAGTTCCCTCGTCAAACTCTCCATCCCCAATCATTACCAGCACCCGGTAATTTTCCTTGCGGTATCTTGCTCCCAGAGCATACCCCACGGCAATAGGGAGTCCATGGCCCAGTGATCCTGCGGACACCTCAATCTGGGGACACTTTTTCCGGTTGGAATGCATCCCGAATTTGTAGGTGTCCAGGGATTCAAAATGCTCCACCATATAATCCTGGGTATAAGCCCCCAAATCGGAAAAAATCGTATACAGGGTTTCCGAGCAGTGGCCCTTGGAGAGCACAAACCGATCCCGCCCCTCCATCTTGGGATTCATCACATCATAATGCATATATTTATAGTAAAGGGCCACAGCCATCTCCACCATGGACAGCTCTCCTCCCAGATGCCCCATACCAATGCGGTAGATAAACTGCAAGAGATTGGTACGAATATCCACACACTTGGCTTCCAGTTCTTCTACGGTCTGTAATTTTTTATCACTCATGGCAATCTTCCTTTCTCTATTCTAAATCGTCATTGCACTTCACTAAAACCTTTAGATACTTTCCGGAAAAGTGAACCCGGAAAGCCTCCTCAATATCTGCCAGGGGAACCACCTTTTCTGTAAAATCATCCAGCTGGTATCTGTCCAGCATCTGGATTGCCCTGGGATAGGCATAGGGCGCCACGAAAAATCCGGTTATGGTAATCTCATTCATATAGCAATATTTGCACAGATTCAGCGGCATCTCAAAATCATTGGGATACTGGGCCCCGTAAATCAGCTTCCCACCCTTGGCCGTAATAGGCAAAAGACCGCTGACCGCCCGGACAGAACCGGAGCAATCAATCACCACGTCATAGCCAAGACCACCAGTAATTTCACCTGCCTCCGTCTGAAGGTTCCCCTTCACCGGATCAATCACATGGTCCGCCCCATATTTTAAGGCAATTTCCCGCCTGGATGCCAGAGGCTCAATCACCGTCACCTCACTGGCTCCATACATTTTCAGAGACTGGAGAGCCAAAAGTCCAATGGGGCCTCCCCCAGAAACCGCCACCCGCATTCCAAATTTTAAAGCCACCTTATCCATAAGGCGGGTGATAATGGAAATGGGCTCCAAAAGACATCCTTTTTTCAGGCTAATATGATCCGGAAGCTTATACACCTGGGACTCATTCCAGATAATGTATTCCCCAAAACCCGGGAAATTGTACTCCTCCGCATGGGGGCAGAACTGCTGCTGCCCGTTCTGGCAGTAGTAGCACTTTCCGCAAAAGCCCAGAAAGTTTCCCGCCACTCTATCGCCCACTTTCAGACCTTTCTGAGTCGCCTTTTCCCCCAGCTCCACAACCACACCGGAAATCTCATGGCCCAGACCAAAGGGAAGCTCCCAGCCAAACACGTTTTCCACCAAAATGTGAGGATCTGAGCCGCAGATTGCACAGTAAGCCACCTTAATCTTCACCTCGTCCGGTCTAAGCTCCCGTAAGGGAACCTCCTGTACCTCTATTTTTCCTTTCTTGCTCTCATCTGGATCGTCCAGTCTGCCGTTTTTTAAGACTCTCATCTGCTTCATAGCTATCACTCCTCCTGCTTTTTCTTATATTTGTCAATTCACAGCTCCATCCCGGGTTGCAATTTCCTGCTGAATCTGGGAAAGCCTTGCCTCGTCCAGCTTATAAAATACGCCAAAGACAGCAATGGTCACAATGGCTACCATAAAGGGCAAAAGCGCCGTGAGATTCCGAATAGCTGAAAGTACCTGGGGGGACTGCGCCTCATTTGCCACATATCCCACCGAATCCAAAACCGCATTGGGTACGGAACCGCCGATAACCATGGCAAATTTCAATCCCAGACCTACCAAAGTCAGGGTGATAGCTCCGTAGGCATGACCAGTTTTCCAGTTGCT
The DNA here is from genome assembly GCA_022791975.1 of Lachnospiraceae bacterium. GTDB lineage: Bacteria > Bacillota > Clostridia > Lachnospirales > Lachnospiraceae > RGIG4284. Next base: position 20,984 of record JAAWAC010000032.1, on the reverse strand, counting down.
GTACTCAATGGGATCTGTCACAATGGACCACAGAATCCCCATAAGCACGCCGTAGCCAAGGCCCACCACTGCCCGGCCAATCATCATGCCGACAAGAGATCCGCTGCCCTGAGGCATGAGATAAATCACCAGGGAACCAACACCACACAAGGCTAGCCCTAAGATTACCGTGGGCTTCTTTTTAATCTTCTTTGTCAAAAACGGCACACAGGGAACTCCCGCCACAGAGGCCAGCATCAATATCATGGAAAACCAGGAAATCATGCCCTCGCTGTCCGCGTAATACTTCATATAATAAGGTCCCATGGTAGACTGAATCTGACTGATGGTATACACCCCCAGAAACAGCAATAGCGTCACAAACACAGGTCCCAGTTTGATAATAGCAAATACATCCTTGATTCCCGCCTTGTTATTGGGGTCAATGGGCTGAGGTGGAATGCGCTCCACAATCTGATGGGACCCCCACTGGAGAATCACCACCATCACCACAGCCATAATAGCTGTCGTCACCATATAGCCCTGAGCCAGAGTCATATACTTTGTGAGAAATCCGCTGAGATTGGGAAGTAAGATGGCACAGACCACGCCTCCAGTCTGGGCCAGGGTCATCCGAATGGACTGCATACGGGTTCTCTCATCTGGGTCATTGGTCATAATCGACGCTGCCGCCGCATAGGGCTGAATAATAAAGGTATACAGCATATTTAAAAGATTGTATGTAATAGCTGCCCAGACAAGCTTCATATTATAATCGAAGCCAGGCGTGGAATATGTGAGGACGGCCACCACGCCGAAGGGAATGGAGCCCCACATTACGTATACCCAATACTTTCCTTTCTTTGGGGAAAGCCTGTCACAGATAGTACCCATAATGGGGTCATTTACCAAATCCCAGAAACGGGAAACCAAAAACAGCATAGCCACATGGGACGCTTTCAATCCAAAAATATCCGTATAAAAATAGCTGATATATAGTCCAATACACTGAAATACCAGGTTCATTGCAAAGTCAATGGATGCATAGCCTGCTACTTCCTTTCCCTCCAACCGATAATAGCCAGGTCTGGAGCTGGTTTTTACCCAATTCGCCGGGTCTTTCATATTCTTACTCATAGGTTACCTCCCTCAGGATTCTATCATTTTTGTTGTGATTGCCTGCTCTTAAAACTTCTCACCTTATTTTTCTTCAAACCAAAAACAGAATGCCCTCCTTTTTACATATTGCCAAAATGATTTTTCGAATCAGCGCTGTTCATTCGTCATTTTATTTATATGGATTCCAAATCCAGTTCTATATTTAGTATATATTCCACAATACAAAGTTTCAATTTTCCAACAGGACAGGTAAAAACCATTTTTTGTCCATTTCAGATAAATATGTTTGATATTTGTCAAACGGCTTTGAGAAAATTTTAATTTTTCTGTTCTTTCTAGGGAAAATATGGTATGCTGATAGATAATAAAGCTTCTTAAAACAAGATTTCTTTCAAACCATAATAAAAGCCTTCAAGAGCTACCATGCTTTTGAATTTTTAAGAATGCCTGTAAAAATGTCTAATTTATAGGTTTGTTTTGTTTGGAAATAATAAAAGGAGGAGCTTTATGTATCACCAGCCACTGCATCTTTTATATACGTCACATGCCCAGAATATTTGTCTCAATTCCTATGATTTATGTGTCAGCTATGTGGAACAGCACGATGAAAATACGGTCGAGTTTCCCCATTCCCATCCGAAAGAATTTGAGATCTATTATGTGCAGGAGGGAACCATGGAGCAGATTGTACGGGGAGAGCTTCTGGTCCTTTCGAAAGGCGATTTTATGATTTTGAAACAGGGCGTTACCCATGGCACCCTCTATAAGCCCAACCAGAAAAAGTCTTATTTTGCCATGGTTTTTTCCTTACAGAAGCGCTCTCTCCCCTGCTATAAAAACGGACTGGCTGATATGGAAACTCTTCATCTGGACGCCTTTCTGAAAATGATGGATAAAAAGGAAACTATTGTCTGCAAGGATACCAATAAATGTCATGACTATATCCGACAAATGGCCGATGAATTCTGCATGCAAAGCTGGGGATGGTTCTATAAGCTACAGCTCTTGTATGCCAGCTTTATTTTCAATGCTATCAGTAATTTTATGCCTCCCATCCAGTCCATCCCCCTGGACCCCACCCGCAACCTCCCCATTGAATTTACCAAATATCTCCATGCCAATTACCCCAATCCCGATTTGTCCCTACAGGACGTGGCAGACTATTTTTATATGAGCCCCCGCCATATCAACCGTTTGTTCAAGGATTTCTTTGGCGCCAGTCTCTCCAAAACCCTGACCCAGTACCGGATCAACTACGCCAAAAACTATCTCATCGACACAAATTTTTCCGTGGATGAAATCGCCATAAAGGTGGGATTTAGCTCCGCCAGCACCCTCTCCCGCCTCTTTAAGGAGGTGGAAGGCATTACCATCTCGGAATACCGGTATCAGTATGTCCATCAAACTCCCGCTTCACCCAAATCCGGGAAGCCAGGGGAATAGCTTGGCGGACACATTCCTTCAAAACAAAGAGGCTGGTGCCTCCAGGATCCTTCGTCCTCTTGGCATCAGCCTCTATTTCTTTGCTTTTAGAACATCTCTTGGCTCATCTTGTCAATTTCCTCTGAAGTGGCTTCATAAACCCCCTCAAAATTGCTGATGGGAAGTCCCTGGGAAGCTCCCGGAATAAAATACAGCTTTCCGTATTCTGTGCAGGCCCGGCGCACCTCGCTGGCCACCTTCTCCCTAGTCCAGCCCGGGTAATCAATGGTTGCGCTGTCTATGCCACCCATAAAGCTAATCTGCCCTCCATACTTGCGAATCATCTCCGGAATGTTGTTGGTGGTCATCACCCCCTGCCAGATATCAATGCCCATATCAATCATATAGGGCACCAGGGTCTCCCCATAGGAATCGGAATGGTGCACAATGAGTTCCACCCCATGTTCCCGGTAGCACCCGTAAATCTTTTTATATGCGGGAAGATAAAATTCCTCAAACATCTCCGGTGAGATAAAGGTGGAAATCTGGCTTCCCCAGTCGTCGTGATGAAACAGGGCATCTGGCTTTATGTACTTGCAAACCTCCTTGGCATAGCAAATCTCCCAATCCGTAATGCAGTCAATCAGCTCATGCATGGCCTCTGGTTCTTCGTAAAAGGAGATCAGGCAATTCTGGATCTCCAGCAGATAGTGGCACTGCTCAAACACCCCCGGCGCAATAAAGGAAGTGACAAAATGCTCCTTCCGATCAATCTCCTGGGCCCGACGGACTGCCGGCTCCCACTCCTCAGCAGAAAATACTGCTGGCGGCGCCTTTACATAGTCCCGCCAGTTGGCCAGGTCTTTGCACACAATATGGGCCTCATCGTGAACAGGGAAGGCTCCGGGAAATCCTGCCGGCCACTGTTTAGTTACACCCCATCCTACTTCCACCTCCATCTCCCCAGGCTTAGGCCCCGGAAAGCGCAGAGCAAAGGGATCATTGAGCACAAATTCAAAAGCTTCGTATTGGTTTACAAACCGATCCGGTTTTCCTCCCCGAATGGTCTCCAATAAATTCTCTCTCTTTGTCAGCATAATAAATCCTCCATTTTTCTCCTGTTGTTCTTATTGTGCCATAGACTCGTATTACATCCGCAGCACGGCCTTAATAACCTTTCCGCTGTGGGAATCCGCAAAGGCTTGGTTAATATCCTGAAAATCATAAAATTGAATCAACCTGTCAAAGGGGAATTGACCCTTTTTATAGTATTCCAACAGCTTGGGGATAAACAGCTTGGGAATGGAATCTCCCTCCACCACTCCAATCAGGGATTTGGCATCCCCCATAAGCTCCTCCTGCACATTTATCGTTAAATCTCCTGTGGCCCCCAACACCACACAGGTGCCCATAAACCGCACGCTGGCCAGAGCCTTTTTCACAAAGTCTCCCACCCCCGTGGTATCAATGCTGTAATGGGCGCCTCCCCCTGTGATTTCCCGCACAGCTCCCACAAGGTCCTCACATTCCCGACGGTTTACCGTATGGGTGGCCCCCAGCTCCAGAGCAAGCTTCAAGCTTTTGGCATTGCCGCCCACAGCCACAATCTTGTCACAGCCGGCAATTTTAGCTGCCATGATGGCACTCATGCCCACAGTGCCACAGCCAAAGACCGCTATGCTGCTGCCAAAGGCCGGCCGCAGCCGGTTTAGAACCGCCCCGGCTCCTGTCTGAATTCCGCATCCCAGGGGCCCCACCAGCGCCAGATCAATCTCCTCATCCTCCACCTTAATGGCACTGTTTTCATGGACCACTGCATAGGTGGCAAAGGAGGACTGTCCGAAGAAGGCGGAAAGCTCCACCCCATTCTGGGAAAGTCGCTTGGTTCCGTCCGCCATGACGCCGCCGAAATTAATTTCATTAAAGTTCATGCAGGCATGCTGATGGGCTGACAGACAGTTTTCACAGTGATTGCAAAATCCAAAGGAAAAGCCCACCCGGTCTCCCTTCTTAAACTCTTTGACCCCTTGTCCCACTTCTTCCACGATTCCACAGCCCTCATGGCCAAATACAGCAGGCAAGGGAACCGGGATCATTTGCTTTTGGGCCACCTCATCTGTGTGGCATACGCCACTGGCAACAATTTTGACCAAAAGCTCTCCCTCCCTGGGACCTGAAAGCTCCACCTCCTCAATCTGAAAGGGCTGGCCCGCTTCATGTACTACCGCAGCTTGAATTTTCATGGAAATCTAATCTCCTCCTTTTACTCTGGCAATTTTTAACTCCGTATTATGGTGAAACATTTGTGAAAATGCCAGTTTTTTATAATCTTTATCGCTTTTTATAGTTAGTATATTCTATAAAATTGCAGATTTCAATTTTCAAAAAGGACAACATTCACAAATTTCAGTCCTTTTTCGCCCTGGCATTCCTCTGCTTTTTGTTTTATGATAAGTATAGTATCCATAATACTGGAATAAAAAAGAAGCCGGCTCATTAGCCGGAAAATGTATACAAGAAGGAGGAGAAAAAATGAAAAATCCCTACTATCCCTGTCTGGCAAGTCCCATTACTATCAAAGGCGTCACCTTTAAAAATCGCATTTTTGGTGCGCCTATGTCCAACCCAGAGCTGGACCCGGATTGCCATATGCGAAAGGAAGAGATTGCCTTCCATGAAAACCGGGCACGGGGCGGCATGGCTAGTGTCTGCATTGGCCTGGGCATTGTAGACGCGGTGGGACGCACCCATACTAAGGAGGTAAAGCTTTACGATGTCATGTCCCTGCCCTCTCTCAAAGAGGCCGCCAATGCCATGCACCGCCACAACTGTAATGCAGTGATGGAATTGGCTCACGGAGGGAAATATGCCGGTGCTCGCAGCCACGGAGATCAGGAGAAGCCTCTGGTACTGGGTCCCAATGACGAGATAAATCCCGAAGGCCTTCCCGTTACCAGCATGACCGACGAAGATATCTATCGGGTGGCTGACTGCTTTGCCTCTGCCGCAGCTCTGGCCCAAAAAGCCGGTTTTGATATGGTTCTGGTTCACGGAGGTCATGGCTGGCTGCTGGGACAATTTATGTCCCCCAGCATGAACCACAGAACGGACAAATGGGGACAAAGCCTGGAAAATCGCATGCGCTTTCCTCTACTGGTTATTGAGAAAATCCGGGAGGCCTGCGGTCCCAACTTTCCCATTGAATACCGCATGAGCGGAGCCGAGCTGGTGGAAGGAGGCTATACCATCGAGGAGGGCATTGCCATGGCTAAGATTCTGGACGGAAAGGTGGACATTATCCATGTTTCCGCCGGTGTTCATGAGGACCCGGATGCCTTTACCATTACCCACCCCTCCATGTTTGTGGAGCATGGTTGCAATGTGCATTTGGCAGCGGAGATCAAAAAGCATGTGAAAACCCCCGTAGCCACCCTGGGCGGCCTCAATGACCCAGATATGATGGAGGAGATCCTAGCCTCTGGCCAGGCCGACATTGTGGAGCTGGCCCGCCAATCCATCTGTGATCCCTTCTTCCCGGAAAAAGCTTTCTCCGGCCACAAGGCGGACATTACCCGCTGCTGCCGCTGTTTTACCTGCTTTTACAATTATCTCACCAATCGCACCTTCTGCTGTGCCTTTAACCCGGTTGTGGGCAATGAACTGGCAAATCAATCCGGCTTTCCGGACACAACCCCTAAAAAAGTCCTGGTTATCGGCGGAGGACCGGGAGGCATGGAGGCAGCCATCACAGCCGCCCAGCGAGGGCATACCGTCACCTTGTATGAAAAAAACAACCGCTTAGGCGGACAGCTTCTCTCTGAGGAGCACATTCCCTTTAAACAGGATATGTTTGCTTTTGTCCAGGTATTGGAGGGACGCCTGAAAAAAGCCGGTGTCAAAGTGGTTCTAAACACAGAGATCACACCAGAGCAGGCGGCTCAGGAGCAAGCGGATGTGGTGATGGTTGCCATTGGCGCTCAGCAGATTGTTCCGCCCATTCCAGGCATCGACAATCCCAAGGTGGTGGATCTTAAGGCGCTGCATCAGCCCTCACCGGCTGTAGGCCAGCGGGTCGTAATCCTGGGAGGCGGTCTGGTGGGCTGTGAATCCGCCATCTATCTGGACAGCCTGGGAAAAGAGGTAACCATTGTGGAAATGAAGGAAAATTGGGCAGCGGATTCCTATTTTATGCATAGAAACGCCATGAATATGTACATACGCCAAAGCCATATCAAGATTCTGGTTGGAACAACAGCCAAGGAAGTCACAGACCAGGGGCTTATCTGCCATACCCCGCAAGGGGAACAGCTCCTGGAGGCAGATACCATTCTCCTAGCTGCTGGCATGCGACCTGACCGCCAGCTGACAGATGCCTTCTATAATACGGCTCCCCGAGTATTCCAAATCGGTGACTGCATAAAACCCGGCCGGGTTCTGGAGGCTGTCAACCTGGGCTATTACAGAGCTCTTGACATCTGATCTGTGCCTGCTATCCGGTATCATACGCCTATCCCTGTAAGAAATCTAGCCCCATGAAAAAGACGTCACAGCCTAGCTTCTAAAAGCTGACTGTGGCGCCTTTTTTATTCTGAAACTATAAGTTTTATTAGCAAACTCCCTGGGCCAGCATGGCATTGGCTACCTTTTCAAAACCTGCAATATTGGCGCCCAGCACATAGTTCTTGGGCTGTCCATAGCGCTTGGCAGCGTCTGCCATATTGTGGCAGATATTGATCATAATGCCCTGAAGCTTCTCATCTACCTCCTCAAAGGTCCAGCTGAGCCTCTCGCTGTTCTGGGTCATCTCCAGCGCCGAAGTAGCCACACCGCCGGCATTGGCAGCCTTGCCCGGTGCAAAGAGCACATTGTTTTTCTGCAGATACTCGGTGGCCTCCAGGGTGGTAGGCATATTGGCTCCCTCGCAGACAGCCAGACAACCGTTGGCTACCAGCTGCTTGGCATCCTCCAACAGAAGCTCGTTCTGGGTGGCGCAGGGAAGAGCCAGGTCCACTTTTACGCTCCACACGCCCCGTCCCTCATGATACTCGGAGTTGGGACGATATTTCTTGTACTCCGTAAGCCTTGCCCGATTCACCTCTTTGATCTCCTTTAAGGCCTCCACATCAATGCCCTGGGGATCGTACACCCAGCCGTTGGAATCGCTGCAGGTCACCACCTTGGCTCCCAGCTGCTGTGCCTTCTGGATAGCATAGGTAGCCACGTTTCCGGAGCCTGACACAGCAATAGTTTTTCCAGCCAGCTCTATGCCATTGATCTTCAAAAGCTCCTGGGTCAGATACAAAAGGCCATAACCGGTAGCCTCTGTCCGGGCCAGGGAACCGCCATAGGTCAGGCCCTTTCCTGTGAGTACGCCCTCATAGAGACCACGGATTCTCTTGTACTGTCCAAAGAGATAGCCGATCTCTCTGGCGCCGGTTCCAATATCTCCCGCCGGTACATCTGTATCAGCGCCAATGTATTTGCAAAGCTCTGTCATAAAGCTTTGGCAGAAAGCCATAACCTCCCGGTCAGATTTACCCTTGGGATCAAAATCCGATCCGCCCTTGCCACCGCCGATGGGAAGTCCAGTCAGAGAATTCTTAAAGATCTGCTCAAAGCCCAGGAATTTAATTATGCCTAAGTTTACGGAAGGATGCAGGCGCAAGCCTCCTTTGTAAGGTCCAATGGCGCTGTTAAACTGTACCCGATAGCCGGTGTTCACCTGCACCTGCCCCTTGTCATCCACCCAGGGCACACGGAATTTTAACTGACGCTCCGGCTCCACCAGACGCTCCAACAGGGCCTCATTCCGATAGTTCTCCTCATTTGCCTCCACCACAGGACGCAGGGACTCCAACACCTCTTTTACCGCCTGGTGAAATTCCGGCTCACTGGGATTTTTTTCCACCACCGAAGCTATAACCTCATCTACATATGACATACTTTTTCCTCCTCTTATCTATCTTTTTATTTCACAAAAAAAGCGTACAAAAAATAGAACGCGCATGGTTTCCCATGCGCCTATTTTTGACGCCTTTGTCCATGACTATTATAGCCACAACTTGGTTTAAATTGCAAGCATTTTTTTGGAATTTTTCCATTTTTATTCAAAAATTATGGCCGTTCCCGGAGATAACTCTTTAATTTAGAGATATTTTTCTCCTCAAAATCCATAAGCTCCTCGGCCAGCTCGCAGTATTCCCGCTTAGCTCCCTGATTTTTTTTAACGGTGCGCATAAGCTCGGTGATGGCCTTGGCATTGCCCTGGATCATCATATCTGCCATATGCTCTGTGCTGGTGTTGGTCAGGGTATTGGCCTGGATGGCCGTCCAGTTTTTTGCCCTCTCCATACGGCTGACCCCTGAAGGCCGCTGGTTCTCCTCCCTAAGCTTGTCCGCAATGCGGTTTTCAAAAGCCATAAAGCGCACTGCCTGCCGGTTTAAATCCAGCGCCAAATCCTCATCATATATTTTACTGATTACCGTATTGATGCTCTCCTGACCGGCTCGAGCCCCCCGGTATGCCTCATTGAGAACTGCAAAATCTTCACCTGTTAACATAAAAACCTCCATGCCCTATGATTGATACTATCCATAGGGTATGGAGATTTTAAAATTTTATACATAAATTTCTCGTGCTTGTCCTCTGTTTCCAGGACAAACCATTTTTTCCTCTACTCCAGATACTCTGTCTTACAGTATCCTTCCTGGCCGTTGTAAACAATCTTGCTCCAGCCATCCGAATACTCGGTCACCTGAGTCACAGACTCTCCCTGGTAAGCAAGGGCCAAACGCTGACTTTCCGTGCTTCTCTCTGAGCGAATATTGGTGCTATCCGTAAAGCGAGTCTCCCGGTTTACATCTGTGCCATCTCCCGAAGGCGCGGAAGGCTCTTCCTGGGGCTGTTCCTCCTCCTGAGGCTGCTCTTCCTCTGGCGGCTGTTCACCCTCCGCAGGCTCGTCTCCTTCTGTGGGCTGCTCACCCTCCACAGGTTGTTCCTCACCTTCCTGGGGCTCCTCCCCTTCTACGGGCTGCTCCTCTCCTCCGCTCTTCAGCTCCTCAAGCTTCATTCCATACTCAGCCAACTTCTCATCAGCTTCCTTGGCACTGGCAAACTCTGTCTCCACTTCCTGATACAATGCCTGTACATCCTCATCCTGGACCATCTGGTTTACGAAATCCAAAAGCTCTTGATCCGGCGTATCCAAGAAAATATAGTAATTGCCACTCTCGTTGCTCTTTACATAGTAGGCTTCAATACCGGGAGCCATGGTGTCCGCAGCTACAAACTTCAAATCATAGCGCACAAACACCAGATAAGTGCCCTCTTCCATGCCTCTCTTGGTGTAGCAACGAAGATTCTGATAACCTTCAATCAAGGTTTTCAGGGACTCCACATAATTCTGTTCCTCCTCCGTGAGCACATCCACCACGGCACGGATTCCCTCCACATCACCGGCCGCCATGCAATCGTAGTAGGTCTGCATCACCCCGTTGATCTCCGGATGGATATCCTGCTCCAGCTTGTTGGGTATCTCAATATCGGCAATGAGATCCGCCCCTGTGGAGGCCTCCGTCACAGTCCCCTCACCTGTATCACTGGCTACAGCCGCGGGAACAGCTTCCGGCTCTCCACCCTCCGCCTGAACGCTGCCCTTCCCCTTACCCAAAAGGGTCACAGCCATTACAGCCACTAGACACAACAGGATTCCTCCCGCCGCAATCTGCCTCTTATATGTCTCCACCCACGATCCCATGGATTCCTTACCAGATCTTTCTCTGTTACTACTCATAGAAACCTCCTAAAAACTCCATCCTTTCATAAGTTCTTAATAATTGTAACATTTATGTAATAAAAACGCAAGCTATTTTTCATATTTATGTGTTGGCATTGTCTGGAACTGCCCCACCTGAAAAAGCTCTCCCTGCAAAAAACAAGGGCGGTTATTTACACAAACCGCCCCTCTCGCTGTATCTGACTGGATTCGAACCAGCGACACCTGGCGTCGGAGGCCAGTGCTCTATCCACTGAGCTACAGATACGGATGCCCCTTCTCCTAAAATACATAGAAGAAGCAAGCAAAATATATTCTACAGGAAAGCTTTCAAAATTGCAACAGTTTTTTTGATTTTTTTACATTTTTTGTTTGAAATTTCTTAGATGTGGGAAAGACCTCTCCCCTTACTACAGAGCCAACAACCTTTTTCCCTCCAGACTGTAAAAATATACCAGATCCGACAAAGTTTCCTGGGGAGACACCTGCTTTTGATTTATCTCCCGAACCATGGCCTTTAACTTCCCCATCTCTATTCTCCGGCTGTAGGGAAGCAGAAGTACCTCATGAACACTGCTGGGAAGCACAAAGAATTCTCCCCTGCACAGGGCGGCACAGCGCTCCAGCATATCCGGATACAGTAGGCTGGCTGCTCCGTTTATATGTTCCCTGTTGGTAAGCACATAAAAGGGTGTAGGACCAGCACCAGACTCTGCTTTCCCAGGTCCCGGCGCCTCCCCATGAAGCGCTTCCCAAAGAGAAGAGAGCTGGGGCTTTAAAAGCCGGGGTGTATTCTCCCTGGCATCCCCATAGAGCCTTCTGTGGGTAACTCCCCACATATCCAGGTGACTGTTTCGAATCAAAATAGACGCCCGCCCCATGGGTTTATAGACAAACAGGCTGTAAAAGACCAGGGCCAGATCCAGATAGGGCAGGTGAGGCACCTCCCTTAGCAGCCTCTCATTCTGACGGTAATTGACCAACTTGTAGACAACCGTTTTTTTCACTGTCTCATATTGCAGAAAATGCTCCACCTGGGGGGCCTCCTCCCAGACATACTTCTTGTAGCAGCCTGCCACCTGACTTATCAGATCACAGAGATCCGCGCCCTCCAAATAGGCCTGATAATAGGCTTCCAGATAAATCGTAGGAGCGCTTTTCTGGCTCTCCTTCTGAAAAAGCAGGCCCTGGAGCATCACCCCGTTATTCTTACAGACAGTCTGTGGACGCACCTCCACATCCCCGGGCAGCTCCTTTTGCACCCCGTGGGTCATTGCCAGTATAAATTCTCGAAATTCCATAGCTTCATCCTTTCTTTGTTTTTTCTCCCTGTATTGGGATGTGTTTGTTGGAAAAATCCGCAGGGACACCTGCATATAAGAAATTTAGACTTTGATTTACAGTATACCTGTAAGAGCATAGCTTTGCAATGCTTTGACGGAAATTTTTTGAAAATTTAAGAAAGTTTTGATATTTTTTAGGATAGTAATAAAAGAGCCGCCGCATACTCCAAAAAGTATACGGAAGCCCTTCCGGTTCCTGTCTCTATCCTCTTATACTCTGGAAAGATATTCCCCTGTACGGGTATCAATCTTAATCTTGTCGCCGATCTCCACAAACAGAGGCACATAAACTGTGGCACCGGTTTCCACAACCGCCGGCTTGGTGGCTCCTGTGGCTGTGTCTCCCTTAAAGCCTGGCTCCGTATCCGTGATATCCAGCTCCACAAACAGAGGCGGCTCCACGGCGAATACATTGCCGTTGTGAGAACAGATCTTTACCATCTCGTTCTCTTTTACAAACTTTAGGGCATCCCCGATATCGTCGGCATTCAGGGCAATCTGATCAAAGGTCTCCGTATTCATAAAGTGATACAGATCCCCGTCGGTATACAGATACTGCATATCCTGACGATCGATTCTGGCTGCCGGGAATTTTTCCGTGGGACGGAAGGTTTTTTCCACCACACCGCCGTTGATAATATTCTTGAGCTTCGTGCGCACAAAGGCTGCGCCCTTTCCCGGCTTTACATGCTGAAATTCCATAATCTGGTAGATATTTCCCTCAATCTCCAGGGTTACACCATTTCTAAAATCTCCTGCTGAAATCATTCTGACTATTCCTCCTATTGTTTTTCCCCCATGATCTGCCACGGAAGATATAAATCAAATCTGCCTCGCAGAGTGAATCCTTATCCTGCGTGAACCATAAAGGCATTTCCTGAGGCCAGTACACTAGCCGTATTTATCTTATAATAAATTTGCCGGGATTTCAACTATATTTGTTATTTTTTTCTGGAACCATAGATTCTGTGAATTCCTACTATTTGCTTCATGGCCTCTATACCTGAGGCTCTTCCTTCCTGTCAAGCATAATCTCTATACACGGAGCCAAGAACATTGTTTTATTTATCTGCCTCCCCTCTATCTCAAAGGAAAAAGCCTCTGCTATTAAAAATTCACTCTCTATCTGCCCTATGCCATAGACCTGATATTCATCATAGCTTTTGGGAACCTCTCTGATATACCTGAAATTTTCATAGCTAAAATCATCCTTCATACAGACTGATACCCGGTCGATCCTGGAAATATAATTCCGTAGCTCCCCAAATTTTATCATCTGTATCGCCTCCTAATTATTTCAAACATGTTCTCCCTCACCAGCCTTCATTGCCTCTTTCTGAAACAACTGGTTATTTTCCATAAGCTCCTTAAAAGTCACAGGCCGGTATCCATTTATCATACAGCCTGCGTTTAAGGCCCTGGACTCCTGGCACATAAACTGAAAGGTTCTGCCCCTGTCCTTATGAATATGTCCATAAATATGATAATGCTTCCTGTAATACCCATTCCACTCTGCAATGGGAAAATGACACATGCAGATCTGGTTTTTCCCATCTGTGATATGCATCATCTTATCTATGGCCTCAAAATAGCTGCGAGCCCTTTTGCTGTCAAGAATAGCCTGTTCATGGTTCCCCACAATAAGAAATTTTATGCCCTTTAGCTGCTCCAGATACCACTCCGCCGGCCTTTCACTTTTATAGATCAGATCTCCACCAATATAAACCAGATCCGTGTCAGTCACTCTATTGTTCCAGTTTTCTATCAGCACCTGGTCCATCTCCTCCCAGGTGGCAAAGGGCCTTTGATCATGCCTAATTACATTGGCATGGCCCAGATGTAAATCCCCCGTGTAATAAATCATGCTTCCCTCCTTCATTATAAGCTTCGCATCTGCATGCCCTTTTATCCAATCCTTAATAGAATTCCTGGCTTATGGTGCAGGATTTAGAGGTATAGGCCTCCTTAAGTGCCCGTCCAAACAGCTGCACAGCCTCATATTTGTCGAAGATTTCCAGGCTGTCCTGCAAAAGCCGAAAGCCATAGACCGCCTGGTCCACATCTTCGGCGGAGTCTAAAAGCTCCTCCACATCCACCACCAGTATGACCCGCTCCCTATCTGGACTGCGCTCCTCCACCACATCACAAATACATTCCTCAAATTCAGGATATTTTACTGTCAAGGATCCATGAATCCTATAGGTTCCGTCATAATTTTTGTCCACCATCATAACAGGCAGCTTTCGACACAACGTCTCTTTTGGCGCAACGGTCAGATGACTGATAAATTGAAAGGTATCCCGATAATACACATAGTTTTTATAGTCCTCCCCCTGCCGCGCGTTTACAAGGAATTCCTCATACTGCAGGTCACTGATTCTGCCATCCTCCAGGGCCTTCTCAATACAATTCTTACAGTTCCAATATCTTAGTGCAATCACGGAGCTATCAGCAATCCCCAGTGCTTTGGCTAAGGTAAAAGTATTATAGATCTCACGCACCTCTCCCAGCTGGATTCTGTCCGGATACTTTTCCTCAATATATCGTATCAGCCCCTCCACATCATTTTTCCAGTAATACTGGAACGCATACTCTATTCCTATAAAGTTTGAGTAGTACCTCCCATCCTTTCCCATATGAAGCCCATAGTTTGTATTGTTCTCCCGTCCTTCCGGAACCCTTGTGTAAAAATCATCATTAATTCTAAATTCATCTATTGTCACCTCAATAGATTGCTTTCTGTATGGGTAGTTTACAATCCTGCAGGGAGAAAACACAGAAAAGCCAAGGAAAATACTCATGATACCCCTTATATTCTCAACTCTTACAGCAACCAGAATATCAAAAGGCAACTGGGAGAGCAAATTCCATGCCCATTCATAAGGAACACAAGTGCCATCCATCCATGTATATCTCTCTTGTCTGGAATAATAAATGGCAGTCAAGGCGAATTTCATCCATTTTCGTATATTGGTAATAGAATCCCTTTCCCTCCCCAAGGCTCCCTCCCCATAAACCGAATACCAATCGTCATCCGACACAAAAGTAAGCCCTCCTCCTTTAAGAAATCCCAAGCTTTCTTCATCCCGAAAAGGCGGCGTTTCTGTTTCCTCTTCCAGATAGCGCTGCAAAAGCCTTTCAAAGCTCTCCACTGGTAGAGGGTTCTCCTTTGGAACGTCCATAGCCCGAATCCATTCCTCGAATGTAAATAATTTAATGCGTACCATATTATGATCTCCTTATCACTCTATTTTCTAAATATGCAACTTTTCCCATCGACCACATCAGGAGAAATCAAACACTCTCCAGTAAAATCCTCCTTTTTGATAATGGTAACGGTTCCCCTTCTGCACATAATATTCCCCCTAGCGCCTTGGAATTCAAAATCATCTCCTGTATTTTCAATGCTGACCGTGTTCAGTCCGTTTGACCAGTGATAAGCTTTCACCATAGAGCTGGACTCATCCAGCCATTCACAGAGCTCCACAGGAAAAATTCGAAAGTCACACAAGCCCTGCTCCCAATCTGTTACCAGGATGCTGTCCCGGGAAAAGGTGGACACATGCCGTGTTACGGAAATAGGAACTACAGCTCCATCTCCCTTTTTAAAATATGCCTCATCAATCATAAACCCACCCGGCATCTTTATATACAAATCCCCCGATAAAAGCTGCTTCTCAAGACACAGCCTCTCATCCTCCGCTCTCTTGCTCCCAAGTGTAAGACATTCCGCCAGGTCTACGTCTACCTTCATACTTCTCAGAACTTCCCTGGTCTTTTCTATATCATAAGGATCCAGCTCTACAAAGGCTGCCCGGTAACAGCTGCCAGAGTGAGTATGCAGCCGAAGCTCTTTTTTCTCCTGACAGACCATGATCTCCAGAATCCGCGAGGTATGAACGGGAAATCCATCGGGAAATTGGGGATTCCCAAAGCACTCCCCATAGCCTACCATTCTTTCTCTGTAAAATCCCAAACGCCATTTTTTTAACTCAAACATAAAAATCTCCTATTGAAATCGCTGCGCGGCAGCACTGAGGGGAAAGTTCCTTGCTTTTTTAGAAGTCAGCGTCTCGAAACAGCTCTTCTAGGTCTTCTATTTCTTCGTCTCCGGAGTGAAGGGGATCTCCAAAGATGTCATCCACTGCAAAAATACGCAAAATCCCCTCCATAAACAGATTGGCCTGCTGCTCACTGTATATTAGAAATTCATTTCCTGTAAAGTCCTTGTCCCCATAGGATCTCTTTCCATATTCTTCTTGAAGCTTCCCATACCAGAAGGAAAGATCCTTCTGAAGCCTCAAAAGCTCCCCATGTTCGAAATGTCCTTCCTGAAACAGCTCTTCCCAAAACAGCTCTTCCCGAAAATATGCGGTGGGAAAGACTGCATTCTTGGTAAACCGAATGCCAAACAGCCAGTTCCAACTGGACGTTCCACGCTTGTAATACCTGCATTCCAAATGTCTCCGGTCCCACGGGCTTTGATCTTTTTTGTGAAAGTAAGAGGAAAACACCTGATCCATCTTGTGAAATAAATACATTTCCTGGAGAGTACAAATCTCAGCCGTCTCTCCCTCCTTCCCTTCCCTAAAATTTCTGTCTGATTCCGGCTGTATATAAACCTCTCCCCTATCCAGCCTTACCATTCGGCAAACATCCTCCACACGCAGAAAGGATGGGTCCTCCAAGTTCTGGCCACTTCCTATATATTCCTCCAGAAAGGAACCAAAAAGTATCATCACATCCAAAAACCACCCGGTCCATGCTTCCGACTGTGGAAAATGGAGATCCCCTAAGACACATCTCATATGAGTCCGGTTTTCTTTATTTATCAACCGCTTGATAAAATCAAAAGAAACGGAAAAAGTAATATGATCATACATCTCCGGATAAAAAAGCTGTATCCCAGAAAGAAGAAACATACATTTTTTCTGTTTCTCCCTCTCCTGCTCTCCCTTCCCGTAGATTCCTCTCCTCTGGGCCACCTTATCCATCAATAAAAAGGCCTGATACAGGCGCTTCACATCTCGGAAGCTCCCCTCTGTCAGCAAATACACTGCCTTCAAATACCACTCTCTGTCATAAAAGCTACGAACAGAAAACTGTTTTGCAATCTGCTCCTGATAATAGGCTTTAGGAAGCTGAAAAGTAAGTTGTATCAGCCTATCATACTGTCTCTTTGCCTCCCTGTCCGAAACACAGTTCCCATACTTTTCCCGGATTCCCTGAAAAACCACCTCTCTATCAACACTAAGAAGTGTTACACACTTCTCATAGGAAACGGATTCCTTTAAAAACTCCAAAAGCTTCACCACCACAACCGGCAAAAGCTCATCCAAACCGTCAACCACAAAGAGTAAACGCGCGTCCCCTTCCCTTTTTTCGGCTGCAAGACTATCCCAAAAACCTTTCGTAAGTCCCCTCTGTGAAAAATCCGGCATATCTTCTCCCTGGCCGGTATACTTGCCATAACTGCTGGTATCCAACCAAATGCAGCGGATCCCCTCTTTCTCAAGCTGCTTGACCCCACCCAGCAAGTGACTTTTCCAGTCCCAAGAACGTGCGCCTCCCTGGATAGCCAGAAAAATCGGCGGATCGCATTCCCGAATAAATGAACACAATGCTTCCACATAAGGGCTGGCAAAACAGGTACTCTCCCATTCAAGGCAAGGATCCATATCTGGAACTGCATTTCCCCTGGTTTCCTTTGGCAAATCCTCACTTAAAAAGTTCTCCATAACAGGCACCTCCTCACTTTAACTGACCAATCTCATCCAATGCCTTTATCACAGGGGCACAAAAGGGAATGGCGGCCTCCCACAGCTCCCGCTCCAGTTCCCCGGGACTTTTGCTTCTTCGTCTCTTTATCACATCCAGATATCTGTACATATCCCTGTCATTGAGACGGGAGTGTTTTGCATAGTCTTTACAAGATTCACTTCCGGATATATGGGGAGAAATCTGGAACTTCTGACATAGGTTCCGTAATTTCCTGGCATACACATCCAGATTACGGCTGTTTTTCACATCCGTAAACAAATAGTAGCCTCCCAAATGGCTTTCCCTGAGAAGCCAGTCCGTAGCCTCAGTCAATGCCGTGCTATCCCCAGCCTTAACTTTTCTTTTCCTATCATCTATATTTAGATTTCTGCTGACTTTTACAAACTCAATCAGTGTAATGACCCGCAGCATAGCGCATAGATTCATGATGTGCAGGATATAGCAGCGCTCACAAAATACAATAAATTCCTCCCGCAACAGCTCCTTATAAAATTCCCAAGCCCTTTCGCAAAATCCATGGATCTGTTCTTGTACCTTCTCCGAATTCCGACCGGAAATAAGATCCGGAAAAAGCTGCTCTATGGTTTCCAGCTCTTCCATACTTGCCGCCGTGTCTTTCTTCCCCGGCAGCCTTTTTCCGTATTCGATGAGAAATATCTCATAAATGGCTATGCTAAACAGCCAATCTACATAGGCCTCTTTTTTTCTCGTTCCCTTCCGGACCTTCCTTTTTTTCACCTCCTTTTTTTCCCCGTGTGTCTCCTCACTTTCCCTGTCTGTGCCCCTATTCTCCACCTGCTCTTCCTCATCCTCGCCCAAGAACTCTATCTCATCCTCGCTTTCTCTGGAAGTCCGAAGATAGGAGATGCACTCCTGTTCCATTACCTCCTGCGCCCTCCTTAGCAATAGATAAGGAGGCATTTCAAGCTCCGAAGAAAAGTCCACACACGCGTTTTCCAAGCCCACGACATACGGAGACCTTGCAAACTCCTCCAGGTTTTTTTGATTATCAAAATAGGAGAACATACTCTCTCGATCCTTCAAAAAATTATTTTCCAGATAATTCCAGAAACGGAAATCCTTTTTCAGAGTAATTCCAATGGAAACTGCCAGATTTCCAGTGAGTAGCCCATTTAAAAATTTGAGTTGTCCGGTGTTACCCCTGGCTTCCTTGTCTATATACGTTTCTACGATTTCCCGGACTTTCCTGGTGCATGCCTCTATTTTTCTGCGCTTTTCTTCCTTCATAGGTTTCCCTCCTCTTCTGCTCCCCAAGTCTCCCTCAAACAGAGGATTTTTTGATAGAGGATTTTGTGCTTGCTATCTAACCTTAAATCCTCGTGGTAATGCCCGCAAAACCACTGTTTGTACTGAAGATTTTCCTCCAGCTCCTGAAAATAATCTGTCAAAATATCCGGCGGAAACAGCTTAGAGCCCAGATTCCCGTAGTACCCCGCAAGCTTCTTCTGCATGCCTGTGGATAGACAGTGGGTAATCACATAGTCCACCTGGTACCTAGCCCGGGAAAGCTGATCCCTTCCCTCCTGCATCTCCGCCTCCGTGGGTAGCTCCTGTTCCCACCAGGACTCGTGGCGAATCCGGTAGGGCAGCTCCTGTTTAAGGGCTCTTTGTTTCCTTCTTTGGAAGTCTGGAGAGCCCCTGTCTAAAATCCCGCCCTGGATGTCGTGGCTGGAGGCTCCCCCGAAGGTAAAAAATTTCTTTCCTTCTATTTGAAAGATCTGGCCCCGCTCCAGAAGGATTATCCGGTCCCTGACCATATGCCGGACCTTCCCTCCCTGCCAATGCTCCAGAGGATACTCTGCAATCATGTCATAATTCTCGTGATTTCCCTGGACCCAGAGAATTCGAAAAGGCAGGCTGGAAAGCCAGCGCAAATGATACGCAAATTCCTCGTCCCTGGCCCACAGAAGACCAAAATCCCCACATATAATGAGAAAATCCTCTTCCGTAAATTTGTAAGGAAGCCTT
The DNA here is from genome assembly GCA_022791975.1 of Lachnospiraceae bacterium. Lineage (GTDB taxonomy): Bacteria > Bacillota > Clostridia > Lachnospirales > Lachnospiraceae > RGIG4284. Next base: position 1,576 of record JAAWAC010000032.1, on the reverse strand, counting down.
TCCCGTTTCTTCCTGGCAAAGCGGGAAAAGCTTCCATGGCAATCGCCGGTAAGATAAATCACCAAGTTCCTCCTGATTCCCGTGTGATCTCCATTACTCTGTAATACAACTCATCGTTAGCTAAGAGTTGGGATTTATTGCGAAGCCTCTGTATCAGCTCCATAACTTTTGCTCTCTCAATGGTAGGGCTAACTCCCACAAAATAATCCCCATACGGGCCGTTTGCCTGGGAAAACAGATTCGTCCAGTCTACCCGTACCTGTTGAGAATGCTCCTTCAAGTGCTTATAAACCTCCCTAAGAGCCCATTCTTCGTAGATATTATATACAAAGCCCTTTGCCAGGTCCTGTACTTCATATGCTGCCATCAGCTTTTCCATGGATTCCATATCCCCACATAAGCAATACAATGCTAGGAATCTGGCAAACTCCGTGGCCACCTGGCTTCGTATTTCCTGATGATACACCTTTTCACTGGATATGATCTCTTTGTCCAAACGGAAGGATTTATATCTTGCAATCTCATCATTAGGATAGGCTAATTTCCCTATCTGCTTTTTGCTGAGAGCTCCTGCGTCCAGAGTAAATCCTATAATATCTATGTCAATTTCTTCCTGGTCGTTCATCACAAAGGGGATCCCCTCTGGACCAGTCTCCTGTGGCCATAGGGAGGGCTTTACTTTGTCCCGTATACATTCCTTTATTTTGCCCACATGATTGATATACTGGAAAGGAATGTCCACCTGCTCATACTTTTTATAGTATCTTTTTTCGTCCATCCCCTTATAAATTTCCGTATCATTCGTATTGTCCCAATAGGTTAACTGAACAAATAATTTTATGGTATTCAAATACAAGCTCTTTGCAACCAGCCTGGAAGCACAAGTTCCATACTTGAATAACGGAACGATTACACTTGTGCTATAGCTTTTGTCAGAGGCTCTGCCTCCTCCATTAATAGCGAGTGTTGCCCTGTTAAATATCCTCTCATGCTGTTCAAGCAAGGTATCACCATCTACGCTGATTCCCTCCTGTTCTTCCGGACTATCCTCCGCCTGCCCATTCACATCCTCAGCTCGGAAACATACCTGCCGTTTTGCTTCTCCCAGTGGAACCTTACAAAAAACCTGTGAAAATGGCTCCCCCTTCTCCATTCTCTGCTGATCCTCTTCCCGAAACTGCTCATTCGCACCTATATAGGAAGCGCTTAAGTAACGGATTATCTCCTCAACTTTCTTCTCCAACATGGTTTTTTGATTCATTTCCTCAGAACTCCTTGTCTTTTTTTGATTTAATTTTACACTATGCTAGCCGAGTTTTGTAACTAGTAGCGCCCATTTTTTATTTTGATTGGATAATATCTTCTCCAACATGGTTTTTTAATTCATTTTCTCAGAACCTCCTTGTCTTTTTTTGATTTAATTTTACACTATGCTAGCCGAGTTTTGTAACTAGTAGCGCCCATTTTTTATTTTGATTGGATAATAATTGGAAAATCATAGAAATTCATAAAGATTTTACTGCCCTTAATTCTAAACGCAGAGCAAAACTGGCAGCAGCCACCTTCCCACTGCCAT
>JAAWAC010000031.1 GCA_022791975.1 Lachnospiraceae bacterium | reverse complement strand
GTTGTTCGTTTCGATGCTGTTTTTATAGTTCCGCATCTGCTCTTCCATCGCCCCCTGGTTTGGAAGTAATTCCCAGCTGCTTCTCAGCTGTTTATTCCTTCCGGCCGTTGTTCGTTTCGATGCTGTTTTTTATAGTTCCCCAGCTGCTCTTCCAACGCTCTAGCACGCCCAGCTTGTTTTAGCGGCCTCCCTGGTAGAGAAGGGCGTTTAGGATGGCGGCTGCTATGTTGCTGCCTCCTTTTCTGCCCCGGGGGACGATATAGGGTACGCCGGCCTCCATAATCATCTCCTTGGCCTCCACCACGTTGACAAAGCCCACGGGGGCGCCGATAATCAATGCCGGTTTCTTTTTTCCCTCCTGCATCAGTTCATAGAGGCGGATCAGCGCCGTAGGCGCATTGCCGATGGCAAATATCACCTCTTTTGAAAGCTCCATGCCCCGCTCCATGCAGATGGTCGCTCGAGTACAGCCCCTTTTTTTCGCCTCCTGGGCCACGTCCGGCGCATCCATAAAGCAGAATACCTGACCCCCATACTCGTTTAGCTTCTTTTTGTTAATACCTGCGGCTGCCATGCGGGTGTCCGTCACAATGGAAGCGCCCTCCTGCAAAAGCTTGACGCCAAGCTTTGCCGCTCCCGGAGAAAAGCATAAATTATCCCCGTAGTCAAAATCCGCGGAGGTGTGAATGCAGCGTTTTACAATAGAAAACTCTGGCTCCGGCCAAGTACGCCCCTTTAGCTCCTCCGTAATGATCTCCATACTGCGGCTCTCAATTTCCATGGGCGCCACGATCTGAATCTGATCCAAATGCTTATTTTTCATCCTCGATTCCCGCCTCCAGTATCTCGTAGATTTTTTTCATATCCAGGGATCGGCGCACCAGATCCGCCAGCTTGTTGTACTGCTCTTCCTTATAAGCCTCCAGGTCAAAATGCCAGTTCACCGGGTCCAGACCCTTGTCCAGCATCAACTGTCTGCACAGAGCCTCCGCCAGGCCCGGCGTGTCAAACAGGCCGTGGAGATAAGATCCAAACACCGTGCCCGCCTCATTGGACAGCCCGTCCATACATCCATTCTCCAGGCAGATAAGCTCCCGACAGCCTCCCAGATTCTCCGTTCGCCCCATGTGAATCTCATAGCCGGTCACCTCCTGTTCCTGGCAGCCGGAAAACAGAGGTATCCGCTCCCTCCAGGTTCCTCGGATGCGGGTGCGGGTCTTTTCCCTGGAAAATTCTGTGCGGGCCTGGAGAAGTCCCATGCCTCGCAGCTCCCCTCCGTGCTCCACCTCCCAGGGGTCCGAAAGCTCCTCCCCCAGCATCTGAAAGCCACCACAAATGCCTAAAACCGGCACGCCCTGCTCAGACAGCCGTAAGATCCTGGCCTCCATACCCGTTTTCCGCATCCACAGAAGATCATCCATGGTATTTTTGGTTCCCGGCAAAATTACCAAATCCGGGTGTCCCAGATGTCCTGCATCCTTCACATATCGAAGAGAAACGCCTTCCATGCGCTCAAAGGCCCCAAAATCCGTAAAGTTGGAGATATGAGGCAGACGAATTACTGCAATATCCACCCCAGCCCCGATTTCAGTCCTGTTCAGCCGGTCGGAAAGACTGTCCTCATCATCGATATCCAGCTCCTCCATGGGAACCACTCCCATCACAGGGACTCCCACTCGCTCCTCTAACATCCCAAGTCCTGGCTCCAGGATTTTTAAGTCTCCTCGGAACTTATTGATCACCAGCCCCTTGATATACTGCTGTTCCTGCTCCTCCAAAAGCTTCACTGTTCCATACAGTGCTGCAAACACACCGCCTCTGTCAATATCGCCCACCAGAAGCACTGGCGCTCCCACCATCCGGGCCAGTCCCATATTCACCAGGTCATTTTCCCGCAGGTTAATCTCCGCCGGACTCCCGGCCCCTTCTATGACAATGATATCATACTCTTTTGCCAACCGGTCATAGGCGCCTTTTACATCTGCCATAAGCCGGGATTTATTGGCATAATAGTCCACAGCCTTCATATTGCCCAGCACCCGGCCGTTTACAATAACCTGACTGCCCATGTGGCTGGTGGGCTTGAGTAAAATGGGGTTCATGTCCACGGTGGGCGCAATCCCCGCCGCCTCCGCCTGCATGGCCTGCGCCCGGCCAATCTCCAGCCCATCCTTTGTGATATAAGAATTCAGCGCCATATTCTGGGATTTAAAAGGGGCCACCTGGTATCCGTCCTGTCGGAAAACCCGACAGAGCCCTGCTGTCAGAAAGCTTTTCCCAGAATTGGACATGGTGCCTTGTACCATAATAACCTTTGCTTTTCCTCTCATTGTCCCGCCTCCTCTGGTATTCCTTCCCCTAAAGGCCCTATCCTCACCTGTGCAAGTGCCTTAAGCAACCGCCTATTTTCCTCTCTCCTCCGGACTGCCACCCGGTAATGCTCCCCATCCAGCCCCCGGTAATTGGCGCACCGCCGGATAAGGATGCCCTGCTCCAGAAGCTTTTCATAGAGCCTGCTCTCCCCCGGCGCCCGAAAACACAGATAATTGGCCGCCCCGTCATAGACCTGCAACCCCATCTTCTCCAGCTGTCCCTTAAGAAAGGCCCGCTCCCGGCCCACCAACTGTCGAGTCTGTACCGGAAATTCCCTGTCCTTAAGAGCCGCCAGACCAGCCTCCTGAGCCAGTCCTCCCACGGCCCAGGGCTGCCCGGCCCGACGCATTTCCTCCAATAGCTCCCGGTTATCCGAAAGCACATAGCCCAAACGAAGTCCCGGAATGGCATACATCTTGGTAAAGGATTTCAGTAAAATCAAGTTGGGAAATTTTTCCAAATCCCCTTTTAGCGTAGTCTGCTCCTCTGCCTCTGAAAAATCCAAAAAGCATTCGTCCAGAAACACCATGGTTCCCTGCACGGCTGCCTTTTCCACCAACTGCAAGATCCATTCCCGATCTCGCAAAAGCCCTGTGGGATTGTTGGGATTGCAGAAGAACACCACATCCATATCCGGTCCTAAAGCCTCCAGCATCCCTGCACCCTTTTGCGCTTCCCGATTCTGCTCATAATACACAAGCTCTGCCCCCACCTGGCACAGAGCCTCCTCATACTCCCCAAAGGTTGGGGCGGGAAGCAAAGCCTTACCGGGCCTCCTGGCGTAGACATACCGATATATGAGATCTGCCCCGCCACTGCCACAGAGCACCTGCTCCGGGCACACCTGCTCCTGTTTGGCTATGGCCTGCACCAGTCTGCGACACAGAGGGTCCGGATACTGCTCCACCCGTTCCATCCCTTCCAGGATAGCCTTCCTTACCTGGGGCTGTAGTCCCAGGGGATTGATATTAGCGGAAAAGTCCAAAATCTCCCGCTCCCCACAGCCGGCTTCCTTAGCCGCACCGTAAATATCCCCGCCGTGAAGGAGCTGTGGATGGAACTGTTCTTTTTCTTCCTGTACCTGCTCCTGTATCTGTCCTGTCTCCATAGCTGTCTCTCCTCATCCCGGGAATATGCCTCCCCATTCTTATTCCTTACCGAATCTCTCTTTCTCCGTTGCCCTCGTAAAGGCCCCCGGCCTTTCGGCACTTGGGCTCCATGTTTTGCAGCCGCTCCACGCCGCTCATCATAATATTTCCCTCCAGCACTTCCTCATTGATATAGTTCCGAAAGTCCTCTGAAACATAAGTGCCAAATCTCTGCCATATTACCTCATCCTCCGACAGATGCTCCAAAATCGTCATCTCAAGCGCGTCCATGACTTCCTGGTCTCCCTCCCGCCACATCTGTTCCATAGCATTGCAATAGTTTCTGATAAGCTCACAGCTCCCTTTTTTCCGCAGCAACTCAAAAAGGGGCTTTCCGATCATATTCGCTGCCAGCACCGGAAGATAAATTTCGTTATAATCACCCTTGTGCACATCACAGATACGTCTGCCGTTGGGCAGCTCCTCCATGATTTTTACCCAATCCTCTTTATTCAAGCACTCTCACTCCAAATCCTCTAATCCTTTTCCCAACTTTGCCTTCTGATTTACGGGGAAATCCTCTTTTCCATCCAATCCCCACAGATGGCATCCCGTATTCCCTCTGCCGTGTAAACCTCTGCCGTAGCATGCACCGGGATACCAGCTTTCCTGGCCGCCCGTTCTGTCACTGGACCAATGCAGATAACTCTGGGAAGCCCCTTCATTTCCTTTGTCATCCCCGCAAAAGCCCTGACTGCTGAAGCGCTGGCAAGGGTAAGATAATCCATGTCCGGCAAAATCCGGTTTAGCTCCTCCGCCTTCCGCCCGTCCACAGCCGTCCTATAAAGAGCCACAGCTTCATAGGGAATCTCATTTTCTTCCAAGGCCTGGGTAAGCTCCAAGGATGCTTCCTGGGCCCGCATAAGAAGCACCCTAGGCGCTTCCCCTCCTTCCTGAACCTTCAAAAGAGGAATCCATTCCCGGGCCAGATCCCGGCTGGAAAACTTTTCCGGGACAAAATCCGGCCAAATTCCCCGCTCCAAAAGTGCCTCCCTGGTTCCCTCCCCGATGACGGCGATCTTTATCTGGCTGAGTCTGCGAATGTCCAGGCCCTGATTTTTGAGACAGGAGAAAAATATTTCCACCCCATTGCTGCTGGTAAATACCACCCAGTGATAATCCTCCAGCCGTTGAAAAACCTGGGCAAGCTTTGGACTCTCCATGGCCTCCGTGCGAATCAGACTAAAGGAAACCGGCTCGGCTCCCGCCTCCCTTAAAACCGCCGCTTGCTTTTCGCACATACTCTTGGTTCCGGTGAGTAAAACCCTGGCCCCAAAAAGCGGTCCTTCTCCAAACCATGCCAGCTTCTCTCCCAGCTGCGTCACCGCCCCCACAACCGTAGCCGCCGGTGTCTGAAGCCCTGCCTCTCTCACCTGCTCCACAATGGTTTCCAGGGTTCCGGTTACACAGCGCTGCTGGCAGGTGGTTCCAGACTGTATCACAGCCACTGGTGTATCCGGCGCTTTTCCCTTTTCCATGAGACTTGCCGTAATATGGGGAAGATTGCCCAATCCCATGAGAAATACCAGCGTGCCCTCCTCCCGGGCCAGGGTGGCATAATCAAGCTTAAGCCCCTCCTTGGTATTGCTCTCATGACCGGTGATCACATGGAAAGAGGAGGCGAAATCCCGATGCGTCACCGGAATGCCCGCATAAGCCGCTGCACCGTAGGAGGATGACACACCCGGAACCACTCCATAAGGCACTCCTGCCTGGCACAGCTCCTCCGCCTCCTCACCACCTCTTCCAAAGATAAAGGGATCTCCTCCTTTTAGGCGCACCACCAGCTTGCCCGCATGCGCCTTTTCCACCAAAAGTCCATTGGTCTCCTCCTGGCGCAGATGATGATGGGAAGAACGCTTTCCCGCATAGATAAGCTCCGCATCGTCCCGGGCCTCGTTGAGAAGGCTGCTGGAGATCAGGTTGTCGTAAACCAGCACATCCGCCCTGCGTATAAGCTCCAATCCCTTTTGGCTGATAAGTCCTGCATCCCCGGGCCCTGCGCCCACCAGCCAAACCTTACCCACCTTTTTCTCAGTCCCTTTACAGCTTTTCTTGACCTCCTGGGCCAAACGGACACCCAGTCCCCTTACAGCCTCCAGACTTCCCATCTCTGCAAGGGGTAAAAGCCCTTCTGCCCGAGCACCGTGGCTTCCGTCTGCTGCAAAAAATACCTGCATAAAGAGTCCCTGCTCCACATACCGGCAATATGCGGCTGCTGGTGCGTTGCAGCTGCCCCCAATAGCCCCAAGATAGCTCCGCTCTGCCAGGAGCAGGCGCTCCGCCTCCAGAGAATGAATGGCTGCCAACACCTGAGCCAAGCGTCCCTCCTGAACCTCCACTGCCAGGATTCCCTGACCTGCTGCTGGCAGAAACACCTCCGGCTCCAGATATTGGAAGAAAAAGTCCTCCTGGGTCATGCCAAGGCGGGAAAGTCCTGCCGCCGCCAGGAGAATTCCGTCATAAAGTCCGTCCCGCAGTTTTCCCAACCTGGTCTGCACATTCCCCCGAAGCATAGAAACCTTTACCCGTGGATTGATTTCCTTTATCTGAAGCTCTCGGCGCAGAGAACTGGTCCCCACCACGCTTCCCTCTGGCAGCTCCTCCAGCCTGCGCCCGGTGGTGGTAACAAACACATCCCGCACATCGGCCCGCTCCAGCACCGCCCCGATTTCCAGTCCCTCCGGAAATTCCATCGGCATATCCTTGGCACTGTGCACAGCCAGATCAATCTCCTGGCTTTTAAGAGCCTCCTCCAACTCCTTGGTAAACACGCCCTTGCCTCCAAAGGAAGTAAGAGAGCGGTGAAGCTGCTCATCTCCCCTGGTGGAAATCTCCACAATCTCCACCTCTGCCTCCGGAAAGGCCTCCAAAATCCGGTCTCGCACCAGATATGTCTGCACAAGGGCAAGCTTGCTTTTTCTTGTTCCGATTCGAATCCTCATATTCGATACCCCCTAGGGGTAATTAACCGTCCCTGACTCACATAGCTCTGGGAATTTCCAACTATCACAATACTGAACATATCCATAGGAACCTCCTGAACCTCTGCCAGAGTGGTAATACAGCTTTTCTCCTCCCGGCGCCCTGCGTGGCGCACCACTCCCACTGGGGTTTCAGGACTGCGGTACTGCATAAGGATTTCTGCCGCCCTCTCCACATAGGTGGTCCTCTTTTTGCTCTTGGGATTGTACAGACACACCACCAAATCGCTCTCACCTGCACAGGCAACTCGCTTCCAGATAAGCTCCAGAGGCGTCATCAAATCGCTAAGGCTGATAACAGCAAAATCATGCATCAAGGGAGCCCCCAACACGGAAGCCGCCGCACTGGCCGCCGTCACTCCCGGTACCGTCTCAATGGAAATATCCGCCTGCATTTCCTCTGCCACCTGGTAGACAATCCCCGCCATACCATAGATACCACTGTCCCCGGAGCTGACCATGGCCACAGTCTGTTCCTTCATGGCTTCCTCCACCGCCATGCGACAGCGCTTTACCTCCTGCATCATAGGCGTGGCCAGATAGGTTTTATCCGGAAAGAACTCCTTTAACATTTCCACATAGGTAGTGTAGCCAGTGATCAGGTCTGCCCTTTCCATTACCTCAATGGCCTTTGCCGTCATATGAGCATAGCCCCCGGGTCCAAAACCCACCACATACAATTTTCCCATCCCTTTTCCTCCTAGTTTTAAATCGCTGCGCCATCGCACGATGGACTATCGTTCCATGTCCCGGATATCCGCAAAAAATGCTTCCAAATCCCGGGGAAGCGCCTGCTCCCGCAACCGGTAAAAAAACTTGTCAATGGCTTTGGAAAAGCCCTTTTTCTCTGCCTCCGCCAGCATCCACGCCTTTACCTCCTCCAAAATAGGGGCAGACTGCTGAAACACCAGCCAACGGCCAAAATCCTGCTCATATTCCTCCAGAATGCCCCCGGCCTCCTGGGCTGCCTGCTCTTTCATAACATTGTTTTCCCTGGCCAAACGGGCAAAATCGTCCACATTGTAAAGCCAGGTATAGGGAAGGTCTCCAATCCGCCCGTCTATATCCGGCGGCACCGCCAGATCCACAAAAACCCGCGGCTTTTTTTGCCGCAACTGCTGGGCCGTTTTATCATAAGTCAGTGTATAATGCGGGCTGGCCGTAGCGCTGATAATCACATCCATCTCATTAAGGTACTGGTAACGCTCCTTATATTCTATGACAAGAGCAGACTTATTTTTCGCATGACATTCATGGGATAGGGACACATTCCGCAGGGTGCTGTAAATGTGAACTCCCTTCATGCTGTAGAGATTTTTCAGCACAATCCCCCCGATCTGCCCGGTGCCTCCCATGACCATCACCCGTTTTCCCTCCAGGGAACCCAGGCGCTCTTCCCCTGCCTTTAACGCTAAAGTTGCCGTGGACACAGAGGTCCGGGACAGCTCCGTCTCCGTCTTTACCCGCTTGGCCCCGGTGATGGCATAGCGGAAAAAGGTATTCATATATTTTCCCGCCGTCCCGGCCTCCATGGCTTGCTCCTGGGCCCGTTTGACCTGTCCCAGAATCTGATCCTCTCCCACCACCATGGAATCCAGTCCAGCTGCCACCCAAAACAGGTGATGAATGGCCTTGCCATCCTGGTAAAAACGCAGGTAATCGGTGATATGCTCCTCTCTCCAGGCCTCTGCCTCCCTAAGAATCAGCTCTTGCATCCGGGAAAAGGCATGTCCCTCCTCTCCCGGAGGCGTATAGGTATAAATCTCCGTCCGGTTACAGGTACTGATTACCACGCTTTCCGCCGCGCCGCCCTCCTGAACCAGCGCCCGCATCAAATGCACCTGCTGGTCTTTCGTAAAAGCAAACAGATTCCGCACAGACAACGGTGCATTTTTATGACTGATACTAATCAACTGTATGCTCATTCTATGGGTTCACTCCCTTGCGAAATTCGTGGGTAAAGGTTTTATCATAGAGCCGGGACAGCTCATATTCGTCTCCCAGAAAATCTCCCACCACGGTCAGGGCCGTCTTTTTAATCCCTGCCTCTTTTACCTTTCCGGCAATGTCCCTTAGGGTTCCCTGTACGATCTTCTGATCCTCCCAGGAAGCTTTGTACACCACGGCCACCGGCGTATCCGGCCGGTACTCCTCCTGTAGGACATTGGACAGCTCCTCCATCATTCCCACACTGAGAAAAATGATCATCGTGGCATTGTGCCTGGCCAGGTCCCGAAGCTTTTCCCTGGGTGGCATGGGTGTCCGTCCCTCCATGCGGGTTAATATTACCGTCTGGCTGACACCAGGCAGAGTATATTCTTTTTTCAGGGCAGCGGCAACAGCCAAGAAGGAGCTGACACCAGGAATCACTTCATAGGAAATGCCCTTTCTCTCCAGGGCATCCATCTGCTCCCGGTGAGCGCCGAAAATAGCCGGGTCTCCTGTGTGCACCCGCACTACTTTTTTCCCCTGCGCCTCTCCATCCTCCATCACCTGCAAAACCTCCTCCAGATTCATGGTGGCACTGTTGTAGATTTTGGCCTCCGGCTTTGCGTCCTTTAGTACCTGAGGGTTTACCAGGGAACCTGCATAGATGATAATGTCTGCACTGTCTATAAGCCTTTTTCCTTTGATAGTCAGAAGATCCGGATCTCCTGGGCCTGCTCCGATGAATGATATCATGATTTGGGTTGCTGTTCTTTGGCTTGTTTAAAACAGCAGTCTCCTTTCGTAAAATGTGTTTCCATTTATAGGTGCTTTTATTGTCTTACATGCTTTAATGCTTCCATAATTTTAATTTGAAAATGGCTTCTCCCCGTACTTTTTTATGATTACCGTTGTGAAATAACTGTATTCCCGCCGGGTGTCTAGGGGGCCAATATATTCTCCAGGCATGCCAACGCAGGAGATTACGGTGGCACTGTCCAGGGAAATTTTTCGCTCCAGAAGCATGCCAATTAGCTTCTCCATACTGTTACCAGCCTTCATTACCACCAGGTTCTCAAAGTGATCTAGAGCGATGGCCAGATTCTGGGTATCCCGGGCGGAGGGGACAATGGCCAGGGATTCATTTCCTTCCATCAGGGACAGCTGGGCAGCTGCAGCCCCACTGCAAAAGGAAGGGATTCCCGGGATAATCTCCGTCTCATAGCCTGCCTGCGCCACATATTGGTTGACATACATATAGGTGCTGTAAACAGACACATCCCCTAAAGTAATCATGGCAATGCTTTTTCCCTGGGAAAGCTCCTGTACCAGGCGTTCACATGCCTCCCTGCGACAGCGCTGGCGCTCCACCTCCCGGGGATGCATCTGGAATACCACCTCCATGCATCTCTTATTCTCCACATTCACCACCGGCCGGATAATCTCCAGGGCCGTGCTGGCCTCCCCGGCCGCCTTAACCGGCACGGCGATAACCTCCGCCCCATCCAAAATCCGCTTCGCCTTTAAGGTCAGCAGCTCCGGATCCCCCGGACCTACACCAATGCCATATAACTTTCCCCTCATAGCTCCTCCTATATTAAAGTACCGCGTCTGTACTGCCGATGCCCCAACCCCCTGCTTTCAGGCAAATAAAAAAGCCCATGCAGTCACATGGGTTTTTCACTCCTCCCGGCCGCCTCTATCTATGAACTGTGCGGCAAGTGTCACCTTGAACTGCTTTCCTCGGAAGCATCCATCTCCTCTACAAAAAGCAGGCTTCCTGGCTTACAGCTCCTCGCTTTATTCTACCTTCTCGCCTCTCTCGGCAATGGCGTTTCCGCTTTCCTCCACCCCTTGGCAGGCTCTCCGAAAACGGCTGAATATCGCTCCCTGATTACAGTGACCGGATCGCTTGGGATTCTCACCCAATTTCCTTTTTCCAATTCAGCACACAAAACCTCACACTGAACCGGACACTTTTTGCCCCTCTATTTAACCATACTAAGTCTAGCATAATTTGGCTTTTTCGTCAATATTCGCCTGGTCTCAATTCCAAATCCTCACTTATTTACCTTCCCCCATAATACACCTCAAATAACACCCGGGCAATGGGCACCGCGTGCTCACCCCCGGAGCCGGCCCCCTCCACCAGCACACAGACCGCCAAATCCCGGCCCTCCTCCGTGGAAAATCCCACAAACCAGGCATGACTCTTACTCTTGTCACTGCTGTACTCGGCGCTCCCCGTTTTTCCGGCCACAGTAACAGGCAGGTTTTTCAGGGTCTTGGCCGTGCCCTCCTCCACCACCTGTTCCATATACTCCGTAAGCTTTTGGGATTCCACATCGGTCATCAGGGCTCCATAGGTCTTGGGCCGGTAAGTCCGCACCAGATCACCCGTATAATTTTCCACATGGTCAATCAGATAAGGCTCCATAAGAATCCCATTGTTGGCAATGCTGGAAGTAATCAGGGCCATATGCATGGGGGACACCATGGTCTGTCCCTGCCCCATGGCTGTCATCATTCTCTCGTGGTCTCCTGCTCCTGGCTTGAGGGCAAAGGAACTGATGGAGTAGGGCAAAGGCACAGGCAGATTCTTCCCAAACAGTAAACCGTCACAGGTCTGGGAAAAGGCTGTCAAATCAAGCTCCAAACCAATCTGGGAGAAAGCCGTATTACAGGAATTGGCAAAGGCCTTCTGGAGAGACTGGGTGCCATGGGCCTTTTTTCCATAACAGCTAATGGTATACTCCCCCTGGGTCAGGGACCCACTACAGGAAAAGGTAGCGTCCTCGGCCTCCGGATTTTCCCGCAGATACTCCAAAAGCGTCACCACCTTGAACACCGATCCCGGCGCATAAAGTCCCTGGGTCGCACGGTTGTAAAGCACGCTGTCCTCCGATTTCAGAGAATTCCAGTTGTCCCATTCCCGGGCAATTTCATTGGGATCAAAATCCGGCTTGGACACCATACAGAGAATCTTCCCTGTGGAAGGCTCTAAAGCCACCACCGCCCCCTTCTGATCTCCCAGAGCGGCATAGGCAGCCCGCTGCAGATCTACATCCAGAGTGGTCACCAGATTATCCCCCATATTTTTTTCCTCTTTCAGCTCCCGGGTGATCCGCTCGGGCAAAAAGGCATTGGAGGTGAGAAGGCTAAAATTTCCCAGTGCCTCCACCCCGGAGCGGCCATGCGTCCCATAGCCCACCACATGGGCAAAGATATCCCCATAAGGATAGGTTCGGGTTTCCGTGCCGTCAGACGCCACCTGTGTTTCCGCCAGCACCGTACCGTCAGACGCCAGGATTTTTCCCCGGACCACATGCTCTGCAAAGGTCTCCTGCCGGGAATTATAAGGATTATTGATCACATCTTCCCGAAGAACCCCTTCAAAATACACCAGGTACCCAATAAGCAGGGTAAACAGACCCGTGAACAGATAGGTGACCATGGCCATCTCATGATTCTTTTTTTGTTTTCTGGGTCTTTCCCTTTTTGGGGACGCGCTTTTCTTTCTCAATTTTGGTCTCCTCATCTTCCCGCAATAGATACATTCCCTGAATAATGGAAAAGCTCAAAAGGCTTGCCAAGAGAGAGCTTCCCCCATAGCTCACCAGGGGCAATGTCACGCCTGTGGAGGGAATACATTTGATTCCACCTCCAATGGTCAAAAACACCTGAAAGCCATACAAGGTCCCAAGACCCAGTGCAGCCAACCGGTAAAAAGGTTCCCGCAACTGCATGGCAATATTGACAAACATCAGAAAGCTGCTCAGACAGATCAGGATGAGACAGATGGCAAAAATTCCTCCCAGCTCCTCAGCCACAGCCGAGAAAACAAAATCCTGCTCCACATAGGGAATCTTGTTGGGCGTTCCCTGAAAAAGCCCCATGCCAAACCAGCCTCCAGTGCCAATGGCAAACAATGACTGGGTGATCTGATACCCCTCCTTATCAATATAGGAAAAAGGATCGCTCCAAGCCAATACCCGCACCCGCACGTGGGCAAACAGCTGGTAAGCCACATAAGAGGCTCCACACCCGGCGGCTAGGCCTCCAAAGAGATAAAGGGGCTGTTTGGACGCTGCATACAACACAATGAGATACATGACAAAAAAAATCAGGGCGCCGCCCAAATCTCGGGAAAGCACTAGAATCACCACATGGATTCCAGCCACCACACTGGTCACCACCACATCCCGAAAAGCCGTAGATTTGGACAAACGGGAAGCGGTAAACAGGGCAAATAAGATCTTTACAAATTCCGAGGGCTGCACAGCAAAGCTCTCCCCCAGACGCAGAGAAAGCTTTGCACCGTTGCTGTCCTTGCCAACCAGCATAACCACCACCAAAAGAACCAGACCAGCGCCCCCATACACCCAGGAAAGCCAGGGCAGAAATTTAAGTTTTCGGATCAGAAAGGGCACAAAAAAACACACCAGAAGTGACAAAAGGGCAATCTGAAACTGCTTCACTGCCCTGTCGTAAGAAAGCCGGGTAAGCACAATAAAACCTACTGACAGCAGAAAGCACATATTGTTTAACACCAGCCGGTTGGTTCCCGGATACACTGTCTGAAACAGCATCTGCACCAGGGACACCAGCAACACCTGGGCCACGTAAAATACCAAAAGCTTATCATTTTCTGTTTGAAAATACATCACTGCATAGGCTAAAAAATGCAAAAAAAACAAAATGACCCGCTGCAATCCAAAGCCCTTCTCCTGCCCTGCTGTTTTCTGTTTTAAAATGGAAAAGCTCATTAGAGTATAGAGCGCCACCAAAATGGTCAAGCCATATTTGGACAGCTCCACAATCAAGTTGGTCATCTATTCCACTCCTCGTTTGAGATGTCCTCTGGTAAAATTTCCCAGAGAAAGAGATGGGATCGCCCCCTTCTTGAAAATCCTTACTGCTTCCTGAAGGATACTCTTTAAGACATCCTTTTCCTCCATGGTAAAGTGTAGCCGAAGGCTTCCTGGTTGCAGACGAAAAAGTTCCCGGGTACAATCCAGAAGATACAGCGGTGCACTGTTGTATATAATATTATAACAGCCTGCGCAACAGCGCCTGACAGGAAACATTTTCCGATACCGGTCCTGAAGGTAGAGAAGGCCGGGCTCTTTTCTACATTGATGCAAGGTCTTTGCCACACAGTTGGCTGTGACCATCATAGGCTGATACCCGTACACTACCAGCTCATCCGCCTGGCACCCCCGTCTTTGAAGCTCCCACTCATTGAGCTCATAGGGCAGCGTGGTACAAGCCGCCCCCAATCCCATAAGCACCTGACGCGCCTCCCGGTTAAAGGTATAAAGCTTGGCATCTGGTATCCATTCCCCTTTGTAGCCATTCTGGCGCAAAAATTGCACCTCCTCCAGATTCCGCACCAGAATTCCCTGAAAACCAGCCTTCCAAAAATCCGGAAACCATTTCTCATAAAAGACCTGCTGCTCCTGGCGAAATATATCCGGCATAACCAGATAGCAGCTCTTTCCAGCCCTCTGGCAGCGCCCAACCACCTCAGTCCCCACATGGATCCTCTCATCCTTTCCAGGCAGAGAGCAAAAAAAGGCCTCCCCATCCACATAGACTCCATCTACCAGGGGCTCAGCCAACACTGGCTCCAGCATCCAGGGCGCATCTACCTGCACCCGCAGGATTGGTCTCCAGTCCTGTGTCTGCTGCTGTCTTGCCCGTCTGTCTCCCCTTCTCCGGTTCAGCTGTCCATTCCCCATTCCCTGGCCGTCTGCCCCTTTTTGGCATTCCTCTGGGGATGAATGACCGAAATCTGGCTTTTCCCTCCCACTTGGCTGACCAAAGTCTGGCTTTTCTATCCCGGCTCGGCGCCACCTTCCACAGATTTCCTCCTCCAGTTTCCTAAGCCCCTGGCGGCGCAGCTGGTTTAAGCTTTGTAAGGGAATAAACACAGCCTCCTCTGTCTCTATGGTAAGATGCTCCCACACAAAGGGGGTATTTCCTGTTTTCTCCATCTGTCTTCGAATTTCCTGCTCTGACATAGGCCGGTTTTTCGGCTCCTGAGCCGGTTCCCCCTCTACCTGTACCTGGATACCCTTCCACTCTAACAGAAAAACATTGGGCTTTTCTTTGGAAACCTTTAAGGTTCCCTGAATTTTTTCCTTTTTCTCCTGTTCCACATACGCTTTTCGTAGCCAAGACAAAAGCTCCTCATAAGACCGCCTCTCGTCCCGTCCCCGGGCATCCTTGGAGGAGGAAGCATCCTCAAAATGATTGGGACGCACCAGGGAAATCATCTTCCTGCCGTTTTTCTGCTGGTAATACCCCTGCGTAAAGCCGCCTCGATTATACAGGGCCCGCAAGATCTCCATATCCTCCTGTTCTACCCTGTACCTCTCTCGGCCCTGCTCCTCATATCTGTCCATATATTTCCGGTATATCTGGACTACGCCGGCTGTATATTCCGGACGCTTCATCCGCCCCTCAATCTTAAAGGAATCAATTCCTGCCTCTATAAGCTCCGGAAGCATCTCAATGGTACACAAATCCCGGGGACTTAACAAATATTCCTCCCCCTTTTGGGAGATTTTATTCCTTTTTTTACCGCCGTACTCTTCCATAGCCTGATAGGGTAGACGACAAGGCTGGGCACACCGGCCTCGATTGCCGCTGCGTCCCCCCAAAAGGCTACTGAACAGGCATTGGCCGGAATAGCAGTAGCATAAAGCCCCATGTACAAAAGTTTCCACCTCAATGGCAACCTCCTGCTTGATACTGCGAATTTCCTCCAAAGACAGCTCCCGGGCCGGTACCATACGGGATGCTCCCATTTCCTTTAGCAGGGCAGCCCCCGCCGCCCCAAGAAGGGTCATCTGGGTGCTCACATGAAGGGGCAGTCCAGGAAGCTCCCGACGGATATGGTCCCAAACTCCCAGGTCCTGTACGATCACGCCGTCCAGCCCCTGCTGGTAAAAAGGCCGAAGGTATCCTGTAAGCCCCTCCAGCTCCTCCTCCTTTAACAACGTGTTTACCGTTAAATATAATCGTCCCCCATGGAGGTGCGCAAAGTCAATGGCTCTGCACAGCTTATCCTGGTCCAGATTGTGGGCATAGGCCCTTGCCCCAAATTGTAATCCACCCATATAGACTGCGTCCGCTCCCGCTGCCATAGCCGCTTGCATACTCTCCCATGACCCAGCTGGCGCCAGCAGCTCTACCTGCTTTTTCATCCCTCATTCTCTCCATAATACAAAAAACCGCTGCAAATCATCCCCCTCTTTCCTGGTTCCCTCTTTTGCGGCGGTTTTCTTTTCCCTGTGTCTGCTTTTGTTTACTACCTGCTCCAGCATCCACGCTAATTTCCGTTATAACGATTTCCATACCCTTTGCTGCCCCGGTTTTTGGCTTCCGCCTCCATCTTCATAATCTCATGGCGCAGCTCACGAATCTGTGCCCGTAACCCCTCAGCCTCCCGGTAGGACGCGCCTTTATTTTCCTCCGCAGCCGCAAGCTTTTCCTGGTATTCTTGTGCAAGACTCTCCCGGATCTCCTGCTCTGCTTTCTCCGCCTGAGCACGGAACTCCTGTTCTGTTTTTTCCGCCTGAGCACGGAACTCCTGTTCTGTTTTTTCCGCCTGGGTACAAAACTCCTGCTCTGCAGCCGCAAGTTTTTCCTGGTACTCCTGAGCAAGCTGGTCCCGGATTGCCTGCTCCTGCTGCTCCAGTTTTTCCTTATAACCCTTTTTCACGCTCTCAAGCTTATCCTTGGCTTCCTGCTCCAGCCTTTCCCGCTCCTCCTTAGAGCTCTGCTCCAGGTTCTCATGGGCCATCTGGCTCTCAACCAGGTCATGCTTCAAGCTGTACATTTCCTTTTCCTTTTTTTCCAGCTCTATTTTCTGCTGATCTGCCTGCCGCCGGGCCTTAAAAAAATCGTCCGCCAGATTCATATAGATCATGATCTGCTTCTGATCACTGGACTGCCTGCGATATCCCTCCAGCTGTTCAAATTCCCCTATTTTATCATTGATATAGGTCGCAACCTGATGCAGATATTCTGTGCTCTCATAACCTGTAATCTTTAAAACTCTCCCGGCAATCACTACCTCTGCAATGTTTTTTGATGCCATCTCCCACGCCCTCTTGTTTTTCTAATCACAATCCCGCAGCCAGCCAATCCTCTTTAGCCACTCTATCCCTTTCTTATAGTATACTCTAATTGCCCACCCAAAAGCAACGAATATTTTTGTCCAGGCCTATCCCAGATGTCTGTATGCCAATTCTGACACCACCCGCCCCCGTGGAGTCCGATTGATAAAGCCATTTTTAATAAGAAAAGGCTCATACACATCCTCTATGGTTCCTGCATCCTCCCCGATAGCCGCTGCCAGCGTGTCCAATCCCACCGGTCCGCCGGCAAACTTCTCTATCATAGTCCGCAGAATCATTCTGTCTGTCTGATCTAGGCCGTTCTTATCCACCTCCAACAGATCCAGCGCAAGCCTGGCCGTCTCTCCGGTAATTCTTCCATCATATTTTACCTGTGCAAAATCGCGCACACGCTTTAACAGCCGATTGGCAAGCCTGGGAGTGCCCCGGGAGCGGCGGGCAATCTCCAATGCCCCGTCGGAATCAATTTCCACCTGAAGCACCTGGGCGGAGCGGGTGACAATCACCTCCAGCTCCTCCTCCGTATAAAATTCCAGATGATGCACCACTCCAAACCGATCCCGCAAAGGTGCCGTCAAAAGACCTGCCCGTGTGGTGGCTCCAATCAGGGTAAAATGAGGAAGATCCAGGCGAATGGAGCGTGCTGTGGCCCCTTTCCCAATCATAATATCAATGGCATAGTCCTCCATAGCCGGATAGAGCACCTCCTCCACCTGCCGGTTGAGCCGGTGAATTTCATCCACAAAGAGCACATCCCCCTCCTGGAGGTTATTCAAAATGGCAGCCATCTCTCCGGGCTTTTCTATAGCCGGCCCACTGGTCACCTTCATATGAACTCCCATCTCATTGGCAATAATGCCCGCCAGCGTAGTCTTTCCCAACCCAGGTGGTCCGTAAAAAAGCACATGGTCCAGAGACTCTCCCCGTCCCTTGGCTGCCTCAATATAAATTTTTAAATTGGCCTTTGCTTTCGCCTGACCGATATACTCCTCCAGCAACTGCGGACGCAGGCTGTACTCAATCTTTATATCCTCCTCCGTGGCATCCGTCGTAATAATCCGTCTGGCCATATATTCTCCTCGCTCCTGTTCTGCCCCAGGCTGTCTGTCTTGGCCCCTTGTCTCCTACAGGAATGCCATCTGCTTCAGGGCTGCCTTCAAAATTTCCTCCACATCCATGTCCGCCGCGCCTTCCACCTTTCGGACTGCCCGCAGAGCATCCGAGGGAGAGTACCCCAGGGCCATCAACGCCTGTACAGCCTCATCCTCACTGCCTCCCTTTGTCCTCTCCAGAGACGCGTCCTCCTGCTGATGGGCCAGTTTCTTCTCAAAGGCATCTTCTAAAGAAAGCTTATCTTTCAGTTCTAATATCAGCTTACGGGCTGTTTTAGCCCCGATTCCCGGTGCCCGGGAAATCATCTTTGCATCATCTGCCAGGATGGCAAAGCGCAGCTCATCCGCCCCAAACACAGAGAGAATTCCCAGCGCTGCCTTGGGACCAATCCCATTAACCCCGATAAGCAGCCGGAAAAACTGCAAATCCTCCCGGCTCAAAAACCCGAAAAGCTGCATGGCGTCCTCCCGTACCTGGAGATATGTGTGCAGCCGAACCTCATTTCCCCGGCCGGGCAAAAGGGAAAATTCCTTGCCAGAAACCAGAATATTATAGCCGATACCCCCAGCCTCCACTACCACCAGGCCAGCCTCCGGCTCCACATATTCTACCTGCCCTCTTACATATCCGATCATCCTAGCGCTTTCCTCTCCTGCATCCAAAGGCTCTTGGCACCGTCAGCTTCTCCAACAGGGGGACAGACAGATTTCCCAGCAAAATTGCATAGGAAACACCTTCCGCACTTCCGCCCCATATGCGAAACACGCCTGTCAGCACGCCCAATAACACACCGTAAAGAACCTTTCCTCCAGGTGTAATGGGAGAGGTGACAAAATCCGTTGCCATAAACCACGCCCCCAGCATAAGCCCGCCGCCACACAGCTGGGAAACCAGATATACAGGGTCAAATCCCCTGCCTGCAAAAAATATGCAAAACACTGTAAAGCTTACCAGATAGCTGCCAGGGATGCGCAGATCGATAATGCCAAACAGCAAAAGTATCATGGCCCCTGCCAAAAGAGCCACCATAGAAGTCTCCCCAATGGTTCCTGCGGTATTTCCCAGAATCATCTCCAGAGGATCCACGGTTTCTCCGTTCTTCAAAAGAGCCAGCGGTGTAGGACCACTTATGCCATCTGCCGTAAAATTCGTCATCATGCCTGCAAAGGAAAGCATCAAAAAGCAGCGAGCACCCAAGGCTGGATTGACGATATTTTGCCCTACACCTCCAAAAAGCATTTTAATTACAATCACAGCAAATACGCTGCCCAGGGCCCCCACCCAAAGAGGAGCGGAAACCGGCAAGGTCAGCGCCAACAAAAGCCCGGTCACCAGAGAGCTGCAATCCCAAACCCGCACCGGACGATCTGCAAAAGCTTCATATAAAAATTCCGCCACCACACAAGTCCCCATACACACCAGAATCTGATACAAGGCCTGGATACCAAAATGAACCACACCATAGATCGTAGCCGGCAACAGGGACAGCAGCACTATCTGCATGATCCGCGCCGTGCTCATCTGGGAACGAACATGAGGAGTAGCTGAAATATGCATTAATTTTTCCATTGTAAATGCGCCTCCTATTTTTTACCCTTTGCCAGCAGCTCCCGTCGAAATGCCCGGATAGACTGAGTCAGCTGCCGTTTGGCCGGACACACATAGCTACAGCTGCCACATTCCATGCATTCCATCCCATATAATTTGCGGAAGGGCTCCTCCTGAAATCGCTCTGCGTAGTCCGCCAGCTTGGAGGGAATCAGCCGCTCCGGGCAGGCCGTCACGCAGTATCCGCAGTGAATGCAGGGGCTGGGATTGGCACTGGCCACCTCATCCCGGCTCAGACAAAGCAAAGCCGAGGAAGTCTTTACCACCGGCACCCCCAGGGAAGCAAGACTCTGCCCCATCATAGGGCCTCCGGAAATTATTTTTTTAGGCTCCCGACGAAAGCCCCCCGCTGCCTGTACCAGCTCCTTATAGCTGGTTCCCATGCACACATCAAAATTACAGGGGTCTGCAATGGCGTCGCCTGTAACTGTCACAATCCGGTGTGTCAGAGGGCGCCCCAAATACACCGCCTGGTAAATGGCACAGACCGTATCCACATTGTTCACCACACAACCCACATCCGCAGGCAACATGGAGGAATTGATCTCCCGCCCTGTACAGGCATACACCAGCATCCGCTCACACCCTTGGGGATACTTGGTCTGTAACACATGAATCTCCATCCGCTGCTCATTTCCGGATGCCATCTGAAGGGCTGTGATGGCATCCCTCTTGTGATCCTCCACAGCCAGAATTCCCACAGCCTTGTCAAAAAGCTTCAGCATTACCTTGAGGCCCAGAATCAGCCAATCCGGATTTTCCACCATCCGCCTGTAATCACTGGTCAGATAAGGCTCACACTCGGAGCAATTCACGATAACATACCGTATCCGGTTGGGATTTTTTACTGCCAGCTTCACATGGGTGGGAAAACCGGCGCCTCCCATTCCCACCACCCCTGCCTCCCGGATAAGCTCCAGGATTTCATCCCTGGTCAGTTCCTCCAAAGGCCTGACCGGGGGATACTCCACCTCTTCATACCATTCATCGTTCTCCACCACTATGCAGGGGGAGGGCTGACCGGCTGCTGTAAGACGAAGCTCTATGGCTTTCACTGTTCCCGACACGGAAGCATGCACTGGTGCCGACACATAGCCGGAGGCCTCGGCAATCTTCTGTCCCACCAGCACCCGATCCCCTCTTTTCACCAAGGGATGGGCTGGCGCTCCAATATGCTGGGACAGGGGATAAACCACCTCTCCCTTTGGCAAATACTCCAGGATAAATTTATCCTTGGACATACGTTTTCCTTTAAAGGGATGTACACCTCCCTGAAATGTAGAATACGCCATGTTATTTCTTCCTCACTTTATCTGTTTCCCTTATTCCCGTGTATCCTTTTTTTGGCGTGCCCTGTCCCGCAGAGCCTGTCTATGAGATTTTATATGGGGATAGGCCTGCAAAATCCGGCGTGTAAAGAATCCCGCCGACAGGCGGTGTCCCATATATTTTTCGTGAAGAGCCGCCACTCGTTCCTCCACCTGAGCCCGCATTTTTCGTGTCTGCTCCATTTTTTCTGCCGGGATCTCCAGGCCAAAGGCCCGGACTGCATCTCTTCTCTGCTCAAAACGCCTATGCAATTCCTCTTTATAACTGGAAAGCCGATACAGCTCTAACCGACTACGCAGCTCCTCCGCGGTACTGTACAATCTAGTACCCTGCATATATTCGTAGAGCTCCTCCATCACAGCCTCCATATGTTGCAAACGCTGGGATATCTCCATGGCTCCTGCAAAGGATGCGATAAAGTCCGCTCCATAGACAATGGTCACCAGGATTACCAAAACTTTTCCGGTGGCCACACTGTAAAGTTCTGTGAGAAAGCTTACCACAGGATGAAATACATGAAACAACACCACCGATAAAACGCCCCAGCCTAGAGAAGCGCCCAGACAGATCCGCCCCTGCAAATTCCATTTTTGGTGGCTGTAATCCCACCAGCTGGTATGAAATATCTGTTCCATGACCACTGCGGTCAGGTATTCCAAAATGGTGGGAACCACCACGCCTCCCGCATACAATAGAAGCATATTTCCGGCAACCGGCTTCAACAACAAATATACAGCTACGGCCCCGCAACCATAGATGGTACACACCGGACCAGCCACAAAGCCACGATTGACCAGTCTGTGTTCCTTTGCAGACACATAGCTGCTCTCCCATACCCAGCCCAGAAAACTGTAAATCCAGAACCAACTGACAATGTGGTAGAAATCTTCCCCCGCTATCTGCAACTCCCACATGGCTGGCACCTCCCTGCGCACGGCTCATTGCCTACACGCAAAGTGAGGACATGCACCGGGGTGCTTGTCCTCACGAAATCTTTACCTTTATTCTTCGTCCTCTGCTGCAAGCGCGTCGATGTCCACATCGGCTACGTCCTCATATTCATTGTACATATCCACAGTGTTCTGCAGAGCCTTCATACTCAGGCTGATCTTGTGGTCCACCTCGTTAAAGTCCACAACCTTGGCCTCAATCTCCTGTCCAATGCTGAGCACATCGCTGGGCTTTTCCACATGCTCCCGGGAAATCTGAGATACATGCAACAGAGCGTCCACACCCGGCTCCAGCTCCACAAAAGCACCGAAATCTGTCATTCTCGCAATCCGTCCATATACGATGTTGCCCACTGCATAATTCTCAGCTGCATGAAGCCAGGGATTGGCATCCTCAAATTTCAGACTCAGGGCAATCTTGGTATCCCGGATATCCTTAATCAGAACGGTCAGAGGCTCTCCCACCTTAAATACTTTTTTGGGATTCTCCACCCGCCCCCAGGACATCTCAGAAATATGCAACAGGCCGTCTGCTCCTCCCAGATCCACGAAGGCACCGAACTCTGTTACGTTCTTTACCACACCGTCTACCACATCGCCAATCTGAATCCGCTCAAACAGTTCTCTCTGCTTTTCTGCTTTCTCATCCAATAAAAGCTGCTTTCTGTTTCCGATGATGCGTCCTCTGCGAGGATTAAACTCCGTAATAATAAACTGAATTTCCTGTCCATCATACTTTCCCAAATTCTTTTCATAAGTATCGGACACCAGGCTGGCCGGAATAAACACCCGAGACTCATCTACCACTACACTCAGGCCACCATCCAGTACCTGGGTTACCGTAGCTGTAAGTACCTCGCCATTTTCGAAGGCTTCCTTTAATCTCTTACTGCCCTTTTCCGCTGCCAGACGCTTATAGGTCAAGAGAACCTGCCCTTCTCCATCATTTACCTTTAATACCTTTGCCTCCATAGTATCGCCTACAGATACGCAGGTTGTCAGGTCCACTGGTGTATTGCTGTATTCGCTCTTGGTGATAATACCATCAGATTTATATCCTATATTTAAGATAATCTCATCTTCTTTGACATCAATAACAGTGCCTTCGACAACCTCTCCATTTCTGATAGTTTTTAATGACTCCTCCAGCATTTCTTCAAAGCTGATTTCTGACATGCTTTTGAACCTCCTCAATGATTTTGTTTGGGGTCGAAGCCCCTGCGGTAATACCTACGCTACGAATGGATGATGCTGTCCTTAAATCCAAGTCAACAGGTTTCTGTATATAGTAAGTATTTTCACATTCTTTTTTACATATTTCAAATAGCTTTTGCGTGTTGGAGCTGTTCTTCCCGCCTATGACAATCATGGCATCCACTTCACTGGCAATTCGCTTCGCTTCTGTCTGGCGTTCCTCCGTAGCACCACAAATCGTATTTAAAACAATTATATCATAACCCTTTTTCGAAATAATTTCAACTAAATCTTTAAATTTATTGTAATTAAATGTCGTTTGAGCCACCAGACACAGCTTTGTTTCCGGAAAAGCAACAAAATTCTCCGCTTCCTCCAGAGATTCCAGCACCGATACCGGTCCCTGGCACCAGCCCTGAATTCCCTCCACTTCCGGGTGGGATGGATTGCCAGCAATTAAAATGTGTCGTCCGCTGCCGCTCTCCCGCTCTACGATTCGGTGGATCTTCTTTACAAAGGGACAGGTAGCATCCACGTAGGAAACCCCCTGGCGCTCCAGCTTCTCACACACAGACCGTCCCACCCCGTGGGCTCGGATAATCACAGTACCTTCCGTCAGCCGTTCCAGCTCCTCCTGATCCCTGATCACCCGCACCCCCCTAGCCTCCAAGTCCTGCACCACCTGCTCATTGTGCACAATGGGACCATACGTGTAAATGGGACCGCCGCCTTTTTGGACCTGGTCATACACCGTATCCACCGCACGCCGGACCCCAAAGCAAAAGCCTCGTTTCTTTGCCATTTTTACCCTCATTTAAATCCCTTCCTCCTGTTTCCTCTCCCACCCTTACCTGGGATTCTCCCTGTGAGACTAACGCCCCATCAGCCGTCGGATCGCCTCAATCACCTGGTCAATGCTCATTTCTGAGGAATCCACCAGCACTGCATCCTGGGCCTGTCGAAGAGGCGATACCTCCCGGTGCATATCCCGATAATCCCTGTCCTCAATATCCGCCTGTATAGACTCCAGGGTATGCGTACCCAAAGCACCCTTTTCCTTTAGCTCCTCATAACGCCGCTGCGCCCGGCAAGCTGCGGAAGCCGTCAGATACACCTTTACATGGGCCTGGGGAAGCACACAAGTGCCAATGTCTCTTCCATCCATTACCACATCAGCCTCTGAGGCCAGCCTTCGCTGAAGCTCCACAAGCTTTTCCCGCACCCTGGGGTAAACGGAGCTGGCCGAAGCCATATTCCCCACCTCTTCCGTGCGCAAAAGCCCTGTGACATTTTCTCCCCCCAACAAAACCTGCTGTTCTCCATTTTCATAGGCGATACTTACATCCACCCTGGATACGGCTTCCCCGATCTTCTCCTCTTCCTTCGCCCCAATCCCCTGGCGAAGAAAGTACAGAGCCATAGCCCGATACATAGCACCTGTGTCCACATAGATAAATCCCAACTGTCGGGCAAGCTGGCGAGCAACGGTGCTCTTTCCAGCTCCCGCCGGTCCGTCAATGGCCACATTAAAGCTCATAAATTCTACCCATCCTCTCCTCTAACAATCTTCTTTATTTACAGCTCTCCCTGTGATCCCGCCGCATTTCCAGCCAAATAGGCTGTAGACCAGGAAATTTGCAGATTAAATCCCCCTGTCAGCGCATCCAGATCCAACACCTCCCCGGCAAAATACAACCCTGGCATTTTTCTGGACTCCATGGTGGAGGGATGAACCTCCCGTACACACACGCCACCCCTGGTAATCACTGCCTCCCGATAGTCCCGCAGACCTGTAAGCGTCAGCTCTACATTCTTTATCAGCCTTACAAAGCCCTGCCGCTCCTCTCGGGTAATGAGATTCACCTTTTTCTCCGGGTCCACGCCACCCAGACGCAGCATCACTGGCAGAAGCTTAGCGGGAAAAAGCCCTGCCACCACATTTCGGAATTTTTTGTTGGGAGACTGCTCAAATTCCCGAAGCACCCGGGCATCCAGCTGTTCCGCTGTAAGAGCCGGCTTTAAATCAATGCGCATCCCTAGAGACTGCTTTTTCAGTTGACTCCCCACATGGCTGCTGGCTGTCAGAATCAGAGGACCGCTAACCCCAAAATGGGTAAACAGCATCTCTCCGAACTCTTCATAGATCCTTTTTCTTCCATTATAAAGGGTCACCCGTACATTGCGCAAAGATAACCCCTGGAGCTCTTTCACCCAATCCTCCCTGGCATTCATGGGAACCAAGGCCGGCAAGGTTTCCCCAATGGAGTGTCCCACGCTTTTGGCTAACCGATAGCCATCTCCCGTGGAGCCTGTGACCGGATAAGACAGCCCGCCAGTGGCAATAATCACCGCGTCGGCATATTCCCGCTGCTTGTCCTGCCCGGCCTTGTGGTCATAACCCTCCTCTCTGCAGAGAACCACGCCCCCTATCCGGCCATTCTCCACAAACAGTTCTTTCACGGCCCGGTGCAAATGCACCCGGACTCCGTATTGCCTCATACAGCGCTCCAAAGCAGCCGTCACGTCGTATGCATGGTCTGAAACGGGAAACACCCGGTTGCCTCGCTCGGTCTTAACCGGCATACCGGCCTCTTCAAAGAATTCCATCACATTCTGAGCTGTAAAACTATAAAAGCCACTGTAAAGGAATTTGGCGTTGGAGCATACATTCTCCAGCAGCTCCTCCACCTGACAGTTGTTGGTCAGATTGCAACGGCCCTTACCGGTAATGTACAGCTTTTTTCCAAGCTTCTCATTTTTTTCATATAGCTCCACCCGGGCCCCCTGCTTTGCCGCAAACACAGCCGCCATCATGCCGGCCGCGCCGCCTCCCACAACGATTACCCGCCTCATCTGCATTTCCTCATCCTCTCGTAGACTTTCTCCCTATTGTAGCAAATGAATTCCCTCTTGTGAACCTTTTTTCGTAAAAAAATACACTTTTTTAAGAAAATTTTTACCTTTTCCTGTAAATCCGAAAACAAAAAGCAAATCATGCTTTTTTCCTATGTGACATATATAATAGGAAATACTCTCAAACTTCAGACAAGTGCGTGTAATTTATTTGGACAGAAAAGCGGATTTTATGATACAATATTCCTAAGTTCCATTATCAGGGAACTTTCTATCAACAGCTACACCCAGAGAATACCATCTGTACAGCTGTAAAACGGAAATCAGGAGGAATGGAAATATGAATAAAAATGATGTATACATCATTCACGGAACACAATACAAGGAACTGACCAAACAGCTCCTCACCCAGGCCAACCTGGCAGAGGATATTGGAGCCCGGGACAAAAAGGTCGCCTTAAAACCTAACCTGGTCTGTGCTAAGGACCCATCCTCGGGTGCAACCACCCACGCGGAGCTGCTGGCAGGGGTGATTGAATACCTACAGGAGCACAAATTTACTAATATTTCCATTATGGAGGGCTCCTGGGTGGGAGATCGGACCCCGTCTGGCTTCCGAGCTGCCGGTTACACCCGTCTCTCTGAAAAATACGGGGTGCCCCTTATCGATCTGCAAAAGGACAGCTCCCATGCCTATGACGCCAAGGGTATGTCCATCCAGCTGTGTGACGCAGCCGCCAGCGTGGACTATATGATCAATATGCCGGTTTTAAAGGGACATTGTCAGACCACCATCACCTGTGCCCTAAAAAACAATAAGGGTGTGATCCCCAACTCGGAAAAGCGCAGATTTCACACCATGGGACTTCACAAGCCCATCGCCCATCTCAATACCATTGCCCGCAATGATTTTATCCTGGTAGACAATATCTGTGGGGACCTGGACTTTGAGGAGGGAGGAAACCCGGTGGTTATGAACCGGATTCTGGGCTTTAAGGACCCGGTACTCTGTGACGCCTATGTCTGTGACTGCATGGGCTATTCTGTAGACGACGTACCCTATATCCGGATAGCGGAAAAGCTAGGAGTAGGGTGTGCTGATACCTCCAAAGCAAATTTCCACTATTTAAATGAGGATGCCTTGGGCAAACGGATGCATATGACCCGGCGGGTGGAATCCCTGGCCAAATACACGGCTCCTAAAAATGCCTGCTCCGCCTGCTACGGCTCTCTCATTTATGCTCTTGATCGGCTGAATGAGTCCGGAGGGCTGAAAAAAGGAGCCCCGGCCATCTGCATTGGCCAGGGCTACCAGGGAAGCTTTGGAGAAATCGGTGTGGGAAAATGTACCTCCTGCTTTACCAAATCCCTCAAGGGCTGTCCTCCCAAAGCCATTGACATCGTCCGCTTTCTGGAGGAAAACTGGTCCTAGCAAGTCTCTCCCTCTCCTAAATGGTGATCTTGGTCCATTTTCCTGAGCGAAATCGCAGGGAGGCAAAGAGATAGCGGCTCAGCTGATCCGCTGCCACCCCCAGCCAGATGCCAATCAAGCCCAGACCCAGGGGATAGCAGAAAAGATAGGAGGTCAGAGGCCGCACAATGGTTACGCTGACGGTGGAGACCAGCATCGTATAGCGCACATCTCCGGCTCCCCGCAGACAGCCCATGTAGATGACCTGGGAGATTTGCAAAAATACAATCACCACAATCATCCGCACAATGCCCAAACCAGCTTCAATAATCTCGGTCTCCTGGAAAAAGAGGCCATACAAGGTCCGTCCCAGCGCTAAATAGAGTACCGATAATACCAGGGACACAGCAAGTCCCATATAACGGCAGGTTTTGCCGTAAAATCGAGCCTGTTCTTCATCTCGGCGCCCCAGACTCTGCCCGATCAAAGCTACCGCAGCAGCCTGGAACCCATCGCCAAAGGAAAAGGACAGGCTCATTATATTCATCCCCACCTGATGAGCCGCAAAATCATTGGTCCCCATATCCGCTGCCATAACAGCCACAGCCATAAAGCCAATCCGCATCAGCACCTGCTCCACAAATACCGTATTGCTAATATGGAGAATACTTTTCAATGTGGAAAACAGAGGGCGTACCCGCTCTCTCCAGATATAGGGCAAACTCACAAAGGACTTGGGTGTGGAAATGGAAAAAATCGCCATTCCACAAGCCACCACAGTTCCAAATACCGTGGCAAGGGCAGCTCCCTGGATTCCCAAAGCCGGGAATCCAAGATTTCCCTGAATGAGTAGGTAATTCCCTATCATATTCACCACATTGGCCGTCACATTGGTTCGCATGGCAATCTTTGTGTTTCCCGCCCCCCGTTGGGCCGCATTGATGCTCAGGGTAATAATCTGAAACAGCATGCCCCCCATAATAATCCGAAAATACAGAACAGATGGATCCAGGGTATCCTCTTTCGCCCCCGCCCATCGCATAAAGGGCTCTGCAAAGATAACACAGCAGATGCTGATCAGAGTTCCCATAAGCAGAGTCACCAAAAGAGCCATCAGCAACACCTGGTTGCCCTCCCTGCGCCGCTCCTCCCCTTTCCGCCTAGCCACAAGGGCGGACACTGCCACACTAAGGGCAATAAACAGGCACATCCCAATAAATTTAGGCTGAGTGGTAAGTCCCACGGCTGCCACCGCATAAGCTCCCAGGGAGCTCACCATCAGGGAATCCACCATGCCGGCCAGAGCTACAAAAAAGGATTCCATCACCGAGGGCCAGGCCATCTGGAAAGCCGTGATAATTCCGGTTTTATGGGAACGAATCTCCTGTTCCAGCTCCTGCTCCTTTTCCCAGATTCGATTCTTCTCCTTCTTCCCCTGCATTTTTTCCTCTTTCTGACGCGTTTGTCGCATCATTATGGTAAATTTTTCCAGATTTTCACTCCCTGTGCCCTCCCCTTCCCGGGCACAGGCAAAAAGGGAACGCCCACGACGTTCCCTTCCATTGCTTTACGATTTATACAGGATAGGCACCGTTGGCCGTGTCGGCTACGGTTGCATCCATCTTTGTCTTCTGCGCTTCTCTGTATTTGAAGAAGTCCATGGCCACCTGGGGGAACAGCGCATAGGACAGCACATCCTCGTCCTGCTCCTTGTACTGTGCCATCTCCGCCTCCAGCTTCTCCAGCTCATTGGGGATCAGATCCGCCGGACGACAGGTGATGGGCTTTTCGCCCTCAGCCAGAGCCAACTTCTGTACTTCCGGATTAAAGGGTTTTACAGTCTGGCCGTACTCACCCCTAAGAACTGCCTTGGTCTCCTTGGTCATCATCTTGTAGCGCTCACCCATGATTACATTGAACACAGCCTGAGTTCCCACAATCTGAGAGGAGGGAGTAACCAAAGGCGGCTCACCCAGATCCTTACGCACCCGCGGGATCTCCTGGAGCACCTCATAATACTTATCCTCTGCATGCTGCTCCTTCAACTGAGACACCATGTTGGACAACATTCCGCCCGGTACCTGATAAAGCAGAGTCTTAATATCCACACCCATAACCTTGGGATTCAGGAGGCCGTTTTCCAGGCACTCATCCCGATAGGGACGGAAGTGATCGGCGATCTCTGCCAGCAGATTCTGATCCAGGCCCGTGTCATACTGGGTCCCCTTAAAGGTCTCAACCAATACCTCAGTGGCAGGCTGAGAAGTACCCATAGCCAGAGGAGACATGGCCGTATCAATAATATCGCAGCCGGCCTCCACAGCCTTCAGATAGGTCATGCCGCCCACACCGGAGGTGTAATGGGTATGAAGCTCAATAGGCAGATTGGTGGACTCCTTCAGAGCTGTCACCAGCTCAGTAGCCGCAAAGGGAACCAAAAGGCCAGCCATATCCTTAATACACAGGGAATCTGCACCCATGTCCTCTACTCTCTTGGCAATATCTTTCCAGTAATCCAGGGTGTAGGCATCTCCCAGAGTATAGGAAAGGGCAATCTGAGCATGGCCTCCTTCCTTCTTGGTGGCCTTCGCCGCACACTCCAGGTTACGGATATCGTTTAAGCAGTCAAAAATGCGGATAATGTCAATACCGTTTGCGATGGATTTCTGTACAAAGTACTCCACCACATCATCTGCATAATGACGGTAGCCTAAAATATTCTGGCCACGGAACAGCATCTGAAGCTTGGTATTCGGCATGCCTGCACGAATCTTGCGAAGTCTCTCCCAGGGATCTTCCTTCAGGAAGCGCAGGCAGGAATCAAAGGTGGCGCCGCCCCAGCACTCTACTGCGTGATAGCCAACCTTATCCATCTTCTCCAAAATGGGAAGCATCAGGCTGGTCGGCATTCTGGTGGCAATCAGAGACTGATGTGCGTCACGTAATATGGTTTCGGTAATTTTTACCGGTCTTTTTTCTGACATGAAAATGCCCTCCTTATTTTTTTAAGTCAACGCCCCGGCCACAGGCAACGGGGACTGAAAGCTCCAACTTTCCTTTCCAATCAAACCACGCCGAAAATGGCCATAAAGGTACCGGCTGCTACGGCCGTACCGATTACACCGGCCACATTGGGGCCCATGGCATGCATCAGCAGGAAATTGGTGGGATCTGCCTCCGCACCTACCTTCTGAGACACACGGGCTGCCATAGGCACGGCGGACACACCGGCCGAACCGATCAGCGGGTTTACCTTCCCCTTGGTGGCAATGCACATAAGCTTACCAAACAGCACACCGGCTGCTGTACCAAATCCAAAGGCAACCAGACCCAGGATCACGATTTTAATGGTATCCCAGTTCAGGAAAGCCTCTGCGCTGGTGGTTGCGCCAACGGAGGTGCCCAACAGGATAACCACGATATACATCAGAGCGTTGGATGCAGTCTCTGTCAGCTGACGAACCACACCGGACTCCCGGAAGAGGTTACCCAGCATCAGCATACCTACCAGGGGAGCGGTAGAGGGCAGAATCATACATACCACAATGGTGATGATGATAGGGAACAGAATCTTCTCCAGCTTAGACACCGGACGGAGCTGTTCCATCTTGATTTTACGCTCCTTCTCTGTGGTAAGCAGCTTCATAATAGGGGGCTGAATAATCGGCACCAGCGACATATAAGAGTACGCTGCCACTGCGATGGGGCCCATAAGAGCTGTCTGCTCAAGCTTTCCAGCCAGGAAGATGGATGTAGGACCATCCGCGCCGCCGATAATGGAAATGGCAGCAGCAGCCTTGTCAGAAAAGCCCAGAGCCATGGCGCCCAGGTAAGCGGCAAAGATACCGAACTGAGCGGAGGCTCCCAGAAGGAAGCTCTTGGGGTTGGCAATCAGGGGACCAAAGTCTGTCATGGCGCCAACGCCCATAAAAATCAGGGATGGCATGATTGCCCACTCATCTAATATATAGAAATAATACAGCAATCCGCCTACACCGTTATGCGAATCTTCCGGATGTAACATAATATCCGGATAAATATTTACCAGCAACATACCAAAGGCAATGGGAAGCAGCAAAAGCGGCTCAAATTCCTTGGCTATGGCCAGGTAGAGGAAAACACATGCAAAGAAAATCATGATAAAATTGCCCACGCTCAAGTTTGTAAACGCGGTCTGTTGCATGAGATTTTCCAGGGTTTCCATTATATATCCCATGTTATAACCTCCATGTTTTTCAGTAACAAGTCACCATTTAGTTCAAAGTTGCAAGGATATCTCCTGATTCAATGGCATCACCAACGGACACGTTGATGCTTGCTACTGTTCCATCCTCGGGTGCAACAACGGGGATCTCCATCTTCATGGCCTCCAGGATAATGATGTTGTCGCCAGCCTTTACAGCCTGTCCCACACTGGCCTCCACCTTGAATACCTTTCCAGGTACAGATGCCTTTACTTCAATGCCACCAGCTGCGGCAGCAGGAGCAGCTGCCTTGGGAGCTGCTGCAGGCGCTGCCTTGGGAGCTGCCACAGGAGCGGCTGCCCGTACCGGAGCGCTTCCTGCGCCGCCTTCCTCTACAGTTACGTCATATACGGTTCCGTTTACGGTAATAGTATAATTTTTCATTGATTTTTCCTCCTATTTTTAAGCCTTACGCCATTTGTTTGTGTTGGAACGTCTGATAGAACGCACGGTAAATCCATCGGTTGATGTGCCCATGGCTGCTGCCACGGCCGCCGTAATCACAGCAATCACTTCCAGATCGTCCACCTGCTCCTCCACCGGTGCCGGTGCCGCAGGGGCCGGAGCTGCCGCAGCTGCCTTTGCAGGGGCCGGGCCCTCCTCCTTTTTCTTCTTGGTAAACTTCGCCTGAATCATAGGAATAAAGTTAAAGCAGGAAATAATCAGGCTGATTAAAATTAATACTACGAACACGCTTCCCATACCCAGAATCGTATTCAGGCCGGCCTTGGTCAGGATTTCCCCCGTGGTATAAATGGGGTCCACAGATACAGTCTGAATAATGGAATTCTGGTCAAAAATCAGGGAGAGACGCATGTCATGCTTCTCAAAGGAATATACAGCGGAGTAGCTGATGCCGTCGTTGGTGGTCTTGCCGCCCTCGTATTCCTTCAGGCCCACATAGGCGCCCAGGTCCTCTAAAGAGG
Organism: Lachnospiraceae bacterium; assembly: GCA_022791975.1. Classification (GTDB taxonomy): domain Bacteria; phylum Bacillota; class Clostridia; order Lachnospirales; family Lachnospiraceae; genus RGIG4284. The sequence goes on along the minus strand of JAAWAC010000031.1, from coordinate 81,793 downwards.
ACTCAAAGCCCTTGAGCATGCTTACATAGGCCTCTGCCGTAAAATCAAATTTCTGTCCTGTTCCTCCAATGTAGGGGTACAAGGCGATCTCCTGTTGGAAATCCTCGTAGTTCTCCTCCAGGTTTGCAATCTGCGCTGTAAGTGTCTCCCCATCAATGGTGGACAGCATCTCCACGCAGGCATCTGCCTTGGCCTGGTAGATATCCTCGTTGGGCAGCTTCTCCTCTGAACCACAGGCAGTCAGGGCAAACATGCACACCACCAGCAGCAGAATGGCTGTCAATCTTTTCATGTTTCTCTTCATATTATTCACCTCTCTTAAACCGTGCCGTGTTTCTTTGCAGGACGATCTTCCCTTTTTGTGAATAACATTTCAAAGGCGCCAATCACATATTTTCTGGTGTCCTTTGCTTCAATAATGCTGTCTACATAGCCTCTTCTGGCCGCAGCCTCAGCGCTGGACTGTAAAGCGGCATACTCTGCTGCCTTCTCCTTCTGGGTGGCTGCATCTGCGTCTGCATACATAATCTTGGCTGCCAGCTTGGCATCCATCATACCAATCTGCGCACTTGTCCAGGCATAGACCACATCGGCACCCACACCCTTGCTGTTCATGGCCACATAAGCGCTTCCATAAGCCGGACCAGTGATTACATTTACCTTGGGCACCGTGGCATTTGCAAAGGCATAGGTGAGCTCTGCCACAGCCTTGGCCAGATTCCGCTCCGAGCACATGGTTGCCTTGTAGCCGGTAACATGGGTCAGGCTCAGCACCGGAATGTTGAAGGCATCACAGAACTTCACAAAGCCAGCTGCCTTATTGGCTCCCCGGGCAGACAGCTCCTGATCATTGTTGGCCACAGCGCCTACAGTCATGCCGTTTAACTTGATAAAGCCGGTTACCATATCCTTGGCATACTCTGCCTTTGTCTCAAAAAATACGTTTCCATCAGAAATGCTGGACAGCACATAGGGTGCCTCGTAAACCACCTCGCCCAGATCGGCGCACACCCGGTTCAAATCATCCATGCACTCTTCGTAGGAGGCATCATCCTCGTTGTTGGCCGGAAGCATGGTCACAAGCTGACGAATCTGAGCCAGCACACCGGCTTCATCAGCAACCACATCCACCAGGCCTGCTTCCTCTGCCTGGAATTTTGCGGAGGCACTGTTGCACTTGGAAACCTCGTTGCCCTCAATGGCATTGGGAGAATTTACAAACAGCTTCGCCTTGGCTTCCTCCATAAAGGTAAAGTCTGTCAAAGCCGGAACTACTGCCAGACCGCCGCCACAGGTTCCGAAAATCCCGGTAATCTGGGGAATCACACCGGAGGCCAAAGCCTGGGTCCTGTAAATCTCTCCAAATCCGTTCAAAGCATCGGTAGCCTCCTGCAACCGCACGCCGGCACAGTCAATCAGGCCAATGACCGGCGCGCCCATTTTTAAGGCCAGGTCATAAAGCTTTGTGATTTTCTTTGCATGCATTTCTCCCAGGGTCCCGTTCAACACGGAGGCATCCTGGCTGTACACATACACAAGGTTTCCGTCGATAACACCGTAACCGGTGATCACGCCGTCAGACGGAGTCTCCTTCTCCTGCATGTTGAAGTCTGTGCTTCTGGCTGTTACCAGCGCGCCGATTTCAACGAAACTGTTCTCGTCAAGTAAGGCTTCTATCCTCTTACTTGCCAAGCTTTGTGCTGTATTACTCATTTTCAGCCCTCCATTTTCTATTTTTGATAAATCTAAAACCAATTCATGCCGATTATAATTGTATCAATTTTTATACAATAGTTCAAGCCTTTTGTAGAATTTCTGTATCAAATATCAAAATGACGAAAGGGAGCCAGAAAAGCCTGGCTCCCTTTGTTGAAACTGCGCAGGTATGTCTTTACAGCTTCTTAATATTCGGAATCTGACAATTTATACTCTGTCGTCACCTGCACCACAGACGCCCTGGGCACGGTGATTGTGGGCACTCCTTCTCTCCAAACGATCTCCTCTGTCACAGGCATCACCGCTTCCGGCTCTTCAAAGCTATTTCCCCTGTTTTCCTCCGAAGCCCTGAGCACGGTGACCGTGGCGGTCTGGCCCACTTGCCCACCAAACACTTCCAGAGAAAGCTCCGCATCCTCCTGGAGGGAGGTATTTACCAGGGTTATACACAGACTGCCTTCCTTTCCTGAAGCAGAAGCAAACATATGTTCTATCTTTTGCTCCTCTCCCTGGAAAGTATAGGAAATCTTCTCCCCGGTTGTCCTGCTCTCATAGGCCGTTGCCCCCTGATGCCGCTGAAACATGGCAAACACATGGTAAGTGGTTGTCAGCACCAGCTGATCCCCATGGGCCAGAAACAGAGACTGAATGCAGTTCACCAGCTGGGCAACATTGGCCATCTTTACTCTGTCACAGTGATTATTGAAAATATTTAAGGTGATTCCAGCCACCAGAGCCTCCCGCATGGTGCTCTCCTGCTCAAATAGGTCTCCCGTCTCCAGGTGTCCCGGGCCCCGGTGCCAAAGTCCCCACTCATCCACAATGAGCGCCAGATTATTTCCCGGTGCCTTTGCATCCAGCATAGCCGCCTGCTGCACCACAAAAGGCTCGATGCCCCGAGCCCTGCGCAAGGTCTCATACCACTGATCCTCCGTGAAGCTCTTCTCATTTCCCAGCTCCCCGAAATTGGGAACATAGTAATGGAGGGAATATCCGTACATAGGCGGCCTGCGGTTCTCCGTGTACATGCGGTTGTAGGTCTCAAAAAACTCTTCCGTCCACCCGGGAATGGAATCGTTGGCGCCGCAGGCAATATACCTTCCTTCCGGATATACACTCTTGCACAGAATCCCATAGGTTCTGTATTTCTCACAGTAATCCTCCGGGGTCATGGCACCGCCGCCACCCCAGTTCTCATTTCCCAATCCCCAATATTTTACAGAAAATGGTTCTGGCGATCCATGCTCTTCCCGGAGCCGGGCCAGGGTGGTGGCGCCCTTTGGCATATTGCAGTATTCCACCCAGTTCCGTCCCTCCAGAGGAGTCTTGGAGGTGGCATTCAGGGCAAAATAGGGCTCAGCCCCTACCAGACGACAAAAATCCACCATCTCATGGGTTCCCACCTGGTTGCTCTCCGTGCGCCCGTCGTCATTGTACCACCAGTTCACCGTCTCCGGCCGCTTATCTCTAGGTCCGATTCCATCCCGCCAGTCATAGGTCTCCGCAAAGCATCCCCCCGGCCAGCGAATTACCGGCGGGTGAATGGCCCGAAGCTTCTCCACCAACTCCTTTCGAAAGCCATGAATATGGGGCACCAGGCTGGTTTCCCCCACCCACAGGCCATCATATATCACCCCTCCCAAATGCTCCGCAAAGTGTCCATAAATATTCGGGTGAATCCTTCCGATCTCTGTTGTCAAATCAATCCATAAAGTCGCCATTCCTTCTCCTTTCCGCCCACACCTCTTGGGGCACACACCATTTGCCAGTCTGTTTGTTATAATTCCACTTTTTTGCCAGCCTGCCTATTTGTCATCATTCCACTTTCCGCAAGGCTCTACATTTTTACTGCACCGGCTGTAATCCCCCCTACGATCTGCCTAGAACACAGCAGGTACACAGCCAGAATGGGCGCTATGGAAATAGCTGCCGCCGCAAATACCACATCCATCTTGGATATATCAAAATATCCGGAGATCACAAAACGCATCAGCCCCAACGGAACCGTTTTCACCTCATCTCTGGTGAGAAAAATCATGGGCAGAAAAAAATCATTCCAGGTATTTACCGCCACCAAAGGCACCACTGCCCCAATGGAGGGCTTGGAAAGAGGCAAAATAATGGTATGAAAAATCCGCACCTGGGAGGCTCCATCAATCCGGGCCGCCTCAATCACCGCCGAGGGCAGGCTCCGGAAAAATCCGGTCAGCACAAACACTGGCATGGAAATAGACCCACAGTAGATAAGAATCATTCCCCACAGACTGTTATTCAGGCCCAGGTTTCGCATAAGCACATAGAGGGGCACGATCCCCAGCTTGATGGGAAACATCAGTCCCAAAAGGAAATACAAATAGACCAGCCCATTTCCCTTGAAATCAAATTTTGCGATTCCATACGCTGCCATGCAGGAAATGTAGATGGAAATTACCAGGGAAACAAACGTAATAAAAAAGCTGTTGAAAATATACCTTCCAAAATGGTACTCCCCTAAGAGAGCGGAAAATTTATCAAAGGAAATCTGCACAGGAAAGGACCAGATATTGGCAAACACCTCATCCTTGGTCTTTACAGAATTCATAAAAATCACCAAAAGCAACACCACGGTGATTACACAAAACAACACCAGGAACAACCAACCAATCCATTCCAGTATCGTCCTGTGTTGTCTCTTTCCCCTCCTCCCAGGCAAAATCAATCCCTTCATACAGGCACCTCCCCGCTCTTTGCACTTTTTTCTGTCATCTGACACACTTCTCCTCTTTTTGTTCTGCCAAAGCCCTACTCGTCACTCATGTCTCCTGCCCCCAAAAGCTTCAACTGTATCAGTGCCCCCAAAAGCACCAGGAAAAAGATGATGGTCGCCACCGTAGTTCCCAGCCCCATGGCATTGTCAATATTGTTGGGGCTGAAAGCCGTTCGATAGAAAAAGATTCCCACCACATCCATGTTTCCGTTGATGCCGCCGGTTTCTCCTCCCAGCATATAGGGAATTTCAAAGGCCGATACTCCCCAGATATAGTGAAGAATACAGATATTCACCAGGGAAGGCTTTAAGAGAGGGAAATAAATTCTCCGAAACACCTGCCAGCGATTGGCCCCATCTATCACTGCTGCCTCCACATATTCCTGGGATATGGAGGTAAAGTTGGCATACACCAGCAATACATAGTAGCCCAGACATTTCCAAATCTGTACCATCATAATATAGGGAATCCCGTAGGAGGTATCCGAAAAAAACTCTGCCGTATTCCAGGAAAATCCCAGAGCCCCCGCCGCCTTGGAGAGCAATCCGATTCTGGGATCGAAAAAAAGGGTTACCATAAATCCCGCCGTGACAAAATTTATAAAATAAGGGGAAAAGGCCGCCAGCTGCATAGCCTTATGCCCTGGCACCTTTTGAAATAATAGATAAGCTGCCAGCACAGACAGGGGAATCATAATCAGAAAGCCCCAGAAAATCAACTGCACATTATTCCACAGGGCATTAAAAAACTGTGATGACATCACCGGATCGGTAAAAATCTTTCGGTAATTGTCCAGTCCTGCAAAGACCGGAGGCTTTATTCCCGACCACCTGGTAAAGCTATAGGGAATCGCTGACACAATGGAATAGATGGAAACCAGGGAATACAATAAAAATCCAGGAAGCAGAAAAAATAAATAGGGCCTTTTCTTGATAAAACCATACACGCGCATTTTGCCACCTTTCTTAATTGACAAAGGCCCCGGCCGATTTTGCCGGAGCCTTTGTCACATCCGTACCCCTCCCTATGGAGGATTTCATTTATCTGCCGTCTCCCCAGGGATCAAAATTCCGAATACTGTAGTCGATCACATTCTGCTCCATATAATCAGCTACTTCCTCCGCATTTTTTTCTCCAAAAGCCAGGGCTGTACATACCGCTTTGTACTCCACCCAGCTGTCCGCACCTTCTCTGGACAGAGCACCAAAATAATCGCAGTACAGAGGATAGGAAATGTCACACACATCCTTTTGCAATTCTCCGAAAATCCCTTCCCCCATAACCACATCGCTGCGACCAGAATAATAGGTTCCATCGCTGGCGATCTTTGCCATGGATTCCTTGCCGGTAATAAACTTCATCACATCCAAGGCCAGATCAAAATTGGGAGTTTTGCTGCTGATAGAAAATCCCGTGGCTGTATTCTGTCCGGAAATCATCACCTTTTTGCCATCTGTTGTCACCGGCCAAAATGCCCCCACCTCAATATCCGAATTGGCTGTAATGGCGTTTTTATCGTAGGAGCCTCTCCACCACATGGCCGCTTCCCCACTGGTAAACTCCAGGATTCCCCCATTGGTGTCCAACCCCTTCCAATTTTTTCCAAAATATCCCTTTTCAATCCAGCGCAGCAACTCCTGGCAGGCATCTCCATGGCGGGAATCTGACAGTTTGCCGCTGGGATCTGAATCAAAATCAAAGCCTATCATCTGTTCCACCCATTCCGGGTGCAGACAATACTGGATGTTCATCAAAATGGTGGCCGGCACCTTTACATCCTTCCCTGGAAAGCTCATGGCTGTGATCCCTTTTTCCGTCAGGGTATCCATAATTTGAAGAAATTCCTCATAGTTCTTCGGCACCTCCAGGTTGTTATCCGCAAATATCTTCTTATTGTAAAAAATCGGCCAGGCATCAATAAAGCTACCGGGAGACATGTAAAGCTTTTCATCAATCTTAGCCCGCTGAATCAGATAGGTGTCAAATACAGCCAGCTCCTCCTCCGTATAGTAGGGTGTCAGATCCACCACTGCCCCGGCATCCACATACTGCTTTAAAGCCGCATTCTTGGACCCGTAGGAGGTAAAAAGATCCGGCATGTCCCCTGATTGAAAAGCGGTGGATAACGCCGTGTGATACTGCGTAGAATCATACACCTCAAAATTCAACGTTACATCTGGGTGTAAGGTTTCATATTCCTCCTTTATAGCCTGCCAGTAATCCGCCAAATCTGGTGTGGAGCTGAAAATCCGGATCTCCCCAGAATAATCAATCTCTCCTTCCCCTGACGCCTCAGCTCCGGATGTATCCTGTACCGATGTCTCTTTGCTCTCCTCTGGTCCAGCCTGTGGCGCCTCCTCTTCCTTTCCACAGGCCCAAAGCCCCATAGCTGCCGCTATGACCATTCCCCATAAAGCTGTTTTTTTCCTCATAAACCTTCTCCTTCTCGTCTCTTTTTTGCGCTTCACCTTTTTTCGATGACTCAGCTATCCAAGTCCTCCGAATGCCAAAATTATAGAAAAGCTATTTGACATTCCTTAGAGAATTCCCTAAAATAAATTTTGTCCAGAAATCTATATTAGAGGAATACCGGCATTCTCAAATTTAGGCTTTTCTATAATTTATCTATATTATATTGAGTATAACCTAATTTGTCAACACATTTTTATGGGTATCCTCTATATTGTGTTATACACATTCTTTATATTTAGGAGGTACTCTATGAATTCTGTTGAACGGGTAAAGAATATTTGCAAACAGAGAAAAATTCCCATTTCCCGGTTGGAACAAGATTTAAACTTTTCCAATGGCTACATCAGCCAATTAAAAAAAGGCGTGTTTCCAGATTCACGCCTTGGCCAGATTGCTGACTACTTAAATCTTTCTGTTGAATATCTCATGACCGGACAGGAAAAAACCATTGAGGAGACATATGACCTGGATCCGGAGACCGTGCAAATCGCCCGAACCATCTCTCAAACCGATTCCCTGCGCCTGTTATTTCAGGCAACTCTCGCCGCCGAAGCGGAGGATATTTTAATCGCCCGGGATTTGCTGCTTGCCCTGAACAAAAGAAGCCTACACAGACAAAAATAAGGTCTCATAGACAGAAAATCCCCGGATTATATTTCATCCGGGGAAATTTTAGTTCGTTTACTTTCGAAAGCCTTTTATTCCATAGTTTTTTCATGGCTTTTTGTTTACATCAGCCCTGGAATCAGCATCGGCACATAAAGGATCAAGAAGAACACCACAATCAGCCCCAACAGATAGGGAATTACAGACTTGGCAATCTTCTCAATAGGCAGCCCTGTGATACCCGAAGCGACAAAAAGGTTGATGGCCACCGGCGGCGTAATCATACCAATGGCAATTCCTACTACAAATACAATGCCAAAATGCACCAGGCTGATATTCATAGCCTTAACAAGCGGCAAAAATACTGGTGTCAGAATAATGATAGCGGAGGAGGTCTCCATAAACACGCCTGCGATCAAAATTATGACAGCAATCAAAAACATAATAATATACGGATTCGCGGACATGCTTAATACCGTGCTGGCGATAGCCTCCGGGATCTTCCAGTTGGCAAGCACCCACCCAAAGGGACCGCTGCACGCTATGATAATCATAATCACAGCGGAGGTTTTGGCGCTGCCCTTCATAATGGTAAACAGTTCCTTGGGGCCCATATCCCGATACACAAACACAGACACCAGGATGGCATAGATAACCGCCACATCCGCAGCCTCCGAAGGGGTAAACTTTCCGGAAAAGATGCCACCCAGAATAATCAGGGGCATCAAAATTCCCCAGATAGCCTTTAAAAACGTTTTTCCCAAATGTTTCAGGGAAAAGCCTGCTCCTTTGGGATAATTATATTTTGCCGCCTCAAAGAGGGAAATGCCAATAAGAATGACTCCCATTAATACGCCGGGAACAAAACCGTTTTTAAACAGGGTATTTACACTTTGCTCTGCAATCACCGCATAGAGAACCATAGGTACGGAAGGGGGAATGACAACGCCGATGGTGCCTGCGGCTGCTATCAGCGCGGCGGATCTGGATTCATCATACCCCCTCTTCTTCAACTCCGGAATCAGGGTCGCTCCCACGGCTGCGGTTGTGGCTGCGCCGGAACCGGAGATAGCCGCAAAGAACATTCCAGCAAGAACGGAAACAATGGACAGGCCCCCCTTGATCATGCCCAGCAGGGCCTCCGCGAATTCCACCAAAACCTTGGACACCTTTCCCTTTGCCATCAAATCTCCCGCAAAAATAAAGAAAGGCACTGCAATGAGAGAAAAAGAGTCTGTGGCCGTAAACATGCGCTGTACTATCATCAAAAGGGGAACCTCCCCCTTCACCATTACGACCAAGGAAGAAAGGGCAATGGAAAATGCCACTGGAACTCCTAAAACTAACAAAAGAATAAATGCTATAAACAACAGAGCTGCCATTTTATTTTTCCCCCTTTCCCAGTAAATTCATCACACAGCCAAGAACTGCATCCAGTGCATGGAAACACATCAGGCCACATCCAATGGGAATGCAAGTGTAGACATACCGCATAGGCAGACGCATAGCCGCAGAAAGCTGGCTTCCCTGCTTGCCATAATACTGGATTCCATAAAATAAAACCAGGCCAAACAAAATCATGCACAGTGCATGTACCAGGATCTGCAAAATGTCCTTTGCTTTTCCCGGCAACACATCCTGTAATACAGAAATGGAAATATGACCGCTGTGCTTGTAGACACAGCCTGCCCCAAACAAGGTGCTCCAGATCAGCAGATAACGTGTGGCCTCCTCGCTCCAGGACAGGGCTGTGAAGAAGAGACGGCAAATAATCTGTGCACCGGTAATCAACACCATGGCTCCAAGCATTGCCACGATTACGATCTCTGCGATCTTATCCAGAATATCACTTAACTTATGAATTCCCCGAACAATAACCAAAATCAAACTCCCCCTTTTCTCCATCGTTCTGTCGAATCCGGTATAGCTCACATGAAATATCTTATACATCTTTATATAAAGCTATTTCATGTGGGCTATACAAGCATACCCTACGGGTAATATTCCTATATCCCCTACAGGATAGACGGACTCCTCCCTTAAGGTATACAAGAACCGCCTGGTTCCTGGATGCTCCATTACCAGGCGGTCTGTTTTCTTGTCTTTTACAGGTATCGGTATGCCTCTTTCCTTACATACCTGCAATCACTTCCTGAATTCTGGTCACATAATCTGCATACTCCGTGTACTTGTCGTAAACCGGCTGTACAGCTTCCTTGAAGGAGGTAAGATCTGGCTCCTCAATAACTTCCATACCATTGTCCTTCATGGCCTGAAGCTGGGTGCTCTCCTGCTCTGCCACCCATGCACGCTCAAACTCAGCTGCCTCCTGGGCTGCATCCAGGAAAATCTTTTGTGTATCCGCATCCAACTTGTTAAATACATCCGCACTCATGGTAATGATTGCAGTGGAGTAGGAATGACGGTCCAGTGTCACATATTTCTGGGACTCCCACAGGCTGTAGGAATAAATCACATTGATGGGATTCTCCTGTCCGTCTACAGTACCCTGCTGCAAAGCGGTGAGAGCGTCCGCCCATGCCATGGGATTGGCATTCACACCCATAGCCTCAAAGCTTGCGGTGTAGACATCGTTCTCCATAATACGAATCTTCATGCCATTTAAGTCCGCTGCTGTCTCAATAGGCTTCTTGCTGTTGGTCAGGTTCCGAAAGCCCCGCTCTGCGTAAGCCAAACCCTTAAGCCCGGAATCCTCCAGGGTGTCAAGAAGTTCACGGCCAATCTCGCCGTCAAGTACCGCATAAGCCTCTTCATTGCTTGCAAAGAGGTAAGGCATATCCAAGACGCCCATGGCAGATGAGAAGTTGATAAAGGGACCACTGGTGATAATTCCCATATCCAGGGTGCCGATCTGCATACTCTCTAACATGTCGCGCTCTCCGCCCAGGGTTCCATTGGGATAAATCTCAATCTTGTATGCACCACCTGTTCTCTCCTCCACCAGCTCCGCAAACTTCTCAGCGGCTACCTGGAAGCTGTCCTGCTCATTTACCGTGGTTCCAAGCTTCAATACAGTGGCATCTGTGGCAGTAGCGCTGGCATCCTCCTCTGCCTCCTCTGCCTCTGTGTCGTTGTTCTCCTCCCCAGTGGCAGCAGGGGCCTCCTCCTGAGGCTGACTGTCATTGTCAGAGCTTCCACCGCACGCTGTCAGGCTAAGCAGCATTACAGCAGACAAAGCCATGGCAACGAATTTCACATTTTTTTTCATAACGATTCTTCCTCCTTAAATATAGTAAATGGTATTTATGTCAACTGCTGTTACCAGACAGCAGGCTTGACCCTGTACTTGATTTTCCTTTGGGCTCCGCTGTGCATAAAAAAACAGCTTCCATCTCCAAAGAGACAAAAGCTGCAAGCTTCTGCGGTACCACTCTTTTTGCTGTAAAAACAGCCACTCAGCCTCAACAGCCCTTGGGCTGTATGTAATGAGCGACATGATAACGGATGCCTGCCGTTTTGACCTACACAAAACCTGAATTTTTTCAGTCAAACTGTTCCAAGGGGATTTTCCCGAAAATCCAATCACCATGTCACACCAACCCATGGCTCTCTGCCGATCTCGTAATCAGTACTCTTCCTTATCAACACATTTTATACATGGAATATGAAATTGCATTTATAATAAACCCTTATATTTCATTTGTCAACTATTATTTTAACCAAATATCCGGGAAGCTTTTGCATAATCTTAGAGAGATTCTGCATAATTAATATCCTCCCTTGCGCATTTCCAAATCCCATCTGTCTACTGGAAAATAAGAGAGCTTCCCAAAAAGCTTCCCCGAATCGGGAAATCCGGGGAAGCTTCTAGATCTGTCCGCAAGCCTATCACACAGCAGCGTTTTCGGCCCTGCATTTTTTATATCCATCATAGCAAAACTCAATAATATCCTTCCGGGTGATGATTCCGATAAACACCTTCTTATCATCAATCACCGGCACAAAATTCTGGTTCATCGCCTTGGACACAATGTCCTCCATATTGGCATCAATGGAAATGGGGTCAAAGCGCATTCGGCGACGGACAGCCTGAATAGATATATCCTCCGCATCCCGCAGATTAATATTGTATCGCTCCTTAATGGCCCAGAGCAAGTCCCCTTCCGTCACCGTACCCACATACTCTCCCTTTCGGTTTATCATGGGAATGGCTGTAAAGCAGCTGTGCTCCATCTTTTCAATGGCCTGCCGCAGGGTATACTCATCCTTTAGATACGCAACCTCACTCTTGGGCTTCAAAAAAAACAGTACGTTCATGATTCCTCCTACAAAAGTGGTGCAAACACCCGCAAAACAGCGCAAACCAGGCCTCCAAAAAAGCCCTGTCTGGTGTCTGACAGCTGTATCTCCCTGCTCTTTCCTATGGTTTTATCGGCATCCTCCTTCACCTGGCCCACCAGAGAGGACTGATAAAAATAGGTTCCGCACTCAAAATGCAGGTACAGACTGCGGTAATCCATATTAATGGTACCCACCACAGCAATCTCATCGTCACATACATAGGATTTGGCATGGAGAAAGCCCGGCGTATACTCATAAATCCGCACACCGGCCCGCAAAAGAGGGGGATAACTGGAACGGGTCAACTGGTAAACCACCTTCTTGTCGGGAATTCCCGGAGTCACAATGCGCACATCCACTCCCCGCTTAGCAGCTAGACAGAGAGCCGTCTGCATCTCATTGTCAATAATGAGATAAGGGGTGAAAATATACACATAGCGCTTCGCCTGATTTAAAATATTGAGATAGATATTCTCTCCCGCCACCTCGCTGTCCAGGGGAGAATCCCCGTAAGGCTGCACATACCCGTCACTGGAAAAAGGCTTTGGATGCCACACATGGGGCATATAGGCCCGGAAGTCCTCCTTCTCCCTCCGAAATCCATGCCACATCTGCAAAAACATCAGGGTGTAATTCCAGACTGCGTCCCCATGAAGGCAAAAGCCTGTATCCTTCCAGTGGCCAAACCGAACCTTTTCATTGATATACTCATCCGCCAGATTCACGCCACCGCTAAAAGCCGTATGTCCATCAATAATAAGCATTTTCCGGTGGTCCCGGTTATTCATCACCAGGGACCAGAGCGGCACAAAAGGATTGAAAGCCATACACTTGATGCCTTTTTGCTCCAGATACCAATCGTAGCCCATAGGTAACAGGGAAACACAGCCCATGTCATCGTAGATGACCCGTACCTCCACACCCTCCTTGGCCTTGCGCTCCAGAATCTCCAGAATGCTATTCCACATACGCCCCTCACCAACGATGAAGTACTCCATAAAGATAAAATGCCTGGCTTCCTCCAAAGCCCGAAGCATATCTGGAAACATGGTGTCTCCCAACTCGTAATACCGCCCCGTGGTATTTTTACAGACGGGATAGCCGGGCACTTCCTCTGTATAGCGCATCTGTCCGGCCACATAAGGATTTTGCGCTTCTATCTCCGGCAAAAGAGAGTCTCCCTGGGTATAATAGCAATCTGTCTCTGCCCCCACTGCTTCCAGCCTTTTTCGCAGCTTTCGAGATGGCTTCTTATTTCCCACCATCAGATATAAAAGCCCGCCAAACAAAGGTGCCAGCAAAATGGGCACAATCCAAGCTAACTTATAAGCTGGATTCTCATCCTTATTAATCAGCCACAGGGACACCAGAACACTCAGTATGGTGAGCCCAATGCTGATAAACACGGAATAGCTGCTCAGCCGTACCAGAATAACCAAAAACCAGGCCAACTGCAAAAGTAATGCCACACCAAATATTACCACGCGATTTAATATTAGCTTAAACAGCCTTCGCATATCCTTTTCTCCTATGTCTCTTCACGCCTTTATTTTACCATGAAACAAGTCTTTTTCCAATGCCCGTCCCAACTATTTCACAGAAATTTAAGATTTGAATGAAGGCATGCGAAAAGGCGTCCAGAGATAAAATCTTCTCTGTAAAACGCCTTTTGCTACATTTTTTCCATGGATTTTTAATGCTTTCCAGAGTCATTTGCCTCCTGGCTAGAGAGATCCTGCTCCGTGTCCCAGCTCTCCGACACTGGCCGCGCCCCCAGGTATTCCTCCAGGGTAATCCCCCTCTCTGTTATCTCCTGAGCTGCCTTTTCCCCCACATAGCGGAAATGCCAGGGCTCATAGATAATGCCTGTGATATCCGTCCTGCCATTGGGATACCGGAGAATAAAGCCATATTCCCAGCAATGCTCCTTGAGCCACTGAAAGCCCTTGGTATTTTCCTGCTTTTCATCCAGCTTTCGGTATTCCGCAGACACCAGGTCCACCGCCAACCCCAGCTGGTGCTCACTGGTTCCGGGAACAGCCACCATTCTGGCCGCCAGCCTTTGAGCCTCCTGGTAGGAATATCCCTTCTTTACATGCTCCGCAATCTGCTCCTGATGTAGCTCCACCTGCTTATTCATATCCCGATAAGAGGATGTGACGTAGATAGTGACCCCATCTTTCTTGGCGGCCCGAATCATGGCCTTATAGTCATCCACAATCCTGGCATCCAGCTGATGGCCACTTCCAATGCTTTTGAGCTCCACCGTAAAGTCCTCTGGCAGGGAATGGGTGCTATTGACCAGCCTGAGATTCCAGTCCTGGGGCAGCTCTTCCTCTGGTTCCTCTGGAACTTCCTCCTCAGACTCAGACGCTTCATCCACCTTTCGAGCGGCTTTCTCCGCCGCCATACCAGCCGGATTGGCAGCGCCAATCAGCCAGGTTCTCTCCTCTGCGTTTACCTGTGGAACTTGCTTTTGTACTCCTGCAGCCAAAAGCTCCTGCTTCGCCATATGTGCAACATATACACTGCCCACATATACCCCCACAAAAAACATCAGCATGCCCACGCCCAAAAATCCCAGCAGCAGCTTTCTCCTCTGCCTACGGGCCTGATTTCTTCTCGATCCCCTCCAGGGGTCCCGTCCCCAACTCCTTCTTTTCATCTGCTATTTGTTTTCCTTCTTTTTCCTGTATACCTTTTCCTTGACATCCACAATATCTTGTATATCAGTATAAAGGATTTCCCCGAAGGTCGCCACAAAAAAAACATAAAATATTCTGAAGATTTTCTTAAGCCTGACTGATCAATACTCTTTTCTCTTTATTATCTCCATAGAAACCCTGTAGGAAACGGCCAAAGCCACTAGGGTTATGGCCAGCGCACCCCCTACCAGTACAGCCATCAGCTGCCCCTCTGACAGACCTGCCGGCCACAGAGAAAAGCTTCCCCTCTTTACAAGCCATACCACACCGTATACAGCCCCAAAAAGTCCCAGATATACCATCACCATTATCATCCGCGCCTTCTCCGCTCCCCATTTATAGATAAGTGGGATAATAATGCTGTAGACAAGCAGAAACAAACTGCCCATCACCACCCCCGTTCCCACCAACTCCAGGACGTCTTCCCGGATAAAACAGTTGATGAAAACACTGATCATCGTCCCCAGCGCCATGCCTCCCCCCACCAGAAGCAGTAGCAGCAGATATTTTTCCTTAACCAGAGCCCTTCGGGTCAGAGGCATCGTCAACGCATATTTATCAAACTGTGCATATTCGTCATAGGTAAAAGAAGAGGGCACCATCATGGCGGTGCAAAGTACCGTGTACATAGAGATAAAGGAGGGATTTTTCATCATCACGCTCCACACACACATGGCCCCCAAAATCAACACATATTGCTTTGTCATTCGTTTTAAATTCAGCAGATCCTTTAAAAGTAATCCGGTCATTGTAAAATCTCCCTTCTGAAATACTCCCAAACATAACAGATTGCCAACAGTTTTAAAAAGCTCATGGTTCTTTCCTCGTGAGGAATACCAAAAGGTCCTCCAGGGAAATCTTGTCAACCACACAGTCCCAGGCCTGCCCCAGCTCCTCCCGATTATCCACCAGCACCTCATAGCCAAAGGCCCCCTTGCGATACCCCCGGCAATGTTTTGGGGAAAGCTTTTCATACTGCTCCCTGCTGCAACGCACCAGCCCATATTGATACATAAGGACATCCTTATTTTCGTACAGCAGCACCCTTCCCTGATGAATCAGAAGAATATAATCCGAGATCTTCTCAATATCGCTGGTAATATGGGAGGATAAAAATATTGCATGGTCCTCCTCCTGAATAAATTCCAAAAACAAATCCAAAAGCTCACTGCGCACCACCGGATCGAGGCCGCTGGTGGCTTCATCCAGAATCAGCAGTCTGGCTCCATGGGAGAGCGCAACGGCCATCGAGAGCTTCATCTTCATTCCCCGTGACAGCTCCTTATAGCGGGTTTCCCTTGGCACTGCAAACCGGGTCAGATAGTTCTGAAATGTCTTGCCATCCCAAGTCCGATAAATCCTCCCCAGGATTTTTTCCACATTAAGAGGCGTCACATTCTCGGGAAAATAACCCTCATCAAAAACCACGCCAATCTCCTCTTTCCAGGAACCATCCGCTTCCTTTGGAGTATGACCCAAAAGCTCCACGCTGCCACTGTCCGCCTGAATCAGGCCCAGCATAGCCTTGATGGTAGTGGTTTTCCCCGCCCCATTCTCCCCGATAAAACCCACAATGGCTCCCGAGGGTACAGAGAAAGAAACCCCATCCAAAGTAAAATTTTTATATTTCTTGGTTAATCCTCTCACCTTAATTGCGTCCATAAATCTATGCCTCCTCATACAACAGTTTGACTATGTCCAAAAGCTCCCTTTCCTCAATCCCACTCTGCTGGGCCACCTCCACAGCCGCCTGTAAATGCTTCTCTACCAGGCGCAGCCTCTCCTCCCGAACCAGCTCCACATTGGCCTCCCGGACAAAGCTTCCCTTTCCAACCACTGTAGTAATAAAGCCGTCTCTTTCCAAATCCTCATAGGCCCGCTTGGTGGTGATTACACTGATGCGAAGCTCTTTGGCCAACAATCGCATGGAGGGCAGCGCATCCCCAGGTTTTAGATTGCCGCTCAGGATAAAATTCTTCATCTGCCCGGTAATTTGCTCGTAGATGGGCTTGCCACTGGAATTGCTGATAATAATATCCACTCCATCACCTCTTTGCTTGAATGTATTTAATTTATATAATGTATATATCATATATATACATTATTGTCAATAATTTTTCAAAAGAAAACCGGGCTGCCTATGCAACCCGGACTGTGTAAGTATGTAATAAAGTCTTTTTCTTCTATTTTTCCTTTTAATAGCATCTGCGCACACTCAAAATGGTGCGATAGGTGGCGGAGTTGGTGGTAATGCCTGTCCGCTCCGTGCTGGCGTGAACGATTCGCCCGCCTCCAATATAAATCCCCACATGGTTGGGATAACAAATCAAATCTCCCGGCTGTGCCTCCGCATAACTCACCGACCGCCCTGCGCCTGCCTGGGCTCCTGAAGTCCGGGGAAGCGATATCCCAAAATGAGCAAATACAGACTGGGTAAAGCCCGAGCAGTCAGCTCCATTGGTCAGACTTGTGCCCCCAAACACATAGGGGTTTCCTATAAATTGCTGGGCATAGCTGGCAATCTGACTCCCCTTGCCGCTGCCTCCCCCGGAGCTAGATGTTCCTCCACCCGTACTGGTGGTTCCTCCTGTATTGTCTCCTCCAGTACTGGTGGTTCCTCCCCCCGTGCTGGTGGTTCCTCCTCCAAAACTGCTGCCTCCCGTATTGATGGTTCCGCTTCCTGAGCCGGCAGCCGCAGCGGCCCTTCTGGCCTCCTCCGCCTTGCGCGCTTCCTCTCTCAGTCTTTTAATCTGCGCATCCTGCTCACTGATGGTCTTGCGATAATCCTTTGCCTTCTGCTGGGCGCTTGCCAGCTTGCTGGCAAAGTCTGCCTCCTGGGATTGCTTCTGGGCCAGCTTACTCTCCACATCCGCCTTCTCCTGCTCATACTCTGCCTGGAGAATCTCCAACTCCTCCTTCTCTGTCTCCAGCTGCGCCTTATAGAGAGCCACCTCTTCCTTAGCCTGCTGATACTCCTCCAGCATCCGTCTGTCCTGGGTATGGATCTCCTGGGCATAATCTGCCCTGGTCAAAAAATCAGCCAGGCTCTTGGTCTCCAAAAGCAACGCCAGATAATCCGTCTCTCCCTCCTCATAGATGTATTGAATCCGAAGCTTCATCGCCTCATACTGATTTTGCTCCCGCTGTACAGCCGCCTCATAATCCTGCTGTGCCTGCTCCAGCTGCGCTTGCTTCACCTCCAGATCATGCTCCAAAAGCTCCAGATTCAAAACCAGCTCGTCAAGCTCTGAATCCAGACTGCTGATCTCCACAGCCACAGCCGCCCTCTGGTTTTCCAGGGATGAGATTTGGCTGTTCAGAGAATCCAGCTCCTTCTGCGCCGCATTTTTTTTCCTCTGGGCCTCCGAAATGCTGGTAGCCGACACCGGCATAGCCGCACACATCACGCAGGCCAAAAGACCGGCAATCCATCTTTTTTTTCTATGTAAAAACCATTTCATCCCTTGTTCTTCCTCTCTTTTTATCTCCAATCCGTTTAAGAGTTTCTCTCTATAAATAAGTTCTTTGCACTTTATTATACTGGCAGGTTTTGTGAAAAACAAGGCTTTTCCTGTAAAAAACATATCGAAAAAATTTCTCCTCTAATTTTTCACGCCTCACCCACCGACTAAAACGAAAAACAGCTCTCCCACAAAAGAGATCCGTTACATGCAAAAAGGAAAATCACGTGGACTTCCTGTGATGTTTATGATACAATATCTGCAAGAGAAATACTCTGCAATAAAAATTCATCGGAAAGGAGGTTATCCTATGTCAGACAACCAAAAATTGGATCTTATTCTGGAAAAATTGGAACAGCAAGATAAAAAATTCGACAATTTAGGACAACAGATACATAAGCTGGATCAAAAATTTGACAGTATGGAACAGCGTATGGATTTGTTAGAACAAAAGTTCGACAGTCTAGAACAGCGCATGGATTTGTTAGAACAAAAGTTCGACAGTCTGGGTCAGCGCATGGATTTGCTGGATCAAAAGGTCGATAGTCTGGGTCAGCGCATGGATTTGCTGGATCAAAAGGTCGACAGTCTAGAACAGCGTATGGATTTGTTGGAACAAAAGTTCGACAGTCTAGAACAGCGTATGGATTTGTTGGAACAAAAGTTCGACGGTCTAGAACAGCGTATGGATTTGCTGGAGCAAAAGGTCGACAGACTGGGTCAGCGCATGGATTTGCTGGATCAAAAGGTCGACAGTATGGAACAGCATATGGATTTGCTGGAGCATGAAGTGACTGATATAAAGCTGATACTGGAAAATGAGATCCGTACAAATATCAGTCGGGTAGCTGAAGGGCATCTGGATTTATCAAGAAATCTCCATGAAGTCATACGGCCCAACACAGAAATCGAAATGCTGTCCATCAGGGTTCGCATGCTGGAAACAGATATGAAAGAGTTAAAACAAAAAATCTCGTAGATGCCCCAGGACAAAGGAGAGTCTGCAAATGGAACAGCACATTCTGGCCGAGGAGGAGGTTTTCTTCCTGGCTGATTTATTTAAAGTTTTTGGCGACCCCACCCGAATCAAAATTCTCTATCTTCTGCTGGAGGGAGAGCTCTGTGTCAACGATATCGCTACCTCTTTGGGTATGTCCCAAAGCTCTATCTCCCACCAACTGAAAACCTTAAAGCAACATCGCCTGGTGAAATTTCGCCGGGAGGGGAAAACCATCTTTTATTCCCTGGATGACCACCATGTAGTCAATATTCTGAACCAGGGTCTGGAGCATATTGAGCACTAATTCTTCAAAATCTATCCCTCAAAACGCAACTTTTCTGCTCCTTCCAAATCCTTCCATATAAAACAGCCATCCTGACAGACGAGATATCCGTGCCAGCTGCCCTCTTTGGGAATGGACACAGAACCAGGATTCATATAAACGTAATCCGGATGCTCCCGGCACACCGGCACATGGGTATGCCCGTGAAGCAAAATATCCCCTGGTTTCAACATGGGCAGATGCTTCTCGTGAAACATATGTCCGTGAGTGACAAACACCATGCGCTCTCCCACCGATTTTCCATCTTCGTCCTGCCTGCAGGGAACATACAGCCAGGCATACTCCGCCAGTATGGGAAATTCCAACACCATCTGGTCCACCTCTGTGTCACAGTTTCCTCGCACACAGAGCAATTCCCGGCCTATACCATTCAGCATGGCTATAACCTCCTTGGGTGCATATTCCCGGGGCAGATCATTTCTAGGGCCATGATACAAGAGATCCCCTAAAAGTACCAGCTTGTCCGGCTGCTCTCTTTCCCATGCCTTTAAAAGCTCCCCACAGTAATACGCAGAGCCATGAATATCCGAAGCAATCATAAGTTTCATTAGTAAATCCCCTTTTTTCCGTTTTTCACAGGCAAGCCCGGAGGAATCACTTTTCCTCCAGGCTGCTGAGATACTGACTGTAATCGCTGGATAAAGCGTGGGCATTTTTTGCCTTCTTCTTGCTCACATTTACCTGAGCCTTGGACTTTGTAATGCCCTGGAGCGTACCTGCTCCGCCCACACAGCCTCCCGGACAGGCCATTCCCTCCAATAGATAACCATCGTAGGTTCCCTTTCTGGCCTCCTCCAAAAGCGCCCGGCATTCCCGCAGGCCTTCGGCACTGGCCACCTTTACCTCCCGATCCGGCTCCAGCTCTTTGATGCAATTTACCACAGCCTGTGCCACGCCGCCGCTGACTGCAAAGCCTCTCCCGTCTCCACTGGACTCAGAAAGGCCTCCATCCTTCTCTAACTCCTGGAAATCCACGCCCTTGGCCTCAAACATGGCCATAACCTCCTCAAAGGTCAACACAAAGTCCACGTCACTTCGAATGGTTCTGCGGCTAGCCTCCAGCTTCTTGGCCGCGCAGGGCCCGATAAACACCACCTTGCAGCCAGGATGCTGCTTTTTCAGCAGGCGGCCTGTCAACACCATGGGAGTCAGGGCCATGGAAATGTGGGAGGCAAATTCCGGAAACAGCTTTTTAGCCATCACCGACCAGGCTGGACAACAGGAGGTTCCCATAAAGGAGAGCTTCTCCGGCACCTCCTTCATAAAGTCCTTGGCCTCCTCAATGGTACACAGATCCGCTCCCACGGCTACCTCCATCATATCCGCAAAGCCCAACTGCTTCAGAGCTGCCCGAAGCTTCTCCGCAGGCAGATCCTTCCCAAATTGACCCACAAAAGCCGGGGCTACGGCAGCATAAACCGGTATCCCCGTTTTAATCGCATGAATGGTCTGGAAAATCTGTCCCTTGTCAGAGATAGCGCCAAAGGGACAGTTTACCAGGCACATGCCGCAGGACACACATTTGTCGTAATCAATCTGAGCCCGTCCCAGCTCGTCGGTCTGAATGGCGTCCACGCCACAGGCCTTGGCGCAGGGGCGCTCCATCTTCACAATGGCACTGTAAGGGCAGGCGTTGAGACATTTTCCACAGCGAATGCACTTTTCCTTATCAATCACAGACCTGCCATTCACAATGGAGATAGCATCCTTGGGACATACCTCTTTGCAGGGATGAGCCAGACACCCCTGACAGGCGTCTGTGACCCGGATTTCCCCATCCGGGCAGGCATGGCAGGCAAAGCTGATAATATTGACCAGGGGCGGATCGTAATATTTCTCCGCAATGGCGCTCTCCTCAATGCCATCAGAAATAGGTGCATGTTCCGTAAGCTTGCGCAGGGGAAGGCCAATGGCCAATCGCAGACGCTCTCCCACAATGGCCCTCTCCAGAAACACGCTGTCCCTGTACTGAGCCACCTCGCCTGGAATAATTTTATAGGGCAGATCAATGATACGGGAATAATCCCCTCCCTCATAAGCCATACGGGCTACTTCTGTAAAAATTTTTTGCCGGATTTCCACCACATTGGTATAAACGCCTCTAAAACTCATACGCTGCTCCTCACTTCTTCCTAGATTTTCCTGTAGGTTTTATGCTTCCCATTTTACCAGAGAAGTATGCCTTTGTCAAAATCCTCCTTTCCAAAGATCTCGAAATGCTTCCAGTTTTTTTCCACTAGGATCTCCCCACCATCAGGCCCACACACCGTGGAGGCCGCCTTGGAGCTGTAGGAACCACCCCTGCCATATCCATTTGGGCAAAAGACCAGGGGAATTGGGGCGAAACAAGTGGAAAATGGAATTGACATTCTCAAAAAACAGCCTTATACTTACCTTTATACATGACAAAAGTATCCGCAGAAACCTCTGGAACAGTCCTTTGCCTGGACCGGAGGCCGAGGAAACTCTGGAGAATCCCATTGGATTGGGTGCCGAAGGTGCAAAGCGGCAACGCTGAATCTCTCAGGCAAAAAGGACAGAGCAGACATTGATAGGGGTAAAATCCTGCTTTCTTTTTATTTTCCGGAGCTGTCGATTCCATCGGCAGCTTTTTATGTGGAAAGCTTTCCCCCTGCTAAAGCCGGAGATTTTATCATGGAACATAAAAACAGCGCAAACGCAAACAGAGTTCGGAAACATTTCTGGGCGTGAAAACGGTCAGAAGTACTTCCAGATTCAGGGGCTCTGGTTGGGCTTACGCGGTACTACAAATAGGAGGCGTGTTATGGAAGCAGTGTTAAAGGTTGTACAGACGATTAATCTGTACCTGTCTGACTACATTCTGGTGGTCTTGCTAATTGGATGTGGTCTGTTTTTCAGCATCAAAACTCGGTTCGTGCAGGTGCGGTGCTTTGGAGAAGGTATGAAACAGGTTTTTGGAAAGCTATCCCTAAAGGGGGGCAGGCAGGAAAACGGGCTTACCTCCTTTCAAGCCCTGACCACGGCTATTGCAGCTCAGGTGGGAACAGGAAACATTATTGGTGCCTGTGGCGCAATTCTCACTGGGGGACCAGGCGCTATCTTCTGGATGTGGATCATCGCGTTCTTTGGCATGGCCACCATTTATGCGGAGGCGGTGCTGGCCCAGAAAACCCGCCATGTGGAGGCGGATGGCTCTATCCACGGCGGACCAGTCTACTATATTCGCAAGGCCTTTCCCAATGCCTTTGGCAAGTTCCTGGCTGGCTTCTTTGCCGTGGCTATTATCTTGGCCCTGGGCTTTATGGGCTGTATGGTACAGTCCAATTCCATTGGGGAAACCTGTAGCAATGCCCTGGGAATTCCCACCTGGATCATCGGAATTATTGTGGCAGCAGTGGCCGCCTTTATCTTTATTGGAGGCATTCAGCGTCTGGCATCTGTGACGGAAAAGCTTGTGCCGATTATGGCTGTCATCTATCTGGTGGGGGGACTGGTTCTTCTCATCTGTCGCATCCAGTATGTGCCGGAAACCATTGCCATGATTTTCCGCTATGCCTTCCAGCCCCAGGCCATTATTGGCGGCGGTTTGGGCTATGCTTTGAAAACAGCCATCAGCCAGGGGGTTAAGCGAGGGCTTTTCTCCAATGAAGCTGGTATGGGCTCCACGCCCCATGCCCACGCTATGGCAAATGTGGCAGCTCCCCATGAGCAAGGGGTCGTAGCCATGGTGGGCGTCTTTATTGACACCTTTGTAGTTCTTACTATGACAGCCCTGATTGTAGTCTCCACCCTGTATGCTGGAAACGGGGTCCTGGCCAGTGGAGCCGCAGAGGGTGTCAGCCGGACCAATATGGCACAGTTGGCCTTTGGCTCTGTATTTGGCAGCACGGCCAGCAATCTCTTTGTAGCCGTTTGTCTGCTGTTCTTTGCCTTCTCCACCATTATCAGCTGGAATCTCTTCGGGCGGATCAATGTGAAATATCTCTTTGGTGACAAAGGCGTAAAGATTTACTCTGTGCTGGCCGTCATTTTTATTTTCTTAGGCTCCTGCCTGTCCAATGATCTGGTATGGGAGCTTACTGACACTTTCAACCAGCTAATGGTTCTGCCCAATGTACTGGCTCTTCTGGCTCTGGCCTCCATGGTAACAGGCACACGGGAAAAATAAGGCAACTAAAAAACACCATCTGTTGGATGGTCTTTGGAAGGATCCTAAAAATGGCAATTCATATCACAGGCATTATTGCAGAATACAATCCCTTTCACAAAGGGCATGCTTATCATCTGGCCCAGGCCCGAGCTTTAACCGGGGCTGATTATCTCCTTGTGGTGCAAAGTGGGGACTTTGTCCAGAGAGGGGAACCGGCCCTTACGGATAAATACTGCCGGGCCCACATGGCACTGGCTGAGGGCGCGGATCTGGTGCTGGAGCTTCCGGCTGCCTATGCCTGTGCCAGCGCGGAGACCTTTGCCTTTGGCGCTATGTCTCTTCTCAATAGCCTGGGCTGCGTGGATGCCCTATGTTTTGGCAGCGAGTGTGGGGATCTGTCCCTGCTCTCCTCCTACGCAGAGGTCCTATACCGGGAGCCCGATGCCTACCGGGAGCTTCTTAAGACCTTGTTAAGACAGGGCTACTCCTTTCCCCTGGCCCGCAGTAAGGCTCTGGAAGCATATCTGGCCCATTTGGGAGCCTCCCTGTCTGGAAAAAACATCCTCAGTGAACCCAATAATATCCTGGGAATCGAATATTTAAAGGCCCTCAGACTTCTGCAAAGCCCCATCCGTCCCTGGACCTTAAGGCGCAAAGGCAGTGCCTACCACGATCTGTCTTTAAACCGGGAGTTGGCCTCTGCCAGCGCCATTCGCCGGGCCATTCATCAGGAAGGCTTTTCCCAGGTTTTCCACCAGCTTCCCCCAAAAGCTGGCCGAGTGCTGAAGGCTTATTTTGATCAGAAGGGTCCTCTGGACTGGGACGATTTTTCCGCTCTTCTCCACTACCAGCTTTTAAGTCTCCCCCAGGAAGAGCTGACAGCCTATACGGATGTATCTCCGGACCTGGCTGCCCGTATTCGGCGCCTGTTGCCCCAGTTCCAGACGGCTACCTCTTTTGCATCTCTTTTAAAAACCCGCCAGCTGACCCACACCCGGATTACCCGGGCACTCTGTCATATTCTTCTGGCAGACCTTAAGGAAGCTTCCGATCGCAGAAAAGAGCTGGGATATCCTGTGTACGCAAAAATTCTGGGCTTTCGCCGGGAAAGTCAGTCTCTCCTGAGTCTCCTCAAGCAATCAGCCCGGATTCCCATCCTAAGCCGTGCCTCCCATGGGCAGGAGTTTTTACGTGGGGTTCCAGCCTCCAAAGAGGGATTGTTTCCCCCTCAGGAGCTGTTGTCCCTGTTTCAGCAGGATGTTTTCGCTGCCCATGTCTATGAATCCGTGGTGACCAATCGCTATCACACCCCTTTCTGCCATGAGTATACCCGAAAAATGCTCATTGTCTGATTCTTGTGGAAAAATCCCCGGAAATTGTCGGATTCTACAGTTAGAACATTTGTTCTTTTACTCCCGAATTTCCTCCACAATGCTCTTCTTCCCCCGAAACCTATATACAACCCTTGGAAGCAGCACCCCCAGAAGCAAAAGAACAGGGCTGGCAAGAAACACTGGCAACAAAGTAAAACGGTATTGTATAAGCCAGATACCGTCCCCAATGGCCCTGACTACAGTGAGGGAAAACAGGGTCGCCACCATAAGAGAGCACAGGATGGTAAAGGCCGCGTAATACAGTCCCTCTGCAGTGAGCATCCCCACCAGCTGGCGCTTTGTCATGCCAATGGCCTCCATCATGGCAAACTCCCGCTTGCGGGCAGTCATACTGGTGAGAATAACGTTGGTAAAGTTTAAAAGGCCGATAATCCCGATAACAGCCGTCAAAGCTATTCCCACCAGGGTGAGGGTTCCCAGCATTTCCTGGAAGTTTCCCTCATAGGTCGTGCGGGATTCAAAGGACATGAGAGGCTCCTCCTCTTCCGTGTAGGTCTTCAGAAACTCCTCCATGGCGGCCTCCTGCCCTTCCTTCACGTCAAAGAGATAGCTCATCAGGAAGGCATCAGAAAGGTATTTCTTAAAATCCTCCGCTGTGATATAGTAGGAAAATTCATTTGCTATGCGGTTGGTCAGACTGTAGCTGTGCTCCTTCACCACAGAGAGGATTTCATATTCCTTTGTGGGACCACCATCTCGGTATGTCAAGGTAATCTTATCCCCTGCGTGATGCTTCCTCTTATTTTCCATAATGAAATTGTTGTCGTCCACCTGGACGCTGTAGAGAAGGTAATTTCCCGTTTTCAGCTTCTCCCATATGACACGGGGGTCTGTCTCCCCCTCCACCACAGTCATTTTGGACAGGACAAACGGCTCTATTCCATAGATGGAAGCGGTGTACACTCCTTCCTCGTATCCGGAAAAGGGATAAAAACCATCGGGATACCAGTTTCCGGGAACGCCTTCCTCATTTGTGGGAATATAATCTGGAATTTCCCAGCTCTCCACTGGCATATATCCCCCTGCCTGATGCATATAGATTCTTCCCCCCTCAGAAAAGCTCTCCTGCTCCTCACAGGCTGCGATAAAGCTCTCTGAAAGGCTCACCACCTGTGCTGTCTCCTCATCCGTGATAAAATAGTTGTAATTCCACAGCTGGGCATTTCCGATAATCCCCTCACTCAGGATCATTTTTGACAGAAACCCGTTTCTGTCCACGGAGCTGGCAATGGTGTAGAACGTATTCATCAGCACGAGCGTCAGGGAGAGGGAACAAAGTACCACCAATGTCCGCCCCTTATTTCTGCCCAGGTTGGAAAACGCCATCCGGGGAAGCTTTCCACCATCTGTGGTTTTCTTTGGCTTTTTGTGTTCTTTTCCATGTTCTGTGTATCGAAGGGCTTCCACCGGCGATACCTTTGCAGCAATCCTCCCCGGCTTCCACTGGGAAATCCATACTGTCACCAAGGTAAACAGGGCCGCCCCCAGGAAAATCCATGGATGGACGGAGACAAGGATTTCCCCCCGATCTCTCCCGGTGCCCACTGACGCCACAAAGGGCAGAAGGATATTTCCCGCCACATATCCCACAATCAGTCCCCCAGGCGTTCCCAGAAAAAACAGCCGGACTGCCTGCCTGCGAAGAATTCTTTTGATCTGCCTTCCCGTTGTGCCGATGGTTTTCAAAAGACCATAGTACCGAATATCCCGGATAACAGAAATTTGAAAAATATTGTAAATAATCAGGTACCCTGTCACCACAATCAAAAGCATAGCCGCTCCCATACTCAGGATTGTCATAGGGTCACTCTCCGCGCCATCGGACAGATACGCCCAGTTGGCGTTGGAACCAATATAATCCGGGGATCCCTCCTCCAGAGAAAAGCCGCTGTCTGTTATGATTTTATTGAGCTTCCCCTGTATGCCCCTGGAGTTGGAAAAAATCACATGCATGCTAATCTTTCCTGTATCGCTAAAGACATCCTCCGGCCCGGCCACCAATTCTTCCCCATAGGTCTGCCGATACGCCTCTGACACAAAGACAAAGCCTACCTTCATAGCCTCCGCAGACTTTATCACCCCGCTCACCGTAAAGGTGCGCTCCACAGCTTCTCTTCCCGGATGTACCTGTATCTTAAGGGTTACCTGGGTGCCGGCCTTTGCCTCAAGCCCCAGAAGCTCCATGGATTTCTGATCCATAAGAATCTCATGGGCAGCCTCCGGTTTCTTTCCCTCCAGAATTTCCACAAACCAGTGGGGATACAAATTCTCATCCAGGTAATGGATTTCCACATGGCGCTTTAAAAACTCTGGGTTCTCCACAGCATGGGCCATGACAATATCCCGGCCACATTCCCGAATGGAGGGATGCTGCGCCAAAATCTCATACTGCTCCTGGGTTAGATCCTTAATGGCCCCGTGGGCATCCCCCCCAGCCTGGAGCATGCTGCTTTTCTGGGTATCCTCCACAATTCCTATTCCAATGGTAAATACCGCCGTAAAGAGGACGGCTGTCAGTCCAATGGCAATGGCTGCAATGCTATTCCGGGTGCGGCTGGCCTGAAAGCTTTTTCTGGCCAGCCGCTTCACCGCCTGGTTGTTTCTCACCTTACGCATGGGAAGCACCTCCTTGGAAGGATTCTCTGTCTGCCGGCAATGCATGCTTTCCAGATGGTGAGGAGGGCTTTATGCTATTTCCGGCTCTGCTTCCTCCAGAGGATTTTAATATGCGACCATCCTCTATGCGCACAATCCGGTCTGCCATCTGGGCAATCTCCTCATTATGGGTAATCATTACCATGGTCTGGCCAAAGCGCTCCCCGGTAACCTTTAAAAGCCCCAGTACATCCTGGCTGGTGGCAGAATCCAGATTTCCCGTGGGCTCATCCGCCAACACAATGGCCGGCTTGGAGGCCAGGGCCCGGGCAATGGCCACCCTCTGCTGCTGTCCCCCGGAAAGCTGCGTGGGAAGGGCATAGATTTTCTCTGTAAGGCCCAGGGTTTCCATAACGCTTTTTACAAATTTCTTATCCACCTTGTTTCCGTCCAGCTCAATGGGAAGCACGATATTTTCATATACATTGAGAATGGGCACCAGATTAAAGCTCTGAAACACAAAGCCGATCTTCCGCCTCCGAAAAATGGTCAGAGCCTCCTCCTTCAAAGAAAAAATTTCCTTTCCGTCCACTGTAACGGTTCCCAAGGTTGGCCGATCCAACCCTCCCAGCATATTTAAAAGCGTGGATTTTCCGCTGCCGGATGTGCCTACAATGGAAACAAATTCCCCCTTTTCCACTGCAAAGTCCACTCCGTCCAGGGCTTTTACACAGGTGTCTCCTGCCCCATAATATTTTTTCAAATTTTCTGTTCTCAAAATTTCCATGTGTGGTCTCCTTTCCTGTCTCTCTTCCACGTCTTCTCATTCCATGAAAAAGTCTGCCTACGCAGTTTTTGCCTCTGCATAAACAGACTATAACAGATCATTCTTTCCAGAGCCTTTCTGAAATCTAACAGATCTGCAAGAATTCCAGGTCAAAGACTTCTCTTATAGAATTTCCAAATTTTTACATTCTCATCCCGATTTTGAAAGGTAGATGCGAAAACAGCTCCCACCCTCTTTTCCCGGGGACACCTTGATATAGCCCCGCTCCCTCTGGAGAATCATGCGGGTGAGATACAACCCCACTCCGTTTCCCTCCTGCCTCCCTGTATGCTTCCCCCGATAGAAGCGCTCAAAAATCTGGGCCTGCTCCTCCTCTGAGATCCCCATGCCCTCATCCTCCACGCTGATACAGACAAACATTTCCTGGGCTCCCAGGGAAACCGTCACCGTGCTCCCTTCCGGCGAATACTTGACTGCATTGTCCAGCACATTTCCCAGGGCCTCCCCGGTCCAGCGTGCATCGTAGCAGGCGCAAATTTCGCTATAGGATGCTCTTTTTTCTTCTCCAGCCTCTTCCTGTGGCCTCTCATTTCGCCCTGGGGCCTTTCTTTCCTTTTCCTCTGTTCTCTCTTCCAGCTCTTCGGCCTTTTCCTCCAGCTCCATGAACTCTTGTCCCTCCGCCGAACCAGCGGTTGATTCCCACATCTTTAGAAGCCTTGTCACCTTCTCTGCCTCTTGCCCCTCTATACGGATGGCAATTCCCTTGGCATCCCCTTGTCCTTGGACTCCCCGGATAGCTGCTACAACCAGCGGGACCACCGGCTGTACCTGGGGCTTTAGCTTTATCATATCGCTTTCCAATCTGGAAACTTTTGTCAACATCTGGATTAAAAAGTCCAGCTTTTTCGCCTGAAGGCGGACCTGCTCCACCAGGGGAAGCATTTCCGGCGTGCTGATCTCCTCCAGGAGCTGAGAATAGAGACAGATATTGGCGATGGGAGTTTTTGTCTGATGAGAGATATTGGTCACCAGATCTTTGATAGCTGCCCGCTCCCTCTCCACCCTCTCCGTGGCCGTTTCCTTTCCTGTCAAATACTGGCGAAACTTGCTCTCCAGCCTGGAAAGCTGGGTCTCATCATAGCTTGCCTCTACGAAGGAGCCATTGATGGCATCCGTCAGCATTTCATCCAGCCTGGAAATTATTTTGTCGGTTCTTCCCATATCTCCTCCTTCGCCCATCTCCAGACATAGCCTACTCCGTAAACAGTGGCGATGGGACTGTTTTTCCCCCGAATCTCCAGCTTTTTCCTTAACCGGCTGACAGCCACAGACAGTGCATTTTCATCCACATACTCCACACCATCCACCCAAATCTTTTCCACCAGAACCTCCCTGGGCAGCGTCTGCCCAGGATGGGAGAGAAACAGCCGCAAAAGCTTCTGCTCTGGTGCGCTTAAAGGGATCTCCTGGCCTTCCACCTGGAATTCCAGCTTGTCAAAATCAAACCGGTAGCCTTCCGCCTCATAGAGCTGCCGCTGGGATTTTGTCGCCCTCCTTCGGATGTTTTCCACCCGGGCCCGCAGAGCCATCAGGCTAAAAGGCTTTGTAATGTAATCATCCGCCCCCAGGGTCAGCCCGGTTACCTCATCGCTCTCCATATCATTGGCTGTGATCACCAGCACTGGAATATCGGAAGCACGGCGCAGGGTGCGAAGAAAATCAAACCCATTTCCATCGGGAAAATTCACGTCCAAAAGTACCATGTCCGGCTTCTTCTCCTGCCAGAGCTCCCAGGCCTCCTCCAGGGTATAGGCAGAATCAAACACCAGTTCTTCCTTTTGCAAAGCCAGGCGGATTCCCTGGTTCAACCCTCTGTCATCCTCTGCCACTAAGATTCTATATTGCATGGATTCTCCTCCCTTCTGCGCCACTCCTTGATTCTTTGGACATTGTAGCACACCTCATCCGCACACACAATCTTTATGCCAGATAGCGTTGTAAGCTTGCATGCCTGCAAGCTTACTTTTCACACCATAACTGATACTTGGTTGGGATAGGACAAAATGCGCCTGTCAGACACTCTCCCGGCGGATGCTGTCTATAAGGTTCTCCTTTTGCAGCTTCCCTTTGGCATACAGCATGGTGGCAAACACCACCGCAAACACACTGCAGATAGCTATGAGAATACTGGTCACCGGGATAAAGAAACGGGTATCCATGCTGCTCACCACCACCCGGTAAATACCGTAGGTCACCAATATGGACACGGGAATCCCATACAACAAAGACTTGCATCCGTACAGCACGCATTCAAACCGCAGCATCTGTCCCATTCCCCTGGCATCCATTCCCACGGAGCTTAAAACCGCAAACTCCCGGCGGCGGAGCAAAAATCCTGTGGAAATGGAATTAAACACATTGGCCGCTGCAATCAGGGAGATAAGCGCAATAAACCCGTAGGTAAACACATCCACTGTAAACAGCATGCTCCTCTGGGCCTGTACGCCCTCCGTGGCATCCATGACAAAGAACCCATTCTCTATTCCCTCCATCAGAACCAGGTTCTCAATCTCCTGGGCCACAGCCTGGTGCTCCTGGCTCTTAAGATACATCTGCCATCTTCCCCCATAATTTTCCGGGTTTCCCATGAGATCCAAAACCAAACTCTCCGGCGCCACCAGCCCAAACCGGCCCCCGTAATTGGTGAAGAGCCCCATGGGCGCCTTGGTTACCAGAGCTCCCAAGGATACCTCCACCGGCTTTTGAAAGCTTCTGTAGGCCTCCTCATAAGCTTCTCCCTCCAGTTTGTCAAGACCCGATTCCGCAAATCCCACGTAATCCTCAAAGACCGCTTGGGCTGTTCCTTTTGCCTCCTTGAGAATGTCATAAATCCGATAGCGCTGTTCCTTTGTGATAAAAGCCCTGGTTTGATTCAGCACTACCGCCTGTTTCCGGGCATCCACAATTCCCGAAAGCCCCAGCTCCGCAAGATACGCCTCATAATCCTGATCCCGAAGAACCACCAGAATCCCCTGAAGCTCTGTATAGCCCTCCCCTTCCAGGGTGTCTGTTTCCACTGCTTCTTCGAACATCAGTTCTCTGTACTCTTCATTTATCTGATCCGCATCCACACGAATAGGAACGTAGAACTCCATGGTTTCCAGCTTCTCTTCCACATTACCCATCTGAGAAACCCGTTCCGGCAACCAGGACATCAATTCCGTCTCCCTCTCACTCCCCATATACACCACCACGTCGTAATCCGGCAACTCATCCACGTCCCATACGCTTTTGCGCACATAAGCGGAAAAGGAGCTGGCGGAAATAAAGAGCACAATGCTGATAAACAGAGAAAAAATGGTGGCCCGATACTGGCGCTTGCTCCGGGTAAAATGCTTCTGGGCAATCATTCCTGGCAGTCCCAGCAGACGGTAGGCATATTTGCCGCTCCTTCTCACCTTCTTTGGCACCCGGATATCCTTTGCCTGGCGAATCGCATCCATAGGCGCCATACGGCTGGCTCTCTTGGCAGGGATCCAGGCAGAGATCAACACTGTAAGCCCAGCTGTAAAAGCCGCCACAACCACAGCGAGAATGGATACATGCAGCTCCAAGCTGTTAGCGCTCTCCGAATAATACAAATACCCAAAGGATCTACCGATAAGCTTTAAAGTAACGCCGATTCCTACGATTCCACTTAAAACTCCCAGAGGAATTCCAAAAAGACTCACCAGGCCTGCCTCCTTAAGCACCATGCCCCGCATCTGTCGGGGGGTAGCTCCCACAGAGGAGAGAAGTCCAAACTGCCTGGTTCTGTCACTTACGGAAATGGCAAAGGAATTGTACACCAGGGAGATTCCCCCTGTCATAATCAATAATATCAAGATAATGGCCAGTCCATAGAGCATCTCCATAAAGGGGCGATTCCCGGAAACTCCCAGATAGCGAAGCAGGGTGGAATGGGTATCTCCCACGTGGCTTCCCTGGACCTCGCTTATAAACCCATAAATCTCAGAGGCCTTCTTCATCTCAAAATAGCAGGTAAAGCTACTGTCCGCCCCGGAAGCCTCCTCTATAGCCGTAAGGGCAGTATAGCCCGCACTGTGATATCCCTCAAACCCTACCTGCTCAATGATTCCCACCACCGTATAGGTACGCTCCCCCTTAGGGACCAGCTCCTCCGCCAGAGTCGTCTCGTCCTCCTTAAGAACTGCACTGTCCGGCATCCGCCTTTCCATTCCTTCAAAATACCGTTTTCCCAGATTAAGGGTCAGAGTATCCCCCACCTTCACAGACAGATGCCTCTGTCCAACCAGCATCCTGGGAATGGCAATCTCTTTGCTGTTTTGGGGAAGCCTTCCTTCCACCAGATTTACCGGCAAAAGATCATAGAGCTCCTTCTCCATTCCAGCCACAAAGATATAGGGTCTATCTGGCCGGACAGCCTTCGGAAGCAGGGCATAGCCCACCTCCTGGTAGGATGCGGCAGTTTTCACCTGCTCAGACTGGTAAATTTCCCCAATTTCTTCCTGAGAAACGCCGTAAATCACTCCATGCCAGCGGCCGCTCTCCGCCACCACCGCCCGGATCATAAAGTGTTGTAGGCTGGAGACAAAGGTGGTCACAGCTGTGAGCATGGCCGTAGCCAAAAGAATGCCCACAATGGTCACAACGGTCCGAGTTTTATTCTTCTTTAAGCTTTGCACTGTCACGCGGGTAAATACATTCATCGGCGGATCACCTCATCTCTGGCAATTCGTCCATCCTCAATGGCAAGGATACGGTCCGCCTGGAGAGCAATGTTCTCATCGTGGGTAATTACAACCAGGGTCTGTCCATACTTCTCATTGGACATCTTCAAAAGCTCCATAATCTCCTGGCTGTTTTGGGAATCCAGATTTCCCGTGGGCTCATCCGCCAGTACCAGGGCTGGAGCATTCATCAGCGCCCGCCCAATGGAAACCCGCTGCTGCTGTCCCCCGGAAAGCTGGTTTGGCAGATGTCTCCTGCGCTTAGAGAGCCCCAGCACATGAAGCAACTCCTCCAGCCGCTTCTGATTCACCTCCCGCTTATCCATCAACACGGGGAGGGTAATATTTTCCTCCACATCCAACACGGGAATCAGGTTGTAAAACTGATAAATCAATCCCACCTCCCTGCGGCGGAAAATGGCCAGCTGCTCCTCATTTTGACTGTAAATATCCGTTCCGTCCAGATACACATGGCCGGAGGATGGCCGATCCACGCCGCCTAAAATATGCAGCAGGGTGGATTTGCCCGAGCCCGAAGGCCCGATAATAGCCACAAATTCCCCAGGCTGAATCAAAAAAGACACGTCGTCCAGGGCCTTCACCTGATTTTCACCCTTGCCGTATACCTTTGAAAGATGCTCTACCTTTAATAATTCCATATGACTCCTCTCCGGCTGCCTATCCTCTCTGTGTCTGCTGTTTCCTCTGGCAACCTTTTCTTTAGTATACGATCCCTTTATGACAGGCCGGTGACTGTAAAATAACAAAATTGTCATAATACAAAATTTTTCAGATAACGCCCTGATAGAACCGGATAATAAAGCGGGCCCCTCCCTCCCTGCGGTTCTCCGCCTTTAAGGTTCCATTCTGCTCCTTGATAATCATCCGGGACAGGGCCAGCCCAATGCCCACACTGGTGTCAGCTGCATCCTTCCCCTTATAAAACCGTTCAAATAGATGGGGCAGATCCTCTGGATCAACTCCACTTCCGTCATCCTCCACCAGAATCTCCGTATAAAGCCGGTTCTCCCGGACAAAAATCCAAATATTCCCCCCCTTTGGCGTATGCTCCATACAATTTTTCAGAATATTTCCCAGGGCCTCCCCACTCCAGGCCAGGTCCCCCTCAAAGCAGGGGCGCTCTCCCTCCTCCCCTGATGAAATCGTCACCGTCTGCTTTCGCAGCTCCAGGGGAATCCTTAAGGGATGAAGGGCCAGCTCCAAAAGCGCTCTCACATCCACCTTCTCGTGAGCAAAAACCGCCGTTCCCGCGTCAATCTTGGCAATTTTCAGCAGTCCGTTCACCAGCCAGTCCACCCGATCCAAAAGCTGTACCCCCTCATAGACCAGCCTGGTACGCTCTTCCTCCCTCTGCTCCCCGGACAACCGCATAAAAAGTAGATGCAGAGCTGTGAGGGGAGTTTTCAACTGATGAGAAATATCCGCCATAGAATTACTGAGATAGACCTTTTCTCTCTGTAGGACGTCCGATTGCTCTACCAGCCGGGCCAGCATCTTCTGAAACTCATTG
Source organism: Lachnospiraceae bacterium (assembly GCA_022791975.1). Classification (GTDB taxonomy): domain Bacteria; phylum Bacillota; class Clostridia; order Lachnospirales; family Lachnospiraceae; genus RGIG4284. The sequence continues at coordinate 47,251 of JAAWAC010000031.1, read as the reverse complement.
GCCAGTATGGACAGCTCTCCCTCCTGATACTGCTCCAGATGAATCTGCCGCTCTCCGTGAAGAATCCGGTCCGTATCTGTGGCAAGACGCTGTAGTCTCCGGTAACGCCCAAGGGTAAACGCAAGCCAATAGAGAACCAGCACAGTCATAGCCCCCTCAAAAAACAAGAACAGCCCCCAGGCCCCCTGGATTCCCTTTGTCTCAAAAAGAGAAGGCAGAAAAAAAATGCCGGCTCCCGTAAGAACCAGCAGAAGACAAGATCCGGCCAGCTGCCGGCGAATTTCCCTATTCCGCAAAAAATCCATAGTCACTCCCCCAGCTTATATCCCAGTCCCCGCACTGTCCGGATAATCCTGGGATTTTGCGGGTCCTTCTCGATTTTTTCCCGCAGACGCTTAATATAAACTGTCAGTGTATTATCGTTGACAAACTCCCCAGCCGCATCCCAGATTTCCTCCAGGATCTGGCTGCGGGACAAGACCATCCCCTTGTGATTCAGGAAAAACAGAAGAATCCGGTATTCCAGGGCCGACAGCGCCAGATCCCTACCCTGTCGGGTTACCGCCGCTCGTACCGTATCTACTTTTACATCCTCCACCTCCAGGACAGCCTGGCTCTTTCCGCATCGCCGCAGCACGCTGCGAATCCGGGAAACCAGCTCCCGGGGCCGAAAAGGCTTGCTGATATAGTCCTCCGCCCCAAGCTCCAATCCCGTTACCACACTGAACTCATCCCCGGAGGCAGTAAGAAAGATCACCGGCACATCCACCAGGGCCTTCACCGCCGAGCAGACGGCAAAACCGTTGCCATCCTTTAGGGACACATCCAGGAGAAGCAAATCAAAGCTCTCCTGTTCCACGGCCTGAAGAGCCGCCTGCTGCCCGCTCACCGAGCGGATCACAAAGCCCTCCCCCTTCAGCACCGCTGTTAAATTCTCCACAATGGAGGCATCATCCTCCACAAGCAATAGCTTTAGCATCCTTTGCCCCTCATCATCAATTTTTAAAGGAATGAATAGGCGCCGGAATCCGTCCCCGCCGGTTCACAAAGGCATCGCAGGAAAAGGCATTGACCGGCATAATAGGGGCATAGCCCAAAAGGCCGCCAAACTCCACCATCTCCCCCACGCCCTTGCCAATCACCGGAATAATGCGAACTGCCGTGGTCTTCTGGTTTACCATACCAATCGCCATCTCATCGGCAATGATTCCGGAAATGGTGGAGGGCTTTGTATCCCCCGGGATAGCGATCATATCCAGGCCCACAGAGCATACACAAGTCATGGCCTCCAGCTTCTCCAGACTCAAAGCGCCGGCCTGCACTGCATCGATCATGCCCTGGTCCTCACTGACAGGAATAAAAGCCCCGCTTAATCCTCCCACATAGGAGGAAGCCATAACCCCACCCTTTTTTACCTGGTCATTGAGCAACGCCAAAGCCGCCGTTGTGCCCGGCGCACCTGTGCGCTCCAGACCGATCTCTTCTAAAATCTCCGCCACACTGTCCCCTACAGCCGGGGTCGGCGCCAGAGACAGATCCAGGATCCCAAAGGGAATCCCCAGGCGCTTAGAGGCCTCCTGGGCTACCAGTTGGCCCACCCGTGTCACCTTAAAGGCCGTTTTTTTAATGGTTTCACAGAGCACCTCAAAGCTCTCTCCCCGAACCTTGGACAGCGCATGCTTGACCACCCCAGGTCCGCTAACCCCCACATTGATAATGGCATCCGCCTCCGTCACTCCGTGGAAGGCCCCGGCCATAAAGGGGTTGTCATCGGGTGCATTGCAGAACACCACCAGCTTGGCACAGCCCAGAGAATCCTGCTCCCTGGTATACTCCGCCGTCTCCTTTACAATGGTTCCCAGCAGGCGCACTGCATCCATATTGATGCCACATTTGGTAGAACCCACGTTCACGGAGCTGCAAACCCGCTCAGTCTGGGAGAGCGCCGCGGGAATGGAGCGGATAAGATACTCCTCCCCTCTTGTCATCCCTTTGGACACCAGGGCAGAATAACCTCCGATAAAGTTTACACCTACCTCCTTCGCCGCCTTATCCAGGGTCCGTGCAATGGTCACATAATCCTCCGGCTTTTTGCAGGCCGCCTCCCCAACCATGGCAATGGGGGTGACCGAAATTCGCTTGTTTACAATGGGAATTCCATACTCCCGTTCGATTTCCCGGCCAGTGGAAACCAAATCCCTGGCTACCGTGGTAATCTTCTGGTAAATTTGCCGGTTCAGCCTCTCCAGGTCCCCGTCAACGCAGTCCATAAGGCTGATGCCCAGGGTAATGGTCCGCACATCCAGATTATCCTGTTCAATCATCTGATTGGTTTCATTGACTTCGTATCTGTTGATCATCTGTGATTCCTTTCTCTATATCCTGTGCATGGACTCAAAGATTTCCTCGTGCTGGCACTTAATCACCACGCCAATCTCTTTTCCCAGCTCCTCCAGCTCCTCGGCCAGCCTGTCAAAGGACTGTACCAAGCCTGTATCCACAATCATCATCATATTAAAATACCCTTGAACAATGGTCTGGGAAATATCCAGAATGTTCACCCCGTTCTCCGCCAGATAGGTACACACCCTGGCAATGATTCCCACCGTATCCTTGCCTACCACCGTAATAATCGTCTTTTTCATATCTTCCTCTTTCCTGACGCCCTCGCTGCGCCATCCTTTTTGCTTCCACCAGTGTCACACAGCCACACACTCCGACATGCACTCCCGCCCGGCTACGGTAATAGGAAAATCATCAGGCCCATAAGGCGTATCTTCCAACAGCATTTCCAGGCGCACCGTCTCATAGGCAAGCTCCGCATAGTTATTCTCCTTGCTCAGATGCCCCAGAAAGATCCGCTTCAGATTGTCGTGGAGCACCCGACACAAAAGCTGTCCCGCCGATTCATTGGATAAATGCCCTCTCTCCCCCAAAATCCGCTGCTTTAAATAATAGGGATACCCCCCTACCTCCAGCATATGGATATCGTGGTTTGCCTCCAAAAGCAGTACATCCAGCCTCTGAAGCTTCTCCACTGTATAGTCCGTATAGACCCCCAGATCCGTGGCTACTGCCGCCGATTTTCCCTGGCAGGTCAACCGGTATGCCACCGGTTCCGCTGCGTCATGGGAGACCCGAAACGGAGAAACCGTCAAATCGCCCACCTGAAAATCCACATCCGGCTTTATCTCCCGAAACAGCTCCTCCGGTATCGGGCCCAGATTCGCCGTTCTCTTTATGGCCTTTAAGGTTCCCCGGGTTCCATAGATTGGCAGCGCAAACTTTCTGGCCAACACGCCAAGCCCCTTGATATGATCCGAATGCTCATGAGTAATCAAGACCCCATCCACATCCCTTCCGCATAAATCCAGCTCCTTTAAGCCTGCCTCCACTCTCTTGCCGCTGATACCTGCGTCAATCAAAAGACTGTTGTTATCCGAGCCTATGTAAATACAGTTGCCGCTGCTACCGCTTGCGATACTGCACAATCTCATTTTTCCCTATTCTCCTTTTGCCTCTTTCCTGTCCCCTGCTTCAAAAGTTTTATGGCCTGGCACACAGATTCCACCGGTCAAATAGCCCCGCAATCTGTCGACAGGTCTTGTCAAAGGAACCGCTGTTGTCAATCACCGCCTGACAATGTTTACGAAACTCCGCCTCTGACAGCTGACTATGAAAAATCGCGTCAATTCTTTCGTCCGTATATCCCCGGGATGCCCGCAGCCTTTCCCTGCGTATATCTGCATCCGCGTGAATATACCACAGTTCCTGACAGATATCCTCGTACTGATCCTCAATCAAAAGGGCCCCTTCAATGGTGAAAAGCTCACAACCCTGCTGTCGTAGCCGCCCCATCTCCCGGTAAATCCAGCTCTTCACCTGGGGATGAACAATTTTATTGAGCTTCTCCAGCTGCTCTTCATTGCCAAATACCATTCCCCCCAGGACACCTCTGTCAATAGCCCCATCTTTTCCCAATATTTCCAGCCCAAAAGCCTCCAAAACAGCCTGGTATGCCGGCCCTTTGGGCTCCATTACCAAATGTCCTACCTTATCAGCCTCTATGATTTGTGCTCCATAATACTTTTCTAAATGTGCCAGGATCTCACTTTTCCCAGCGCCCACTCCCCCCGTAATTCCAATACTTCTCATGTATACACTCCCAACTATTCAGGCATCCCTCATCAATGTGCCTCATACCAGTTGCTTCCCCCATGCATATCAATTTCCAGGGGCACTGCCATCTGTGCCGCCTGACTCATCTCCCCGGCCAGAATTTCCTGCACCCGGGAAAGCTCCTCCTTGTGTGCTTCCACCAATAATTCATCGTGAACCTGCAAAATCAGCCTGGATCGAAGCCCCTCCTCCCGAAGCCGCTGACTCACCCGGTTCATAGCAATCTTAATAATGTCCGCCGCAGTTCCCTGAATGGGTGCATTCATCGCCACCCGCTCCCCAAAGGAACGCTGCATAAAATTTGAAGACGTAAGCTCTGGCATAGGCCGGCGGCGACCAAACAAAGTCTCCACATAGCCCTTCTCTCTTCCCCCCTTTACCAGCCCGTCCAAAAATTCCTTGATTTTGGGATAGGTTTCAAAATACCGCTCAATATACTCCTGGGCTTCCTTCTTGGTTATACTCAAATCCTGGGACAGACCAAAGGAGCTGATTCCATAGACAATGCCAAAATTCACTGCCTTGGCATTGCGTCGCTGGAGATCCGTCACCTGATCAAAGGGCACGTGAAACACCTGGGAAGCCGTCATCCGGTGGATATCCTGTGCCTCCCGGTAGGCTGCAATCAGCGCCTCATCCCCGGACATATGAGCCAGCACTCTAAGCTCAATCTGCGAATAATCTGCATCCAGCAGCACATAGCCCTCTGCCGGGATAAACACCTTGCGGATCAGCCTTCCCAGTTCCACACGGATGGGAATATTTTGCAGATTGGGCTCCGTGCTGCTTAAACGGCCTGTAGCTGTCACCGTCTGCTGGAATTTGCTGTGAATCCTCCCATCCTCCTGAATATAGACAGCCAGTCCGTCCGCATAGGTGGACTTCAGTTTTGCCAGCTGCCGGTACTCCAGAATGTCCGTCACCAGCGGACTTTCCGGGGCCAGCTTCTCTAACACCTCCGCCGAGGTAGAATAGCCAGTCTTTGTCTTTTTTCCTCCCTGCATTCCCAGCTTCTCGAACAAAATCACCCCCAGCTGCTTAGGAGAATTGATGTTAAATTTCTCCCCTGCCTGCTGGTAAATAGCCTCCTCCAGCTGGGCAATCCGCACAGACAGCTGCTCCCCATAAACTTTGAGGGCCTCCGCCTCCACCCGAATCCCCGCCTGCTCCATATAGTAGAGTGTCATCGCCAGAGGCATCTCCACCTCCGTGTACAGCTGCCACATGCCGCCATCTCTCAGCTTCTCCTCCAGCACAGGCATCACCTTTTTCTGCACATAACTCTCATAGCAGGCAAAGCGCAGCAGCTCCCCTGGCTTTTCCTGAGCCATCCGGGACAGTTTTTCCTTGCCGAAAAGCTCCATCCTGGAAGGTACCTCAAGCCCCAGAAATTCCCGCCCCAGATCCTGGCTGGTATATTGACTCTTCAAAGGATTCAGAAGATACGCCCCGATTCCCGTGTCCTGCCAAATGCCGTCCCTCTTAAGGAAAAGCCCCAGCTCCTCCTCCGGCACCCAGGTCCCCAGAGCCTCCAGCTGTTCCTTCAAATCCAAAGTAACAAGCCTTGGCACCTGACTTAGGCTTTTCACCAGCCTTCCAGCCAGATACCCTTCCGTCATAAGCCCCTGGACCGGAATATAACAGGCCTCCTCCTCCAGACAGAAAGACACTCCCAACAGCCTTTGCTCCTCAAAGAGCAGGGAAAAGGCCACGCATTCCTCAGCTGCCGCCTTTGCAAATATCGCCTCCGCCTGGGTAAAATCCGCAATCTCCCGGAAGGGCTCTTCCTGCTTCGGGGCAGCCGCCTCCAGATGGAAGCGCTTCAGCATATTTTTAAACTCTAGCTCTTTTAGAAGCTCATAGGCCTCCCGGGTATAGATATCCCCCAATCTGGCCGCTTCCCAGGAAAATGCATATCCGCAATCCGTGTTAATCGTGGCCAGAGTTTTGCTAAGCTTTGCCATATCATAGTGTTGGCGCAGGGCCTCCCGAGCTCTGGTTGGCTTAATCTCCTCCAGGTGGGCATATGCATTCTCAATGGTCCCATACTTCACAATAAGATTGGTCGCTGTCTTTTCTCCGATGCTGGGCACTCCTGGAATATTGTCTGAGGCGTCACCCATGAGAGCCTTCAACTCAATGATCTGCTCTGGCGTCACCTGATACCGCTCCCGCACCCCGTTTCCATTGTAATCCTCGATCTCTGATCCGCCGCTTTTGGTTTTGGGCATACGGATGAGAATGTGATCCGAGGCCAGCTGCAAAAGATCCCGATCCCCGGAGAGCACCACTACTTGAAGCCCTCTGGCCTCACTGCGCTTTGCAGCTGTTCCCATAAGATCGTCCGCCTCCAGCCCGGCCTGCTCCATGGTAGCTATGCCCATAGCTCCCAGAAGTTTTTTCAGCACTGGTACCTGCTCCCGAAGCTCCTCCGGCATAGGCTTTCGGGTGCCCTTATAATCCGCATACAGCTCATGGCGGAAGGTGGGTGCGCTCACATCAAAGGCCACACACACATAATCCGGCTTTTCCTCCTCCAGCACCTTGAACATGGTGTTGAGAAACCCAAAAATGGCATTGGTATGAAGACCCTGGGCATTGGTCAGGGTTGCCACACCATAAAAGGCCCTGTGAATAATATTATGTCCATCAATCAAAAGTATCTTTTCACCCATATGCTATCTCCATTTCACCACAATCATTACCAGCAGAGAAAGTATGGCCGCCACCTGGGATACCACGTAAAGCACATTAAAATTCCTGTGCCGCCGTACCCGATCCCGGGATTCCTGCAGGGCTCTCTCCAGCAGATTATGCATATCAAAATCATCGCTGTCATTGTCCAGCTGAGCCAGACCTGCGTAGATGGTATAGTACACCTCCAGCTCTTCATAGCATTCCCGACAACCCTTTATATGCTCCAGAAATGCCTCCACTTCCTTATCTGTCATCTCATCATTGATATAAGGCATAATATATTGCATCGCTTCCTTACAGGTCATGGCGCACCCCCATTTCTACTGGATAAAGTATACACTACTTTCTGCAAATTTAAAAGGGTTTCCTTATATTTTCCGTCTTTTGGCCGATAAATCAGCAGAATGAAATCGGATCATACAAAGGAGACGTCTATGAAATTCACCTACTGCCCCCACTGCGGGGAAAAACTCATTCAAAAAGAAATCGGGGACGAAGGCCTTATCCCCTACTGCACTACTTGTCAAAAGCCCCTGTTCCCCACCTTCTACACCTGCACCATCAATCTGGTTATCAACGAATACCAGGAGGTTGCCCTGCTCCGACAGGACTATGTGTCCACCGAAAATTATGTCTGCGTAGCTGGCTATATGAAGCCGGGGGAACGGGCAGAGGACTCCGCCCGGCGGGAAATAAAAGAGGAACTGGGCATTGAGGTCCAGTCCCTACATTATATCAACAGCTATCCCCTGGGAGAAAAAGGCCTGCTTATGCTGGGCTTTGTGGCCCTAGTCCATAAAGCCTCTTTTACGCTCTCCCGGGAGGTGGACAGTGCCTGCTGGTTCACCTACCAGGAGGCACTTCCTAAAATGCGGGAGGGCAGTACCGCCAAGCAGCTGCTTGTGGAAGGCTTTGCAGCCAGTCTTAAATTTCCCAAGTCTCCGGCTCAAAAAAGATAACATAAAGGCTTCCCTCAGACCCGTCGGAATATTCCTCCAGATAGGAGACAGAGAGCTCTCTATTTCCGGCGGGTATCTCATAAATCAGGTGATACTCCACCGTCTCACCCTCCTCCAGCCAGAACTGCTCCGGCATAACATCGGGACTTTCCGCGGAAAGCTCAGACAAGCCAAAGCGAAAATCATCGTCCCCTTCTCCTCCCCACTGTATCTGAAAATCCGTGTTGTACATGGGGAGCTCCTCCCAAAAGGTATTGGTCAGAGTAATGGTCACATCCACCAGCTCTGTCCCCTCAGACGGCTCATAGCTCCCGTAGCTCTCCACCAAACGGGCCTCATCCACCCGCATAGCAAAAAACACGTTTTCCAGGGTGTCCCCGATACCGCCGTCATAAAAACCGCCCTCCAGGTCAAAATCCTTCGATGGGCCGCCCTCCTCAGAAAAATACTGGTCGATCAGATCCTGAATTTCCTGATCCCAATCCTCATCCTCGTCATCATCCTGTCCTATATTATACAATTCATTATAGCTGTATCTAGGTAGCCGGCTTCCATCCTCCGGCGGTTTCTCACAGCCTGTCAAAAGAGCTCCCAGCAGAACCGTAAGCCCAATATAACTCCATTTTCTCTTCATAGAGCCTATGCCCCCTCTTCCCTTTGTATTGGTTTTATTCTATCACAGGACACCCTTAATGTCCATAACACAGATTCGGAAAAAATCAGTCTGCTGTGAAATAGTCTGATGATACTTCATCACTGGTGCATATGGCATGCCCTCTAAAGCTACGTTGGCTACAGCTGTGACGCTCATGAAAATTCCTAAAAATAGCAGAAATTTTCTTCTTTTTCTGCTATAATAAGAATAGCCTCTCCACAGGGGCTCACATGATTGGAAAAGAGGATTTTTATGAGCGTAAATTACCATGCATTTCAGAGCAGAGGCTTTCTCTTCTCGGAATATGAGGCCGTATCCCAACAGTGGCGGACTCTGTTTTCCCAGTTTGACCCTACCCGTATTATGAAAATTCTGGATTTGAAGCGGGATGATACCCATCTCTATCTCTCCTATTTTCAGACTCCATACCGGCTGCGGCTCCACGACGGTTGGTTGGAAAAAGAAACTCCCCAGGGCTGGAGTGATGCTCTCTACTTTAATGAGACCATGAGCATCTATCATCTCCTCCACTATACAAAGGATTTTCCCCGCACCGGCGGTTCCTGGGTCTCCAATGAATCCCTGGATGGGGCAGGCTCCCGGCAGCCCATGGCAGACCCCCTTTTGGTTCCCTTTGCCCGCAAATTTACCCAAAAGACTCTGCTGCTTCAAAGGGCTTGTGAGGCTCTGGGCGGAAAAAAGCTCCCTATGGGAGATGTCTCTTACGAATTTTTCGCCTTTCCCCAGATTCCCATACGCCTGGTTTTCTGGGACTCCGATGAGGACTTTCCTGCCCAGCTCCAGGCCCTGGTGGAAAAGACTGTGACGGATTATGTTCATTTTGAAACTACCGGATGCATTTTTTCGGATTTGCTGGAGAAACTTGAGGAGAACTCTTCTTAACTCTCTATCCGCTTATGACAAAAAGACTGTAAACCAGCGATTTCTCCCTTAAAATCCACGGTCTACAGTCTTTTCTAATATGCAGGAGATGGGACTTGAACCCACACATAGTCACCTACGTCAGATTTTGAGTCTGATGCGTCTGCCATTCCGCCACTCCTGCTTATCCTTACGGACGAGTTATATTTTAACACAAATTTTCGCTCCATGCAAGAACTTTTTTAACATATAACTTATATTTTATGTCCCTGCCTCAGCACCTCCAGCAAATGGACAAAATACTTTGGCACAGGCGCCTGAAACTCCATATAGGCTTTTGTGGACGGATGTACAAAGCCTAAGGTCATGGCGTGAAGAGTCTGGCCCTCCAGACGAAAGGGAGCGCGAACATTGCCATAAATAACGTCCCCCAGCAGTGGGTGTCCGATGCTGGTCATGTGTACCCGTATCTGATGGGTACGGCCAGTCTCCAGGCGGCACTCTACATAGGTATAGCCAGAAAAACGCTCCAGTACCCGATAATGGGTAACAGCCTCCTTTCCCCCCTCCTGCACCACAGCCATTCTTTTCCTATCAACAGGATGCCGTCCTAGGGGAGCATCAACCACACCCTCCTCCTCCCGGATCGCCCCATGGACTATGGCCCGGTAACAGCGGGTAATGCTGTGCTCTTTCAGCTGCTCTGCCAGGCACCGGTGGGCCCCATCATTCTTGCAGGCAATTATAACGCCAGTGGTATCCTTGTCAATCCGGTGAACAATGCCTGGTCTTAAAACCCCATTAATACCGGAAAGGCTTTTCCCACAGTGATAGAGCAATCCGTTGACCAGGGTACCGCTGTAATGGCCCGGTGCGGGATGCACCACCATGTTTTTGGGCTTGTTGACCAAAATCACATCCCCGTCTTCATAGAGAATATCCAGAAGCATTTGCTCTGGTGCAATCTCCGGGATCACCGCTTCAGGCACCTGAAGGTAAATTTCTTCCCCTTCTCCCACTCGATAGCTGCCCTTGACAGCCCGTCCGCCAGCCAGGACTCCATTCTCCCGAACCACTCTTTGTAAGTAGGAGCGGCTGAGCCCCGGGATCACCTCCGCCAGATACTTATCCAGCCGGTATCCCTCATAGACCTCCTCCACCAGGAGATGGTATTCTGTCATATGCATCCCTCCTGTGCTCAGGCCTTTTTCCGAAAAAAGGAAATAAACTCCAGGTCCTCCTCCTTGTAATAAAATAGGAACAGAAACAAAAGCAAAAAGGCCGAGATTGTCACATAGCAGTCCGCCACATTAAAAATAGGAAAATCAATAATCTCAAAATAAAAGAAATCGATCACATAGCCTCTAGCCATGCGGTCAATTAGATTTCCCACTGCCCCTGCACTTAGCGCCACGCCAATCACCCGAAGCCAGTGAAACCGTCTCTCCAAGGGAATCCTGTTATACAGATAGCCGACAATCCCCAGGACTGCAAGGGTCATTATAATAAAGGTCCATTTCTGGCCCTGAAAAATGCCAAAAGCAGCTCCCCGGTTCTCCAGATAATGCAGCTGAAATACCCCCGGAATAATTGAAATAGAGGCTTGATTCCTCAGATGATTCACTGCCAGGGCCTTGGTCCACTGGTCCAGCCAAATACAAATTGCCGCGCAGAGGACGCCCCTGATATTATAGCTCATTCTCTTATTCATTCGATGCTTCCTCTACATCCCGATTAATATAATCTATGGCAGCTAAGAGCTCCTCATCCGTTACATCTCTTGCCACCACAGCTTCTCCCATGGTTTTCAGGAGTACGAACTTGATTTTTCCGGCCTCCATCTTTTTATCCATCCGGGTAGCCTCCAGAATATCCCTGCTGGTGAGACCACTTACCCGCACAGGAAGCCCAAATCCAATAAACATATCCCGGATTTCCATAAACTCCTCTTCCTCCAGCCAACCCCGCTTCCAGGACACATAGGAGGCGGCTACCGCTCCAATAGCCACACACTCCCCGTGAAGAAGCCGGAAATCCTTAAGCTTTTCCACCGCATGGCCCACCGTATGGCCAAAATTCAAAAGAGCACGCTCTCCCTGCTCTGTGGGGTCTTTTTCCACCACTGCCCGTTTTATCTTGCAGCTATTGGCCACCATAGGCAACAGCGCGTCAAATTTCCGCTCCTCTATCTCGTCCATATGTTCCAATAGCCAGGTATAGTAGGAAAGATCCTTTATCAGGCCATGCTTTAAAACCTCTCCCATTCCCGAGGCAAACTGCCGCCGGGACAGGCTCTCCAGGGTTTTGAGATTCATATACACCAGGCGTGGCATATGAAAGGCTCCCACCATATTTTTATAGGCGTCAAAATCCACCCCAGTCTTTCCCCCAATGCTGGAATCCACCTGAGCCAGCAGGGTGGTGGGCACCTGAATAAAGTCAATCCCCCGCAGATAGGTAGCCGCCGTAAAGCCGGTCAGATCCCCCACCACACCGCCTCCCAGGGCCACCAGAACATCCTTCCTGTCAAACTGCTCCAAAATCAGATGTTCATACAGCTGGCGCACCACATCCAAAGTCTTGCTGGCCTCCCCGGCCGAAAACACAAACAGGGTTACCTTGCTACAGATCTTTTTAAGCTCCCGCAAAACCTGCTCCTTGTACAAGGGGGCTACTGTACTGTCCGTCACAATGCAGGCCCGCTTTCCTTCCAGAAGCCTCCCCCCTATCTCCGGCGCTGACAGACCGGCAAAGGTATCTGTAATTTGGATATCATAGCAAAAACTGCCATCCTTCTTTACCTCCAGGCATGTACCCCGGGTATTTTTCCAGGTATCCATTTTGGTTCCTCCTATTTTCCACTTCAGCCCTTCCATTGCGCCTTCCCTAGAAGTATTTCCATCCAATGTACGGGCTCCCGCTGTCTTTATATATACCGCTTTACTGTGACATAGCTGCGGCCCTTTTTGGACTGACCTCCCGCGGATCCATACTGAAAGCGGCCCATTCCCCGAACGGAAATCAGATCTCCCTCCCGGGGCGTATAGCCGTTGGAGGTGGTCAGACGACCGTTTACAAAAACCTTTCCCCCGGCAATAAGGCCGGTCAGACTGCTTCGGGAGCTTCCAAAGGCCAGGGAGAGCAGGGCGTCCAGGCGCAGAGAAGCCACGGTTCCTGTGATCTCCTTATATTGGGGTTCGTAATCTGTGGGAAATTCCTCCGCTACCTGGACCCGTACCGGTGTGTGTCGCACTGTCCCAAGCTCCTGGCACAGATAGTCCGCCAGCCGCTCTTCCACAAAGACAAATGCCCTCTTGTCCTCCACCAGAATGTCCCCCAGCCTGCTTCTCTCCATCCCTGTATTCAAAATTGCCCCCAAATAGTCCCTGTGGCTAAGCTGCTCCGAGAACTTGGCCTGCAAAGGCGCTATCTGCACACACAAAAAAGGAAAATGACAAAAGACAGGAGCCTCAGGAAGGAAAGCTACCATCTGACGCTCCGCTTGCTTATACCCACCAAAGCTTTCACAGGTGACAAAGGAAAGCTTTGGCCTTATTGACTCGAAAATGCTCCGCTCATTCAGATTTAAAAAATCCGAATACAGCACAATCCCTTTTTCATAAGCGGCATTGGCTAAATCCATCAACCGCTTCTCCAGCTGCAACTCTTCCTTTGTCATAATGGTCCATTATGGCTGGAATACACCGAGGGTACGTCCAGAGAACCGCTGATGATCTCCTGTAAATCCCCGGAAATCTCCACACTCCTGGGTGTCACCAGAAAAATATAATTGGTCACCTTTTGTAGGTTCCCCTCAATGGCAAAACAGGAGCCGGAAATAAAATCAATAATCCGCTGTGCTATCTCCACATCCAGCCCCTCAAAATTCAGCAAGACGGTACGGTTGGACAGAAGAGTCTCGGTAATCTCCCGGGAGTCCTCAAAAACTGTGGGCTTGATCACACAGACCTCCATCCCATTTACCCTTCTAGGCGTGCGCATGGGCGTCACCTTGGAGGTTTTACTCTTTACCGGCTCCTCCTCATAGTCATCGTCATAGTCATCGTCCCTTTTCCGTTTAAAAATACTCTTTTTCTCCGGCTTTTCATCATCGTAGTCGTCATAATCATCATCGTAGTCGTCATAATCGTCGTCATAGTCATCATCACCCAGCTTCATGACGTCCAGGAACTTGTCTATTACTCCCATGCTATCTGTCTCCTATCTAAAACATCTATGTGCCGCTCCGCTTCGCGGCGCTTTATCACATATGAACACCTTCTACCCTTATCTCGCGTAATTTCTCTCACCAAAAATGCCTGTCCCAACCCGAACCATGGTGGCACCTTCTTCAATGGCCACTTCATAATCATTGGTCATACCCATGGACAGCACATTCATAGCTACATTATCAATGTTTTTTTCTCTTATGTCAACATATAATTTCTTCAATTTACCAAATACAGAACGATTTTCTTCCGGATCTGCCACAAAAGGAGCGATTGTCATCAGTCCACGGACAGAAATATGGGGCAATCTGGCCATTTCCTCCACCAAGTTTTCTGTCTCCTCCCATGTCACGCCGAACTTGGATTCTTCTCCGGCCACATTGACCTCCACCAGTACCGGAACCAAAACTCCCTGCTTTTCCCCCTCCTGGCTGATAGCCTGGGCTAACCGAAGAGAGTCTACCGAATGGATAAGACAGGCTTTGCCCACCACATACTTCACCTTATTCCGCTGCAAATGCCCGATCAAATGCCAACGGATATCCCTGGGCAGCACCTCGTATTTTTCACAGAGCTCCTGCACTTTATTCTCCCCGAAATCCCTGGTTCCCAGGGGCAGCAGCTCCTCTATCATGGATACCGGCTTTGTCTTGCTGACTGCAATCAGCGTCACCTCACTCCGAGAACGCCCGGCCCGAGCACAGGCCTGACAGATCCGCTCTTCCACCTGTCTTAAATTCTCTGCAACCATTTCTATCCTCCCCTTCCCTTGGCAGCTTGTCTCTTAATAAATCACCTGAGCCTCCTCCACCGCGTCTGCATTCAGCACAATGTGGTCATATACAGCCAGGCCATAGGAGGTTCCCTCCTTCACAATGCAATACTCCTCATTCTCCTGCAAGATCTCAATACGCCGGAAAACAGTATAGCCCTTGTTAATATTATAGACTCCCTGAAGCTCCTTTCTCTCACTTACCTGGTAGGTCTCCGTGGATTCCTGGGCCACCAGAGTATTCCCCGTCTCCAGCTTTATCTCTGAAGTGGCAAAATTTTCCTCTAGCGGGTCCACATAGAAGCTCTCCTCATCCTGATAATAAATGGTCATATCCACAAACACCACGCTACTCTGTCCATTCTCATCATAGACCTGCTTCATAACTCCACTGGACTCTCCGGATTTGGTCAGATAAGCCGAGGGAATCACAAAGAAGTCCTTTGTTGTCACTGTACTCACCGGTATTTTCAGTCCCTTAAGCTCTTCCCGGATAATCTCAAAATCCAGGAACCTGTCCCCGGCATACCGCACCATGGCATTGACAAACTCCAGCACCCCATAGGCTTGTCCGTCCTTGTATTCCAAAGTTACCGCAGGCCACACCCGCTCCTGGTCCTTTTCAAACTGTATCTCTATGTAGGTGGTCAGCTGAATGGTCTGTCCATCCTCCTTCACCCGCACATTTTTTTCTATTTTATCCCTAAGATAGGCCTCCATCCCCTCATCCAGGGGAAAGATCACCCGCCAGGTCTCATCCGTAATCAGCTTGTAAACCGGATCTCCACTGCTCACCAGCCCTTCCGTCCGCAGATTCCGTCTCTCATAATTTTCCTTGTCAAACCATTCCTGACTCAGCCCCTCCAGAGAAGCTTCCTCAAACCCATCCGTGTAATACTCCACGATCCCGCTGCCCCCGGCTGAAAATCGGGAAAAGGTGCCGCTTCCCTCTGCCATGGCACTGTCCAGCTGCTCTGCCATATTCTGGTTGATCATATCCAGCACTGAGGCATTGATGGTGTACTTAAAATCGTAGATCCTGGAGAACTCCATGTCATTCATTCCAGCTGCATAGGCAGAAGCCTGGCTGTGGAGCAGTTCATAGTCCGCCTCATTGAGATGAAATCCCTCTGCACTCTCCTGCAAAAGCTCCGCCATCTCTCCATTTTCATCCACTGTGTAAACCGTGCTGGAGGGCGACACTTTCTCCCCCTCCCGGGCATAATAATTTATATACCCCGCCTTCTCCGCAGTAAAAACCCGCTCCTCCCTGAGAGCAATTCCTGTATAATGGTCATCGGAGGTGAGGCTTCCTGCCAAAACCTCGTACCCGGATATATGGCTGGATGTAAAAAACATATACACACATACAACCAAATAAACCGCTATAAATCCAAAAAATACAACACCAATATTCAGGGGGCGCCGGTATCGGACAATCTTTCTTGGTCCTTTGTTTCGCTGCCTTGCCAAGGATATGCCTCCTTATCCGCCTTTCGGGTTCCATGCATGAAAAGGCCACAGGTCTTCTTTCGTGCAAGCACGGCGAATCCCTCTGGCCTTTTCATGCGCAGGGCCCATGGCCAACGCGCTTATGTACTAGCAGGACACAAGCACCATAGATTTTGCAAACTCCGGAAGATCCTCCTCCTCCACAGAGATGCTGATCACCAAAGTCACCTTAAACTGTTCACTGATCTTTTCCAGCTCCTTTAAAGGTTCCTCTAAATCCTTTCCGTCCAGGTGCGCAATCTTCAAAAAGCTGTCCAGATACATCTGTTCCAGATCATAATCCTGTGAGATCACGCCACAGAGAAAACCGATAAACTCCGCACAGTTCTGTAGCGGATACTCCGTCACATTGATCAGGCGAACCTTATTGTCCAGCTCATGCATATGCTTATTATTTTTATCCAGAAACACGATATTTCCGGATGCTGTCTTAATCTGACTGTTAACCCGATCCAAAAGGTGTTTGGTCTTGCCCTCTCCCTTATTTCCCACAATTAACTGAATCATTGCCTTGTCCTCCTTGGGTTCCCCATATGATTGGCTGTCCGTCTTTGGGGCAGCTCCTTATGTGATTTATTATAGTATATTTTCACAAAAAATACAACCGGTAATTGCCTTTTCCCAGACTATTTATACATTTCTCTCCACTCCAAATCGCCCCGATCCAAAGCCTTGATCAAAAGCTCCGCCGTAGCCAGATTGGTTGCCATGGGAATATTGTGCATATCGCACAGGCGCACAATATCATTCACATCCGGTTCATGAGACTTGGGCCGGATGGGATCCCTCAAAAAGATCATCAAATCCAGCTGATTATGTTCAATCTGTGCCGCCAGCTGCTGTTCTCCCCCCAGATGGCCAGCCAGATATTTATGCACATTCAAATTTGCAACTTCTTCCACCAGGCGTCCGGTGGTACCAGTGCCGAACAGTTCGTGTTTACATAAAATTCCCCGATACGCAATGCAGAAATTCTGCATCAGCTTTTTTTTCGCGTCATGCGCCATTAAACCTACGTTCATAGTTCGTACCCCCATATTAATATTTTTTGGGCTGAAGGCCCACATTCAATACAAAACCGATGCATAAAAACAGAGTCACCAAAGATGTTAAACCATAACTGACAAAGGGCAGCGTTATCCCCGTATTCGGCATCAGGCCTGTGGCCACACAGATATTCACAAAGCTCTGAAAACCAATATAACCAGCTACCCCGCAGCAGATCAAGGTTCCCGAAAATTCTCTCGATCTTCTGCCTATCCATATACATTCTATCACAATAAACGCCAATAGTAAAATAATTGTTGCACATCCTATAAATCCCAACTCTTCGCCGGCGATAGCAAAGATAAAATCTGTCTGGGGCTCTGCTACAAAGCCTCCATTCTTTACAGAGGACACCAGATTATTGTTGAGACCTTTTCCGGTCAGCTGACCGGATCCAATAGCCATAATGGAGTTCTGCTGCTGATAAATATCATCCGCATATTCCGGATTCATAGGTTGCAGCCAGGCCATTATCCGCCTTAGCTGATATTCGTCCAGCAGTGTCTGATCCGGCTGAAAAATAATTCCCAGAAACACAATGGCTGCCGGTACCACCACTGCAATAGCTGCCCCAATAATCTTATAACTCAGTCCGGCTGCATAGAGCACGATCAGGCAAATCACCGTTATGGAAATCGTTGTGGACAAATCCGGCTGCTCTTTCACTACATAGAGCGGAATTCCTGCCAGGATAGCCGTCATTCCCAAAACCTTCCAGGTGTTGAGCTGCTCTTTGTACCGCTCAAAAAATTTAGCAAAAAACAAAACCAGCAGAAGCTTTGTCAAATCCGAGGGCTGAAAACGAAAACCCTGAAATTCCATCCAGCGGGTGGCTCCCTTTACGTTCTTTCCCAGAATGCTGTAATCAACGATTGGTATTTTCACCAACAAAAGCAGCACCAGATTAAACAGGTAAATCACCCAGTAAAATTTCAAAATCCAGGTGTAATCCAGGAAGGCCACCACCAACATGGCCACGGTACCCAGAGCCATTCCCATAAGCTGCCGGCTCTGATATGCCTTCTCTGCACTGCCCACCAGCAGCACCCCCATGGCTGTGATGGCATACACATAAAACACCAGCCGGAATCTGAAATTTCGAAGCTCATACTGTTTAAACATACGTTAACATTCCTTTAATTGCGGACATTGTTCTTCATATCCCGGATAGGAATATTGGCACACAGCGCCGGCACACGGCCCATACCATCCTCCGAATCCGTCTGGGTAATCTGAATGTCCAACCCGTCACTGTCAATTTCCATGTACTTGGAAATCACCTTAATGATGTCGTTTTTGATCAGTTCCATAACCTCCGTAGAGCAGGTGGTTCTGTCTGAGATCAGCAATAGCTTCAGCCGATCCTTGGCCACTTCACTGGAGCTCTTCTTCTTAAAAAAATCCATCAACGCCATATTTGCTTCCTCCCCCGATTATTTGAACAGTTTGCCCAGTTTCGAGAGAAAGCCTTCCTTAATGTTTAAATCCAGGAAAGGAACCTCTTCGCCCAATACTCTTTTGCAGATGTTCATATAGGCAATTCCCGCCATGGTGGAATCACCGACCAACGGTTCTCCCTGGTTGGTGGAAATTACAATGTTTTCATCGTCCGGCACGGCTCCGATCAGATGAATCGCCAAAATATCCACCACATCTTCAATGGACATCATATCGCCCCGCTTTACCATATCCATGCGCAGGCGGTTTACGATAAGATCAATCTTCCGGATATCGTTGGCTTCCAGAAGGCCGATAATTCGATCCGCGTCCCGAATGGCGGAAACTTCCGGCGTGGTTACAATAAGCGCCCGGTCTGCTGCTGCAATGGCGTTTTTAAAACCCTGCTCAATCCCTGCCGGGCAGTCCAGCAATATGTAGTCAAATTCCTCCCGAAGCTCCTCGATCAGCTTTACCATCTGTTCTGGGCTTACGGCCGTCTTATCTCTTGTCTGTGCAGAGGGAAGCAAATACAGATTGGAATACCGCTTATCCTTGATCAATGCCTGTTTAATCCGGCAGTTGCCCTCCACCACATCCACCAGATTGTAGACAATCCGGTTTTCCAGTCCCATGACCACATCCAGATTGCGAAGTCCGATATCTGTATCAATGAGAACTACCTTTTTGTCCAACTTTGCAAGTCCTGTTCCCACATTGGCCGTCGTCGTGGTTTTTCCCACGCCTCCTTTTCCTGATGTAATCACAATTACTTCACTCATACATTGTCTCCTCCAAACCTCTAGTTTCTATCCCTTTCCTTTTAAATGCGTATATCTCCCAACACTTCTTTGGTAATAGGCTCTATATAAATATTGCCGTCCTCCACATACGCTATCTTTGGCGTCTCCTCCTGCTTCTTTCTCTCTCTGGCTGAAAGCTGCTTGTCCGATTTCCGGGCAATCACATCTGCAATGCGGATCTGCATGGGGTCCATAACAAGCGCCGCCACAAAGGCATCCTCATTGCCAGCCGCCCCCACATAGATGGTTCCCTTTAAGGTGCCCAAAACCACCACATTTCCCTTGGAAACCACCTTGGCTCCTGCATTTACATCTCCCAGGATAATAATGCTGGTCTCTGACTCCAGTACCTGACCGGAGCGCAGGGTTCCCTTATAAAACTTGCCATCCTGGCCTCCCACATGGGTATGCTCCTCCACAGCCCGGCGCATGGCCTCCTCCGTGAGCTCATCCTCATTGAGAATGCACATGATCTCTATCTCACAATTCTGTGTGATAGTCTCCACTAGAGCCCATTCCTCCTCCGTAGACAAGGACCTGCCCTGAAAAGTTACTGCCATCTGGGCATTCTTAAAAAACTTGGCGGAGGTATGGAATTTTTCTGCCACCTCCTTTTGTAGATCTGCGAAGGGAAGCTCCCCGTCCAAAATTACAATCAAACCAAATTTATTGCTCTTAATCACAACAGACTGTTTCATGTGGTTCCTCTTTTCTGCTTAATCTGCAATGGTCACGTTGGTGGCTTCGCTGGCCTCACCGGTAATCAGTTCGTCTTTGTCTACCAGATTATAGTGATACTTTAACACCTCAGCGGAAATTTCCAAAGCATTGGCGGAGGTGTAGCCATTGGCAATTCGGGTGGCAATGGCAATCTCCGGCTGATCATAGGGCGCAAACCCCACAAATACAGCGTGGTTGGGACGACGCTTGGACTGCTCGGCCGTACCAGTTTTGCCTCCCATAGAAATCCCCAGACTGCTTAAGGTGCTGTTGCCCTCTGCCATCAGCCGCATGCCCGATCGCACCGCGTCCCAGGTAGACTGCTGAATCTCCACCTGGTTAAATACTTCCGCCTGGTAATCCTCCAGCAGCTCTCCCTCAGAGTTTGTAAGCTTATCCAGCAATGTAATATTGTAGCAGGTGCCCTGGTTGGCCAACGCCGCCACGTAGCGGGCCAGCTGCGTCAATGTATAGTTGTTGGTACCCTGCCCAATGGCGGTATCCACAGGCAGCTCATCGGATATCTGAGGAGGCCGTTCGGATATCTCCACCCCGGAAGGGTCTCCCAATCCAAACATCTCCGCATATTTATGAAAGACTGACAGCCCCTTCTCATTGGAAAAGCTGCCATTCTTTCCGTCGGAAAGCCGGTATCCCACCTCATAAAAATAGTAGTTACAGGAATCCCGGATAGCAGTGGTCACATTCTCGCTTCCATGACTGCCGCCGTACTGGGTATAAATCCAGCAGGTTTTGGAGGGCGTAATGGTGTCGTACACCCCCCTGGTAAGCATGGTCTCCGAGGGGGTAATCACCCCTTCCTCCAAGCCGGCAATGGCCGAAAGAGGCTTAAACGTAGACCCAGGCGCCGTGGCCTCCTGGGTGGCCCGGTTTACAAAGGGCGTGGCCGAATCATTCAAAAGTTGGTTAAAATACCCTGCATCCACTGTATTGGTCAGACGATTGTTGTCATAACCTGGATAATCCACCAGCGCCAGCACATCCCCTGTATTTACATCCACCACCACACAGCCTGCGCTACAGGGGTCCAGGGCCAGCTGCCCTGGCGTAATCTCAAGCTCCCGAATCCGATCGGTCATAAAGGTATAGGCGGAAAGGGAACCGTCCTGAAGTCGTGCTGCCAGCTCTTCATTATATTCTAACACATTTTGGTCGTATAATAAAAGACAAATTTCACTGCCTGTGATAACATCATCCAACAGCATATATTTGTACAGCATTTTTTCAAATTCTGCGTCTGCTTCCAGATAATCCCGCATATATTGCAGTACAGCCTCATAAACCTCCCCGGAATCCATATAGGGATTGTCGCTGGCCACCCGGGTCACATCAATCCAATTCATGGAAATGGCATACTGGAGATACTCCTTTAAGCTTATGACCTCCTCCTTGGTCCAGAGAAGATATGTCTCGTCAGTTACATCCACCGCGGACCTCATAAGCACCTGATTCTCCCCCATAAGCACATCTGATACCAGATAGCTCATATAAACCTGCATTTCCCGGGACAAGTCCTGGTAGGCGGGCGGAGCCTCCATGCGAAGCTGCTCCTCCAGAGAGTTCAGCACTTCCTCTCTGCGTATCTGCAATCGCTCATACACGCTTTTTTCCAGCTCCGTGGCGTCTGGCTCCCGGAAATGATTGCTGTCCAGAATATTGTTGGCGATCATGGCGTTGTATACATCATAGATCGGGATCACAATGGAGCTGGGACCATCCCTTTCCCCGGGGATATATTCTTTTATATTGCGGATTTTGGAGAGCACAATTCCCGCCAGCTCCTGCTCAATAATGTTGTATATGGCAATATTTAAATCCCCGTCAATGGTCAGATACAGATCGTTGCCTGGTACCGGCATTACGCTCTCCGTGATCTCCAGCACCTTTCCCATGCTGTCCACATACATGGTCTCATAGCCCTTGGTTCCCTGGAGCTCCCGCTCCATGTATTGCTCAATGCCGGCTTTTCCGATAATGTCATTCAGCTCGTAGGTTTCGTCCTGGGCCTGAAGCTCATCCAGCTCCTCCTGGGAGGCCTTTCCAATATAGCCGATAATGGATGCAAAATATTGACTGTCCGGATACACCCGCACGCTGCTCTGGGCAATATCCACCCCTTGCAGGGTATCCTGGTTCTCCAAGACAGACGCCACAGTCTCCTCCGACACATCCGTGGCCACCGTGGTAGTCATATACCGGCGATAATTATTGGCAAACATATTGCTTCGGATATTGAGAATTTTTAACTTCTCCTGAGGAGTATAGCCATCTACGGAAATCTTATACCGTTCCTTCTCCTCCTCCGTATAGGTATCTGGGAGCCAGTACTTATCATCCGAGCACAGATACTCCATCATGTCCTCTGCTGTGGCCAGCTCCTCCTTGGGCTTTAGATCGCTAATCTTGGCCCGCCCGTATACATCCGCCTTAAAGCGCAAAAGCGCCGTCCCCTCCTGGGTGAACTTATATTTTCCGTTTTCGTAGAGAATACCGAAATCGTGAAGGGTACTGTCCCCGTTTTTTTCTACCAGCTGAATCAACCGGTAGATGGTCTCATTGAGCTGGGCATTCTTGGTGTCTCCGTTTACGTAGCTGCCATTGTCCTCAATGGTCACAGAATAAGAAAGCTCGCTGTATGCCAACAGCTTTCCATTTCTATCAAAAATATTTCCTCTGGTGCTGGACAGGCTCATCTGCTTTTCCGTTTTCAGTGCAAAGGTGTCCTGGTACTCTCCGCCTCTGACAATTTGCAGGTAAAAAACCCGCTGAAGCAGAATGGCAAACAATACAATAAAAACCAGCATTAGAAAAAATGTCCTGGATTTTATAAAATTCCATATGGCTTCTCTGATATCCTTTATCAATTTCAAAACTCCTCTTTACCTGGCGAATCCTCCTCATGCTTTTCCAACCACCAGTTCAACCGGCGGATCAGCCAATAAAGCCCCAGAGTTACAACCACCGTATAAATCAGCTCCGGAATGATAATATGGAGCAGGTAATATGCAAAGTCAAATTTTCCCCGGAGAAAAAACAGGAAAAAGTACAGCAAAAGCCCATAGGCTAAATCGCTGAATGCAATCCACACCATGGGAAGCTTAATATCCTCGTCCAGAAACAGCCGGTGAAAAATCCCGTTGCCATATCCGATAAACAGGTAGAGCAGGGCATAAAAGCCTAACACTCTGCCGTAAAAAATATCCATTAACATCCCGCAGAAAAATCCGGTTAAAAGTCCTTCCTTCTCTCCCCGCATCAAGCCAAAGGAGGCCGTCACTACCAGTAAAAGATTGGGGGAAACCGACGCCAGGGACAGAGCCTGAAAAACCGTATTCTGCAAAATAAAACACAAGATAATCAGCAAAAATACCGTGATCTTCCGCCGCATGAAAATCCTCCTCTATCATTCCTCTGCTGTCTGCTTCAGATCCGTGATCACCAGCACCGTGTGCAGATACTCAAAATCCACGGCTGGCGTCAGGGTCCCAGAATACGTCAGGTTATTGGAATCCAGAGAAATCTCATTCACATAGCCGATTAAAATTCCCTCCTGGTATTTGTCGCTGATATGGGAGGTCAGCACCTTATCCCCCTTATTGATGCTTCCCTCCTCTGTTTTCAGCTGTGTAATCCGGATTACCCCCTCATTCATCAGCTGCAAATCCCCGGTTACAAAGCAGGGGTCTGAGGTGGAAAGCACAGTGGCGCTCACATTGGTGGCATCATCGATGATGGACCGGACCTGGGCCCAGCTACCGCCCACCTTGGTGACAATCCCCACCAGGCCGCTGCCGGCAATCACATTCATTCCCACAGCGATGCCATCATCCGTCCCCTTGTCAATCAGAAAGCTGCTGAACCAGTTTCCCGCATCCTTACCGATAATGCGGGCCGCCACCTTCTCATAATCGCTGTAATTTTCATCCAGTTCATAGAGGGTTCGAAGCTCCGCCAGCTCATAGCGATCCTGCTGTAGCTGGCTGTTCTCCATGATCAACTCATCAATCTGGACCTGAAGCTTTTCATTCAGCTCCTGAGCCTCCTGGAGGGCCTCAAAATTATCCGTCTTGTCCCTGAGCCAGCTTCCTGCACTGTTGAGCCCCCGCTGAATAGGAACAAACAGGTATCCGGCCGCCGTGTTCACAAAGCCCCCGGAAAATCCTGTGACAAAGGATATCCCCATCAAAAGGACACACCCCAACGCCAGCCCGGCAAACAAATATTTGCTTGGCACGGAAAATTTATTTCTTTTTTTCATTATACACCTGTCTTTAATTATAGGTCTGTTCCTTGGTGATAAAGGTCAGATCCCGGAATTCCTTTTCATTGATAATTCGGGATAGCCCTCTGGCCACACATTCCTCCGGCTTCTCCACTGTATTAACCTTAATGTTGGTGGACGCGGCGATTAGGCCATCCAATCCCGTAAGATTTGCCACTCCTCCTGTTAAAAAGATGCCGTTGCGAATAATATCCACGCCCAGCTCTGGCGGCGTGCGCTCCAGGATCATCTTAATGGAATCCACTATGGTCTTAAGCTGCTCCTTGATGGATTCCGCCACAAAGTCTCCGTTGACCTCTAAAAGCGCTGGCAAACCAAGGGCCATATTGCGGCCGCAGATCTCTATTTTCTTGTCCGCGCTCCCCGGCACATAGCCCAGCTCCCTCTTTAAGAGCTCCGCAGTCTTGCCTCCTATATAATAACCGTATTCCCGGCGGATGGCCCCGGAAATGGCCTCATCCATTTTGTTTCCACCCATTTTGATTAGCTTGCTGGTCACGGTTCCCCCCAGGGAGAGAATGGAAATCTCCGTGGTATCCGCTCCCACATCCACCAACATCACACCCTGCGCCTGGGTCACATCAAGACCAAGACCCAATCCTGCTGCCACCGGCTTGTCCACCATACACACATGCTTTGACTTAAGCCCTATTCCCTGTACCAGAGTGGAAAACACCCTATCCTGCACATCGGTGGGCAGGGCCATATAAAAATCGGCTCCCTTTAAGGGTCCCTTAGCATGGTCCTCCAGAAAGGCCCGCAGAAACTCCTGCATATAGGTAATGCTGGCAACGGTGCCAAAGGCCATGGGATACAGTACATTGATATTGGAGGGAGCCTTCTCATACATATCATAGGCCTCATCCCCATAGGCGATCATGCCCTTTTTTTCCTCAATGGCCACCATATTTTTCTGACTAAAGATGGTGTCTGCCTCTCTGCTGTATATTTTTATCGTATTCGTACCTAAATCGCACCCAAAGCATTGTACTGCCATGTTTCTTCTTCCTTTCTCGCTGGTAATTCTGATTTCAGGGTAAAAGCTTTTCTTCCTTCATACTAAAATAGCAGTTATCCCCAATAATAATGTGGTCCAGAAGCGTAATCCCCAGAAGCTCCCCGGCCTCCTGGACCTGTCTGGTCATATGGATATCCTCCGGACTGGGAGCAGGGTCTCCGCTGGGATGATTGTGTACCAGCACAATATGTACGGCCTTGGCCATCACTGCTTCAATAAAAATCTCTCTGGGGGAAACACAGGAATAATTCACTGTTCCCTTAAATATTAATTTCTCTCTTAAAATACAATTTTTCGTATTTACCATCAGAAGCATCAGCTGCTCCTGCTCCTCGTGACGCATATCCTCCATGAAATAATCTGCCACCGATGCCGGTGTGGACAGGGATATCTGGCAGGCTGCCGCTGTCTTGGCAATTCGCCGGGACAGCTCTGCAATGCATTTCACCTGGATGGCTTTCACTCTCCCCACCCCATGGATGGTCATAAGCTCCTCCAGACTCAGATGACAGATACCCAAAAGCCCTCGATAGGGCCCAGCCTTCCGCAAAATCTCGTCCGCCAGCTCATAGGCCGAAACTCCCGGCACACCGGCCCGGATAATCACGGACAAAAGCTCTGTATCCGTCAGATATTCTGTCCCCTGATTCACGCATTTTTCATAAGGCTGCTCCTCCGGACGCAGCTCCTTCATGGTCTGTCGCTTTTTCATCTCTTTCCTTTCCGCCGGGCCCTCAACTGCTCATTGGAAACGAAGGGAAGCTATAGCTTCCGGTAAATGAGAATGGCAAGAACTACACCGATGATGCTGGCAATGGATATATGGATGCGCAGTCCAAAGGTCAAAACCAACAGACCTAGATCCATCACAATGGGACTTTCCAGCCCAAAGCTCTCTCCATAATTCAACCAAGACAACCCGGTAACGTTTGTGGTCAACATTCCCAGAAATCCGCCCAGCACAATACCGGACAGCAGCATTACCAGGAGTACCCAACCGTTTTTCGATTTCATAAAGTTCCTCCAGCTTCTCCTTTGTGTTGCGCATGATTTTGCCTCAACCAAAGTGCATCATTTTATATACTATCATAAAAAACTTTTCTTGTATATACTTTAAAAATGAAGTTTTTCTTGATTTTTGTCCCCTGCTGTCGAATTGTCGATGCCCTCTGAAAAGCCCCCTTTCCTCCTACAAAAGGGGCGCATAACGGCTTATAATTTTCTCCGCCACCCGAAGACCATCCATGGCAGCTGAGGTAATTCCTCCCGCATAACCGGCCCCCTCCCCACAGGGAAACAGGCCTCCCATCTGACTTTCCAGCTGCTCTCCGCGAAGAATTCGCACCGGGGAAGAGGTTCTGCTCTCCACACCGGCCAGGACCGCATCCGGCCTGTCAAAGCCTGGGATCAGCTGCCCACAGCCGGCTATGCCCTCCGCCAGAGCTTCTGAGAGCTCTCCAGGAAAAATTCCCCGCACATCCCCGAAGCTCCACTGACCCCTGATACAAGGCTCCACCTTTCCCAGACAGCGGGAGGGCTGCTTTTTCAGAAAGTCTCCCAAAAGCTGCACGGGTATCTTTCCCACCCCTGTCAAAAAGGCCTGCTGCTCAAGCTTTTGCTGGAACCGGACTCCTGCCAGCACATCTGTGCTTCCAAAATCTTCTGGGCCAACGGTCACAATCATGGCACTGTTGGCGTTTTTTCCATCCCGAGCCTGATAGCTCATTCCGTTTACTGCCAGACGCCCCTCCTCAGAGGAGGCATCCACCACATAGCCTCCCGGACACATACAGAAAGAATATACTCCCCGGCCAGAAGCTGTTTTCCGGGTCACCTTGTAGGCCGCCGCTGGAAGCTCCCCGGGATAATTTTCCCCATACTGCGCCCGGTTTATCATTTCCTGGGGATGCTCCACCCGCACTCCTACTGCAAAGGCTTTCTGCTCCATGGGAACCCCGGCCTTTGCAAGCATGGCAAGCGTGTCCCGGGCCGAATGTCCCACAGCCAGCACCAGTACATCTGCTGGCAGCATCCACACTCCCTTCCCTAAGATATCCGCCCTTGCTTGTCCCTGGGAATCCGTCTCTCCCACCGGCTCCACCTCTACGGCCTGGATGCGGCCTCCCTCTGTTACAAGCCCTGCAAGACACTGGCCAAAAAGCACCTGACCACCCAGAGCCTCCAGCTCCCGCCGTATATTTTCTACGATTTCCACAAGAATATCCGTGCCCAGATGGGGTTTATTCTCATATAAAATCCGCTCCGGCGCCCCGGCCTCCACAAAGAGCTCCAGCACCTTTTGTCCACGCCCCCTGGGATCTTTTACCAGGGTATTAAGCTTCCCGTCGGAAAAGGTACCTGCGCCGCCCTCCCCAAACTGTACATTGGTATTGGGCGTAAGCTTAGCTCCCTGCCAAAATTTTTCCACGATTTTTTGCCGCTCCCGGACCCTTTGCCCTCGCTCCAGCACCAAAGGCGCATACCCGGCCCTGGCAAGCATCCAGGCACAAAACAATCCAGCCGGACCGCTGCCTACGATAACCGGCCGGCTTCCAAGCCGCTCTTTTCCAGGCCTTGGAAGCACATAGGGCGTTTCCTTTGCAGGTCCAATCTGGGAACTGTGCCGGCGTCCCAGGATCTTTTTCTCCCCGGAAGCTTTCACATCCACCACATACACATATTGCAGAGGCTTTTTCCTGGCATCCAAGGATTTTTTCCGGATCTTCATTTCTTCTATCCGGGCCTTGGGGATGCCAAGTGCCCGGGCTGCCTGATCCTGTAAATCCTCCGGCCCATGTCCCACTGGCAGCTTCAGCTGTGCGATTCGAATCATATTCTCTCTGCTTCCTTTCCTCTGGCTGTTTCTCCTCTGGCCGCTCCTCGTCCCGCCAGACAGCCGCTGGTCCAGGCCCATTGAAGGTTATAGCCTCCGCAGGCGCCATCCACATCCAATATTTCTCCGGCAAAATAAAGCCCGGATACCAGGGAGGATTCCATGGTTTCCGGCTTCACCTGCGCAAGCCCAATTCCTCCCGTACATATCTGAGCCTGGGAATACCCATTGGTTCCCACTATGGGAACCCGAAATTGACTGATTTCCTCTGCCAGCCGCCCCAAGTCCTGCCTGGTCAGCTCCCTGGCTCTCTGCCCCTTGGAAATCCCAGCCCTTTTTAAGAGTACAGGAATCAGCTTTTGGGGAAATAGCCCTAACAGCCAGGGCTCCACAGCTCTAGTGCCTTTGCCCTCCACTCGCTTAGCCAAAAATGCTTCTAACTCCTCTCTGGAAAAGGAAGGCAAAAGGTGAAGTCTTACCTCCACCTGGCTTTTTTGGGCCAGTGCCCGGGCTCCATAGCGACTCACCTGAAATACTGGAATGCCAGATATTCCATAGGACAGAAACTGCACCTCTCCTGTGTCCTCTGCCAGTAGTTCCTCCCCTACCAGCAGGCTCACCCGGGCATCCATGCGGATTCCCGCCAGCTGTCCCGGCCAGTCCCGGGAGGCTTTCAGCTGTACCAGGGCCGGAAGCACCGGGGTTACCTCATGTCCGAACTGCTTTGCATATACATAGCCGTCCCCGCTTCCCCCGTGGGCCAGGGAGCCGCAGGCCAATAGCAAAGCCTCCCCCTCATAGGTCCATCCCGGAGTTTTCACCAGGAAACGTCCCTCTTTCTTTTCTATCCCTTGGATGCTGGTGTTACAGGACAGCTTGACCCCCCGCTCCACCGCCTCCATGCGCAGTACATCTGCCACTGCCGTGGCCTGCTGGCTGTAGGGATAGAGATACCCGTTTTTATCCTTCAAATAAATGCCCAGCTGCTGAAAAAACTCCTGCGTCTCCGTCTGTCCAAAAACACCAAGAGCCCGGGCCACAAACTCCGGCTTCTCACAGCGATAATTGGACAGCTGCTGATTCCGGTTGCTCAGATTGCACCGGCCATTTCCCGTAACCAGCAGCTTTTTCCCCACCTGGGATTCCCTCTCCAGCACCGTGACCTTGGCCCCCTCCCCAGCCGCCATAATGGCTGCCATAAGCCCAGAGGCACCGCCACCTATGATTAACACTCTTTTCCCCATGTATCCTCACCTTGTTTAACGTTATAGTTTTACCAGGCCTGCTTCCACAAGCTTTTGCAGGGACATGAGAATCCCATATTTGGCATGCTGCCAGGTCAGGCCTCCCTGGAAATATACTGCATAGGGCGGCTTGATGGGCCCGTCCGCTGACAGCTCTATGGAGGAGCCCTGCACAAAGGCCCCAGCTGCCATAATCACATCACTGTCATACCCAGGCATAGCCCAGGGCTCGGGGGTTACATAACTGTCCACCGGAGCGGCTGCCTGGATTCCCTGACAAAAGGCGATGACCCCCTCCGGTTTCCCAAAGGTCACGGCCTGAATAATATCATGGCGGCTCTCGCTTCCGTTGGGAATCACAGAAAAGCCCAGGCGCTCATAAATATTGGCCGCAAAGATGGCCCCCTTTAAGGCGCCGCCCACTACAGAAGGTGCCAGGAAAAAGCCCTGGTAAAAGCTCGGAAGCACTCCCAGAGAAGCCCCCACCTCCTTGCCAAGTCCCGGAGAGGTGAGACGGTAGGCAGCATTTTCCACATAGTTCCGCTTTCCCACAATGTATCCCCCAATGGGCGCCAGCCCACCTCCAGGATTTTTTATAAGAGATCCCACACACAAATCCGCACCTACATCTGTAGGCTCTATCCGCTCCACAAATTCCCCATAGCAGTTGTCCACCATACAGATCACATCCGGCTTTCTCTCCTTTATAAAGGCAATCAACTCCCCGATTCGCTCCACGGACAGGGTAGGGCGAGTTTGATAGCCCTTGGAGCGCTGAATGGTCACCATGCGGGTCTTTGGCCCCAAAGCCTTTGCAATCCCCTCATAGTCAAAGCTTCCATCCGGCTTCAAATCCACCTGCCCATAGCTGACCCCGTATTCCTTTAAGGACCCCCGGGAGGGACGGATGCCGATAACCTCCTCCAAGGTGTCATAAGGCTTTCCCACCGGGGACAGAAGCTCATCTCCCGGCCGCAAATTTCCGCTGAGCGCCACAGCCAGGGCATGGGTACCGCAGGCGATCTGTGGCCGTACCAGGGCGTCCTCTCCATGAAAAGCGGCGGCATAAACCTCCTCCAGCTTATCCCGCCCCAAGTCATTGTAGCCGTAGCCGCTGGTGGCCGCAAAGCAAGTGGCATCCACCCGGCATTTCTGCATAGCCCCAAGCACCTTTAGCTGATTGTATTCCACCGTATCATCAATGGCCATAAAACGTTCCTTTAACGCCTCCTCAATGCCTGCAGCAAATTCATAGACCTGGGGACTGATTCCCATCTGGCCATACAGCTCCTGAAGCTGGCTCCTGCGTAGCAACTTTTCATTCTTTACTTCCATATTTTTCCAATTTCCTCGCTAACTTTTTGTCTTTTTGGATTTTCTGGCAAATGCCCCTCTGCTCCAGAATCTCCAGCATGGCCCCCAGGATTTTTTCCTCCTGCCGCCCATAGTCCCGCTTATCCAGCCAGATTACATCCCGCTCCCGCTTAAACCAGGTAAGCTGTCGCTTGGCAAAATGGCGGGTATCCCGCTTTAGGGTATACACCGCTTCTTCCAGAGTGCATCCCCCGTCCAGGTAATCCAGAATCTCCTTATACCCCAGTCCCTGCATGGATACCATGTTTCGGGTACATCCCCGGGCTTTTAAAGCCTCTACCTCTGCCAATAACCCTTCCGCAAGCATCTGATCTACCCGTTGATCGATGCGCTGGTAAAGCTCCTCCCTGTCATCTGTCAGCACAAAATAGGCGGATCTGTAGGGCGATTCCTTCCGCCTCTGCTGTTCATTATGTCTGGAAATAGGCTGCCCGGTCAGCTCATAAAATTCCAGGGCCCGGATTACCCGTTTGCTATTGTTGGGATGAATCTGCTCTGCGGCGACAGGGTCCACCTGGGCAAGCCTCCTGTGGAGCGCCTCCGCTCCCTGCTCCCCAGCCAGTTGCTCCAGTCTCCCCCGAAGGGCCTCATTCCCTTTATTTTCCGTAAAATCAATGTCATAGAGCACTGCCTGAATATAAAACCCAGTGCCACCCACCAGAAGAGGAATCTTTCCGCTTTTGTAAATATTTTCCAGTTTTTCACGAACCATCTGCTGAAACCGCACCACATGAAACTCCTCCGAGGGCTCCAACACATCAATGAGATGATGGGGAATTCCTTCCATTTCCTCCGGGCGGATCTTAGCGGATCCAATGTCCATATGCCGGTATACCTGCATGGAATCCGCAGAAATAATCTCCCCGCCCAAAGCCTTAGCAAGGCTCACGGAGAGCCTGGTCTTTCCCACCGCTGTGGGACCGGTCAGGATTACCAACGGTCGCTTCTCCTCTTTTTCTGCCTCCATTTTTCTCCCTCCATTCCCCTGGGATTTCCTATACAATGCGCTTAAATTTCCGCTCAATTTCCTGCCTGGTCATGGAGATAATCGTAGGACGGCCATGGGGACAGGTATAGGGATTTTCTAAGGTAAACAAAGTCTCTATAAGCTCCAATGCCTCCTGATGACTCAGGCGCTGCTTCCCCTTTACTGCTCCTTTGCAGGACATGGACGCAATTTTCTCCAGAATCAAGCGGGACCCGGTGGGCGCAGCGCCCACGGCTTCCCCCAGGGAATCCAGCATTTCCAGAAACAACTCTCGCTCCGCAATACCATATAAATCCACTGGCACCTGGCGAATGGCATATTCCCGCCCTCCAAAGGGCTCCACTGTAAAGCCCAGACTGGAAAAATCCTTCTCATAGGCCTTCAGAATCTCTGTTTCCGCTAGATTCAGGCTCAAAATCAGAGGCGGACTTATCATCTGGGTCATTATCTCCCTGTTCTCCAGCTGCTTCATCATGCGCTCAAACAGCACCTTTTCATGAGCCGCATGCTGATCGATCATATAAAACTGGTCCCCCAGCTGCGCCAGCCAATAGGTATCAAACAGCTGGCCAATCACACGGATATCCTTTTTGCTTTTGGGGTCCAGAAGCTTCTGGTCAAAGAGCTCCAGCTGCTCTGGCTGCCCGTAGGTATTCTTCTCCCGAATCTGTGGGGCCGTCTCCTCTGGAGGCTTTTGCTTCCCCAGGGATATGGCAGGTTCTAAGACCGAACTGCGCTCCTTTTTATCCTCTGACTTTTCGTGAGCCTTTTTTACCCGCTTGCGCATTTCCTCCAGGAAATACTCCAGATTCCGCTCCCGGGGCTCATAGGCCTTGGCCAGCGGAATCTCCGGCTCCAGGGCTTCTTCTTTCGCCTGTGCAAACGCCTTTGTTTCGAACTTATGTTCTTCTCCTTGCGCCTGCGCAAGTGTCTCCGTCCTGGGCTTCTCTATTTTGGCTTTTCCATCTCCGCCCCCTTGAGGAATGCTTTTCCCTGGCTTTGCCCCCTCCGGTTGCTCCTCCTTCACCGGCTCCTTCTCCTTTGGCTCCCCTCCCAGGCTTACCTGAGGAATCAGCTCCCGGCCTAAAAGGGCGTTTCGCAGGTTCTCCTGGACAAAGCGATAAACCTCTTCCTGGTTGGAAAAGCGCAGCTCCATCTTAGTAGGGTGTACATTTACATCCAGTTCCTGCCCATCCAGGGTCAAATGCAGCACCACAAAGGGATATTTGTGCTGCATCAAAAAGGTCTGATAGGCGTCCTCGATTCCCTGTGCAAGGATGCGGCTTTTTACATATCTTCCATTTACAAAATAGGTCTCAAAATTCCGGTTTCCCCGGCCAATTAAGGGCTTTCCAATATAACCGGTCACCTCCATGGGCCCCTGCTTTTGCTGGATCTCTATAATATTGGCAGCGATTTCTCTCCCATAGATCTGGTAGATCACATCCTTCAAGCTGTGACTGCCCGCCGTGTGAAGCTTTGTCTGGCCATTGTTGATAAACCGGAAAGAGATATCTGGCCGGCACAGGGCCATTCTCTCCATCAGCTCCCCAATGTAGCCGCCCTCTGTCATGGGGGATCTCAAAAATTTACGCCGGGCAGGTGTATTGTAAAAGAGGCTCCGAATCAGAAAGGTGGTTCCCTCCGGGGCGGCCGCCTCCTCCAAGCCCTTCTCCACTCCTCCCTCTATGCAATACCGAACGCCTGTCTCCTCCTGCCTTGTCTTGGTAATCAGCTCCACCATGGAGACCGCCGCAATGCTGGAAAGAGCCTCCCCCCGAAAACCCAGGGTGGTAATCCCCGTCAAATCCTCCGCACATCGGATTTTGCTGGTGGAATGGCGCAAAAAGGCCAGAGGAACCTGCTCCTTTTCCATGCCACTGCCATTATCCGTCACTCGCAGAAAGGTGGTTCCTCCCTCCTTAATCTCCACTGTTACAGCCGTAGCTCCCGCGTCCACAGCGTTTTCCACCAGCTCCTTAACCACCGAGGAGGGCCGCTCCACCACCTCTCCTGCCGCAATTTTATCTATGGTCTGCTGGTCCAGCACCTGAATCTTTCCCATTGCACTCACCATCTGTTCTGAATCTTTTTCTGTATCCGGTACAGGGTATTTAGCGCCTCAATCGGCGTAATATTGGATAAATCCAGCTCCCGAAGCTCCACAATAATATCATCGTCCTTTACCGCATCCATTAAGGAGATCTGCTCCATCTCCGGCTCCTGAGGCTTAACAGGGCGCCGCACAGCCAAATCTGCCGCAACCAGCTGAGACAAAAGCTCCTTAGCCCGGTGAATAACCGGGTCCGGCACGCCAGCCAGCTTGGCCACCTGAATGCCATAGCTTTTATCTGCCCCTCCTCTGATGATTTTCCGGAGGAAAACAATGTCGTCCCCCTTTTCCTTTACGGCAATGCAGTAATTGTTTACACCGCTTAGGGAGCCCTCCAGCTCCGTTAGCTCATGGTAATGGGTGGCAAACAGGGTTTTTGCCCCCAAAATCCGAGGATTGCTAATGTGCTCAATGACAGCCCACGCAATGGAAAGCCCGTCAAAAGTGCTGGTACCCCGGCCAATCTCATCCAAGATCAGCAGGCTTTGGCTGGTAGCATTGCGGAGAATATTGGCCACCTCCGTCATCTCCACCATAAAGGTACTCTGCCCGGAAGCCAGGTCATCCGAAGCTCCCACCCGGGTGAAAATTCGGTCCACAATGCCGATTTTCGCGCTGTCTGCCGGCACAAAGCTTCCAATCTGGGCCATCAGGACAATAAGCGCTGCCTGACGCATATACGTGGATTTCCCGGCCATATTGGGTCCTGTGATTACAGAGACACGCTTGGAGGCGTTGTCAAGATACGTGTCATTGGCAATAAACATATCGTTGCTGATCATCCGCTCCACCACAGGATGACGACCATTTTTTATATCAATCACACCCTTTTCATTCATCACAGGCCGCACATAACCATTTCGCTGAGCCACGAGAGACAGGGTGGCAAATACATCCAGCCAGGCCACCGCCTTGGCGGTTTTCTGAATCCGCAGCACCTGGGAGGCAAGCTTATCCCGCAGTTGGCAGAACAGCTCGTACTCCAGGGTATTCAGCCTGTCCTCCGCTCCCAGAATGGTGTCCTCCAACTCCTTTAACTGTGGAGTAATGTACCTCTCCGCATTTACCAGGGTCTGTTTTCGCATATAATCCTCAGGTACCAGATTTTTATAGGAATTGGTCACCTCCAGATAATACCCAAAAACCTTGTTGAATTTTACTCTCAGGTTTTTGATGCCGGTTCGCTCCCGCTCCCGCACCTCCAGCTGGGCTAACCAGTTTTTCCCCTCCGTCTTGGCACGGCGATATTGATCCACATCCTTGTGATACCCATCCCGGATAATCTCTCCGTCTCGCAGGGAAATGGGCGGCTCCTCACAGATAGCCTCCTCAATCCACTGGTACAAATCTTCCAAGGAGTCCAGCTCCTCACGGAGCTCTCTTAGCTTTGGACTTTCAAAGCCCTTTAGCAGAGTTTTTATGGGTGGGAGCATGGAAAGAGAGGTTTTAAAGGCCAGCAAATCCCGGGGATTCGCCGTCTGGTAGCTCACCCGGCTAATCAGGCGCTCCAGATCGTAGATGGAACTTAAGTATTCCCGCAGCTCCTCCCGGGTAATCATCTGGCCATTCAGCTCCTCAATGGCCTCGTGGCGCTTCTCAATCTCCTCCCGATGGATAAGGGGCTGCTCCACCATTCCCCGAAGAGCCCTGGCTCCCATGGCCGTCCGAGTCTTGTCCAGCACCCATAAAAGAGAGCCCTTCTTCTGTTTTTCCCGAAGGGTTTCCGTAAGCTCTAGATTTCGTCTTGTGGAGCCGTCCAGCAACATATATTTTCCATAGAAATAAGGCGTAATATGAGTCAGATGGGACAGATCATTTTTTTGCGTCTCCTGGAGATACTTTAGGAGAGCCCCGGCCCCAATCATGCCCAGACTCATCTCTCCAATGCCAAGTCCCTTCAAATCCCCCACCTGAAAATGGGTCAGCAACGTTTTCCGGCACAGCTCATCGTCAAAATACCAGTCTTCCAGATCATAGACGGCAATGCCCAACCTTCCCCGCAGATCCTCCAGATCCACGCCGCTTACATAAAACGCATGATTGCAGATAATCTCCGAGGGGGAAAACCGCTGGATCTCATCCAAAAGCCTGCGGCTCTTATCCAACTCTGTGACAAAGTAGTCTCCTGTGGTCACGTCCGCCACAGACAGACCATAGCGGTCTGACAAGCAGACAATACACATAATATAATTGTTCCGGGATTCGTCCAGGGTCTGGAGGTTTAAGTTGGTCCCTGGCGTCACCACCCGGATCACCTCCCGCTTTACCAACCCTTTAGCCGTCCTTGGGTCCTCCACCTGCTCACAGATGGCCACCTTGTAGCCTTTGGCCACCAGCTTGCTCAGATACCCCTCCACCGCGTGATAGGGGACACCGCACATGGGCGCCCGCTCCGCAAGGCCGCAGTCCTTCCCGGTCAGGGTCAGCTCCAGCTCCTTGGACACCAGCTTGGCATCTTCAAAAAACATTTCATAAAAATCCCCCAGCCGGTAAAAGAGAATGCAATCTTTGTATTCCTCCTTTGTCTTCACATACTGCTGCATCATGGGCGTCATCTGAGCCATGCCTTTTCCCTCACTTATCCTTTGTTTATACCTGTGGACAGGTATTTTTTAATTATACTTCCAAGTTCCGCCCTGCGTCAATGCCTGGCATTGGGCATTTTTTATCGTCATCCCCTCCCTGTTTCGTTATTTTTTACTGCATTTATGCATTTTGTACACTTTTTCCTGTTTCCAGCGGAAAATTTATCCAGTTCCCAAAATTTTACTCCTTGATTTTTTTAGAATGTGTGCTATGATATAAGTGTTTAAAGCGTTTACATAATAAATAGATTACTATCTATCATTCGATTCTACCCATATTAGGAAAGAGCGGTTGCTTTCTATTCCCGAGAAAGTAGCCGCTCTTTCTGTCCATATTTTTTCTTTATTCCTTTGTTTTCTTCTTCTCATCTACCCCCGGCTGACCGATGGCCTGCGCACAATCTGATAATACGCCCGGGCCGTCAGGCCGTAGACCCCTACATACAATCCTACAAATATAAGAAAGGTGACCAGGGTACATCTTACCTGTAAGCCCATATCCGACAGATTAAACAGCAAAAGCAGCTTGGAAATCAGGGGAAATGCCACGGCCACGTGAAGTCCGGCCACAAGAACGGGCAGGAAAAACACCATCAGTATCTGGGAATGGATGGATCTGCGCACCTCCTCCCAGCTCATGCCAACCTTCTGCATAACCACAAAGCGCTCCTGATCCTCGTACCCTTCCGTAACCTGCTTGTAATAAATAATAAGGACCATGGCTACCCCGAACAAGCCTCCCAAGAAAATGCCGATAAAGAAAAAGCCACCGTAAACACCCAGAAAGTCAGGTCTCTCCTCCCTAAGGGTCTCCATACTCCCGGGAAATCCTTTCTGATCCAGCTCCTCCCTCACAGACCTCCAGAGGGCCACCTGCTCCTCCTCCCCAGCCTGGATATCAAACCCATAATAGGAGCTGATGTGGCTGGCATACTCCTGATAAACAGCCTTCTGAAGTTGATAGAGCTCCTCCATCTCCTGAAAATCCCACAGCACAATAAATTGCGTGCTGGCAATATCCGGGGATAACTGTCCCTCATCAAAAAAATGCTCCAGATGTCCAGCCACCCGGTACTCCCTGTCAAAGACCCGCAGAATTGGCTCGTCAAAACGCTCCCGGTTGGAATACAGCAGGATTTCTCCCTTCTCAAGAACCCTCTCCTCTCCCATAAGCCGGTTATAATCCTCCAGGGTAACAAAAAACAGATTGTAAACGGTAATACTTGACAGAATGTCCGTCTCCCGCTCCACCCGGAAGGTATCCTGCTCTTTCAGGGCGGTAAATACCAGAGAATCATACTGGATTTCCTTCTCAGGCTGCACCCCTCTTTCCACACAAAGCTTCCGAATCTCCTCCGTCCACTGCCCTTTAGGTTCCCCCACGTCCCGGCTAAAGGTAAACATAAAGTCCTGGGGATACCGTTTTTGGAGAATCCCCTCCATCCCCAACATCATGGCGCTGGTGGAGGAAATCATGATCAAAACCGCTGTGGACAAAATGCAGATATTGGCCAGTCCCACGCCATTTCGCTTCATCCGGTACAGCATACCAGATACGCCAGTAAAATGGCGGGGATGATAATAAAATTTTGGATTCCTCCGCAGCATTTTCAGCAGCAGAATGCTGCCCGCCGTAAACAGCAGATAGGTTCCCAAAAGAACCAGAAGCACTGTCGGGAAAAACAGTGCCAGGGATGCCAAAGGATTTTCCATGGTAAGCGCCAGGTAATATCCGCCTCCCAGACAGATCACCCCCAAAAGGGCCATAAGCCATTTGCTTTTGGGTTCCCGCTCTCCCCGATGCCGGGACTGTAAAAGCTCCAGTCCGCCCGCTCGTTGCAGCTGAAAAATCCCCAGGAGATAGATCAGAAGAAAAATCCCGCTGAACAGCTGAACCGTGGTTTTTGCAACCTGCCCGGAGAAGAAAAATCCCAGGGAAACCTTTCCGCCCAGCATGCGGACGATCCAAAGATACATAAGCTTATCCAAGGCGACTCCCAAGGCAAGCCCAACACCCAGGCTCACTCCTCCCACATAGAGCGTCTCCCAGCCTAGCACCCGGAAAAGATGCCTTTTCTCCATTCCCAACACAAAATAGAGTCCCAGCTCCTCCTTTCTGCGCTTCATCAGAAAGCTGTTGGTATAAAACAGAAACACCAGAGAAAAACCTCCGATAACCAGACTGCCCAGTTGCAACAGATACATTAGAGTCTGCGCCCCCAGCATCTTTTCCAGCCCCGGATTTTTGGAAAGAGAGAGCACCATATAATACATGGTCACTGTAAAGATACAGGTCAGCACATAGGGAATATAAATCTTTCCATTTTTGCGGATGTTCCCCGCCGCCAGCTTTCGGTAAAGTCCCCTAGTCATGATGCTCACCTCCTGTCGCCAGCAGCGTAAGGGTATGGGAAATCCTCTGGTACAGCTGCTCATTGGTCTCTTCCCCCCGGTACAGCTGATGAAATACCTGACCGTCCCGGATAAAGAGCACCCGGCCTGCATGACTGGCCGCCTTCACAGAATGGGTCACCATCAAAATCGTCTGGCCTTCCTGATTGATCCGTGCAAACATTTGAAGAAGGCTGTCTGTGGCCCGGGAATCCAGGGCACCGGTAGGCTCGTCAGCCAGCACAAGCCTAGGCCTGGTAATCAGAGCTCTGGCCACGGCTGCCCGCTGCTTTTGTCCCCCGGACACCTCGTAGGGATATTTTTTCAGAAGAGTGCTTATGTTAAGCTTTTCCGCTATGGGCTTTAAGCGGCCGGACATCTCCTTATAATCCATTCCCCCGAGAACCAGGGGCAGAAAGATATTGTCCTCCAGGGTAAACGTATCCAGCAGATGAAAATCCTGAAAGACAAAGCCCAGGTTCCCCCTCCGGAATGCTGCCAAATGTCTCTCCGGAATTTTTGTCAGGTTCTTGCCCTCCAGCAGCACCTGCCCGCTGGTAGGCTTATCCAGCGCCGCCAGAATATTGAGAAGGGTGGTTTTTCCGGAGCCGGATTCCCCCATAATCGCCACATATTCTCCCCGCTCCACCAAGAAGGATACATCCGTCAGGGCCTGCACCTGATTTCCTCCGAAGTGTGTGGTATAAATCTTTTTCAAACCTTTTATTTCCAAAATTGCCATGTTGAAAACCTCCTTGTCTCTTGCTTTTGTGTTTTCAGTATAGCAAAGAGCTCCTCTTCCCAACATCGTTTCCCATGACATTTGCCCTCCTCCATGTGACATTTTTGTAAGATGAAGATTTATTCCACCTCTAACTGCTCCCGGTGGAGATCCACAAAAAAGCTGCTTCCCTCCCCCAGACAGGACTCAGCCCAGATTTTATTGGAAAGCTTCTTAGCCGTTCGCCTGCAAAGATACAGTCCCAGGCCTGTGGACCTTGTCTCTGTCCGCCCGTTATAACCGGTAAAGCCCTTTTCAAAGATCCGGGGAATATCCTCCGGGGCTATGCCAATGCCTGTATCCTGGATCCGCAGCACTTGCTTCTGCGTCACTGTAATGGTCACCGATCCCTTTTGGGTATACTTCACAGCATTGGATAAAAGCTGCTCTATGAGAAGCTGCAACCATTTTTCGTCTGTAACCACCTTTACAGAAACAGGCTCATACACAAGCCGAATGCGCTTTCCCACAAACTGTGCCGCATATTTGTGGATAGCCCTCCGGATAATGGTATCCAGCTCATACTCCCGAAACACAAAGTCTGAGGCCTCTTCATCCAGGCGCATATAGCTAAGCACCAGCTCCACATACTGCTCAATGCGAAAAAGCTCTGCCTCCAAAGCCCGGTGCTCCCGGGTGTCCTCACTCTGTAAAAGCATCCGCATGGCTGCTATGGGCGTCTTTATCTGATGCACCCAGGTGGTATAATAATCCATGCTCTCCTGGCGCTTTCTTTGCCCCTCCAAAAGACTGGCATCCAGGGATTCTTGAAGACTTCTCACCATGTCCTGATAATCTGCCTCCAAAAGAGTCCCAGGCCTGGGCAGCTCCTCAGCCAGATTGCTATGTTTCAGAATCCGCCTGCGCTCCTCATGCGCTTTCCTCCATGTGCAAAAATTCACGGTTACCATGGGAAGAGCCAACAGGCCGCACAGGGCCATGGCATAAAATACCGCCTCAGCCTCCAGCTTGTACAAGAAAAATACAAGGGCAAAAATACCCCCAAACAAGAAAAACAACAGGATCGTTCCCCAATACTGCTGTAAATAAATCCAAAAAAGCCCCCTCTTCCTTCCCCTGTTCATCTGTCCGTCCACTCCTTATGCAATGATATACCCGCTGCCCACCCGGGTGGCGATAAAGTCCTTTAACCCAGCCTGCTCCAGCTTTTTCCGCAGCCGGGTTACATTTACCGTTAAAGTATTTTCCTCCACATAGGAATCCATCTGCCACAGCCGGGTCATCAGCGTGTCTCTGCTCACCACCCGCCCCTTATTCTCCAAAAGCGTCTGTAGAATGCGGAATTCATTTTTTGTGAGTTCCACCCGCTGTCCCTCATAGACCAGGGAAGCATCCTCCAGATTCAGCACTGCTCCCTTATGCTCCAGCACCGGGATTTTTCCCGCCAAATCATAGGTCCGGCGAAGAACCGCCTGGATTTTGGCAATCATCACCGTTAAGTCCACCGGCTTGGGTATAAAATCATCCCCTCCCATATTCATGGCCATAACAATATTCATATTATCTGAGGCTGAGGAGATAAAAACCACCGGCACATGGGAAATCTGCCGAATCTTTGTACACCAGTGATATCCGTTATAGCAGGGTAACATAATATCCATCAACACCATATGGGGATCATAGGCCACAAAGGCGGAAATCACGTCCTGAAAATCCTGAACACATTCCACTTCATTTCCCCAGGCCTCCAGCTCCTTTTTCATGGCACCTGCCATGGTGACATCATCCTCTACGATCAGTATCCGATACATGGCTCTCCCCCTTTTGCCTTCTCTTTTTCCAAAATCGCACCGGCTCATAGAGCCTTCGGATACAGCGAATTACATTCTCCGGCTTAGCCTCCTCGCTTTGAGGCTCCAAAAGCTCCTCCTCCGTGCCTGTATGCACCAGTTCTTTTGCCTTCACATACCGGCGCAGCTTCTCCTCCATCCCCGCCCGGCTGGCCCGGATATCATAAAAATATAGCATGGTATATCCCTCATACTCGGGAAGTTCCCTTTTTTCCATGCGGAAATTCCTTATAAACGGCTCTTTGGAAAGCTCCTTTTCCAGTCTTTCCACCTTCTCACAGGTTTCCATCACCCGCACATAGACAATGGCGTCCTCCCTGTGATAATCTCCCTGCACATAATTTCGATAGGGAGATTTGTGCATCTTCTCATAGTTTTTCTCTTCCATGGGATTGTCAAACCGTTCATAATACAGGAACAGAGAGTCCTCCACTATGGTGGTCACAATATAATTCTGCCCCCGCCTACGCAGGGAATCGATGAGAAGCTGCGCCTGCTCCCTGGGGATCGCCACCTTTTCAATATAGCGGTTCTCCTGAATATCGTAGAGCGCAGCCCCATCCATAACCACCATGGGCAGCTGAATCTTCATATCTTTTAACTTTTCCACCAAAAAGGCCGGGGTACGCCAGGTAACCACAGCCACCTTGGCCCCATCCTCTATAAGCCGGTTCATGCCAATCTGAATGCTGGCTGGAATCTCGCTGCTCTCGTCGGGAATAAGATTTTCCAGCCTTACAAGAAACAGCTTCTCCCGGTGATATTCCTTGGGCAGATGAAAACCATTTACAAAAACAGCCGCCCCGATACCTATAAGGGTATCGATTACCCGGTGATACACCTGTTCAAAGGGATCTCCTGTAGAGGCATAGCTGACTGTTATGATCAAAAACACGGCGCTGGCCAGGGAGGCAGCAGCAGCCTTGTCAATCCAGACGGTGGTGTGGAGGACCAGGATCACGCCCATGGCAATCAGCAGATATTCAAACAGCTCCCCGGATTTCGGTATTCGCTCCGTGATCAGAAGAGCTCCCAATCCATAGACTGCTCCAATAACCGTGGCGATAATCCGATTCACCGCAAAGGTCCGGCTTCCCTCCATATAGGGCTGCATGCAGATTACAGCCGCAATGGTGGCGTGAATGGGCATGCCCCTGTGTCTTCGCAGCATATAAACCACCAGACAGAGAAAAACTGCCACGGCTGTCTTTATCATACGCATTCCCACATGGGGAAGCGGCTTTCGTCTGGTTCTCTCATTTTCTTTCATGTGCTCTCCCCTTTTTCTTCCTTATATCATCAAAGAACATTTTTCCTTGTCCTTATTATATACAACTCTCAAGGATTTTTAAATACCGGTTATAATGCAAAGTCTTGCAAAATTTATGCAATTTTTTCAAATATCCCGTGACATTTTTCTCAAAACGTGGTAGTATAAAATGCAGTAACGCCTTACAGACGCGACAAATTATTTGATGTATCACAAAGATGTGACAGCTTAGAAGGGAGCACCTATGGTTACACTGGCAGACATCGCCAAGTTGGCGGAAACAAGCATCTCCACAGTTTCCCGGGCATTGAAAAATGACCCGCGTATCAGCCTGGAAATGAAAGAAAAAATACAGCAAATTGCCACTCGGGAGGGATATACCAAGCACCGTTCCAAGGCCTCCGTCTATGGTCCGGAGTGGGGTCGCATTGGACTGATTGTTCCCGAGGTTATGTCCGGATATTATGCAAGAATCGTTCATCTGGCCAATCAGAACTTTGCCAGACAGAATTATTCTGTAAGCTTGCGCATCACGGAATTTGACTCCTCTGCCCTGATCCGCCATTTCCACGATTTTGCACAGGCAGGTGTGGATGGCCTTCTGGTAGTCATGGATGACTCGGAGGAAATATCCCCAGAAATTGTAAGCGCCATAGAATATGTCCAGCAGCCTGTGATGTTTATCACAGCCGATTATATTCCCAACCTGGATTATGACGGCATCTATCTGGACGAGCTCCGGGGCATCACCATGGGAATTCATCACCTGATCCAGCGGGGTTACCGGGATATTGGCTTTATCGGCGAACATGCCACCCTGGGCCGCCTCTCCTTGTTTCGGGAGGCCATGAAAAAATCAGGTATGGCTGTCCGGGAGGATTTCATCGCCATCAGCAATGTCCGTGCGGAAGCCGGGGGATATGACTGCATCCGGCAACTTTTGGCACGCCCCCAACAGCCCGACGCTATCTTTGCCAGCTATGACCAGATGGCCATTGGAGCTATCAAGGCCCTGACAGACGCCGGCCTTAAAATTCCCAAAAACATGGCAGTCCTGGGCTTTGACGATCTGGCCGTCTCCCAATACATTCACAAAGGCATTACCACCATTCAGAATCCCTGTGAGGACATTATCTCCATCTCTGGCCGGGTTCTGTTAAACCGCATTAACCACGACGAATCTGCCCCCCAGCAGATTGCATTAAAACC
The DNA here is from genome assembly GCA_022791975.1 of Lachnospiraceae bacterium. Lineage (GTDB taxonomy): Bacteria > Bacillota > Clostridia > Lachnospirales > Lachnospiraceae > RGIG4284. The sequence goes on along the minus strand of JAAWAC010000031.1, from coordinate 3,439 downwards.
CCTGCTTATTGTCCGGGGAACCACCTAGTATAAGCAACCACCTAAATATAAGCAGGGGGCAGCTGCAAAATTTCGGATTTATTTTCTATATGGTACAAATACTTTTGAGATTTTAACCATATATTGTGAATCCTCAAATTTTGAAGCCCGCCCCCTGCTTTGTCTACGCTGTCAATAAAAAGGTTCTGTTTTCTTCACTACCGCTTACTTCCACATGGCATCGATTTCCGCAATCATCTTCTCCGCCAGAATATCACCACCCTCTGGCCCCACCGTGGTGGAGGCAGGCTTACTGCTGTAGGACCCTCCGGCTACAGCCGCCCTGGTAGGCAAGTATCCTAAACTTCCGTTGGCCAGCTGAATGTGGAATACCTGGTCAGCCTTGCATCTGGCCCGTACCCGCACCCCATAGTCCACAAAGAGCTCAAAGGGATTGGTGATAATGGCCGCCCGGCCTATCCGTACCACATACATGCGGAAGGTACAGGTATCTGTATTCTGCTGCTCCTCCCAGCGCTCTGCCACACCCATGGGCTCAAACATCCGAAGCTGATCGTGGGTAGTCATAGGCTTTTCTTTGGAAAATTTTTCTTTTTCTTCTGCTAAGAAGGCTGCTGCCTCCTCATACTCCTCTTTATCCACCTTCCGAATGGGAAGCTCCAGTTCCACGGCCTTGCTGTGGAATACAGGGGCCTTCTGGATGCTGTCCCTGGCCTTGGGATAGCAGCGCACCACCGCGTCAGTGATTCGGGAGCCAATCATATCACACTCCTGGGCCAAATCAAAGTTCCGGAATACCTCTGTGGCCTGCGCATTCCACAAAATCAATTCCTTTTTATTGTTCTTGCTGATCCGGGTCAAATCCAGAGGATTCTGATCCCCCCCTGCTCCGCACATGGGCAGCACATAAATATTTCCCAGCTCCTCCCGAATGCGGGCTCTGGTGGGCGCCCAGTAATCTGCCGATACAAAGCAGTGAAGCTCCATGACCTGAGAGGGACAGGGAATATCCACCGCCACACCGGTCAGGTTCCGATCCAAATCCCAGGTATACAGCACATCCGCCGTGTGATCCACCGGTCCCTCAAACCGCACAAAGCTGTCCAGAGAGCAGTCTCCATACATCTTGGACTCCTCGGTACCATCCTCCTTTTTAAAGATCGGTCTCCGGTTAAAGCCCACCGCTGCATAATCCTCCGCATAGCTAATGCCACCAGGCTTTCTGTTGTCCCAGGCATCCAGAATCAACTGGTACAACCTCTGGGCAATCCACTCCGTAGCCTCGTCCCCGTAGAGAATATCTTCCGGCATGTCAATGGGCAGTACCCGGTCCTCTCCAAAATATTTGATAAGGGTCTCATTTCCCACCGGTCCGAAGGTACAGGAATTGTGGGTATGAATGGCATGGAAGTCCACCCGCTTCTCATCGATCTCTGCTACGTTCTTCAAAAGCTCCCACACCCGCTCTACCACATAGATAGGCGCACTCACCATGTCCAGGGAGACAAAGGTCATCTGCTCCTCCCCATTTTCCAGCACCAGCGCTGTGGCTGTCAACGGGTCATGTACATAGCTGCTAATGCGGGTGTACAGCTGCCCTGCCACAAAAAAGGGCCGATCCGGTGTAATATCCATGGTAGACCATCCAATATTTAACTGCTTCATCTTCCTAAACGCTCCTTTCCAAGCTTACATTTTAAAACTCTCTGCGATTCATTCCACACCGGTATTTACATTCCGTCCCCATACCGGTTCTCACTATCTCTTTGCTATTCACCAAAATTTCACTTACGCCTGGCTGGGATACTTGGAGAACAAGGGCTCCAATGCATCATACAGATCCAGATAATTCTCAAAATTCCTGTCATAAACCGCCCGATTCTCCGGATGGGGTTCAAAGCGCTCTCCCGAACGAACCAGTCCCTCCACAGCGCTGTCCACATCTCCATAAAGGCCTGCGGCCACAGCTCCCAAGACAGCAGCTCCCAGGCAGGCGCTCTCCCTGGTTTTTAAGGTCTCCACCGGCTTTCCCGTCACATCCGCCTTGATGGAATTCCAGATAGGGCTCTTGGAGCCTCCTCCCATGGAATACACCACATCCACCGGCTGGCCCAGGCCCTCTACCTGTTCCAGATTCCGCCGGAGCATAAAGGCCACGGACTCTAAAATTGCCCGGGAAAAATGGGGCCGTCCATGCTTTAAGGTCACTCCGTAAAATACACCCTTTGCCAGAGAATTATATTCCGGGTTGCTGGCTCCTGAGAGATGGGGAAGCATCACCAGGCCATCGCACCCAGCAGGTACCGTCGCCGCCTCCTCATCAGCCAGGGCAAATCCATCAGCCCCTTCTGCTTTCTCCTTCTGATAGAATTGATTGACATACCACTTTAAAACCATCCCGGCTGTCTGGGACCAGAGAAGTACCACATAACGTCCCGGCACTGCATGGTTCTGACAGGTGATCCGGCGCTCCTTACTCCAGGGTACAAACTGTCCCACATTGGCGCACACAGCCAGACAGGAGCCAGTGGTCTCCGTCACCTCGCCCGGCTTAATCCGGCCCACGCCTACAATGCCACAGGTCTGGTCCAAAGCCCCCGTAGCCGCCAGTATCTGTACTGACAGACCCGTTTCTCTGGCTGCTGCTTCTGTCACCTTCCCCACAGGCGTCCCACAGGGAAGCACCTTTGCCAGTCGATTCTCATCGATTCCCAGATATTGAAGCATCTCCTTCCACCAGCAGCGCCCATTGATATCATAGAGAAGGGAGGATGCCAGCAAATTCTCCTCACAGGCAAATTTTCCTGTGAGCCGATAGAGAAGATAGTCCTCCAACAGCAGGAATTTTGCCGTCTTTTCATAGATTTCCGGCTCATGCCGGCGAAGCCAGGCTATCTTGGTGGCCGGCCAGGTGGCCACGCATTCCGGCTGACCGGTCCGCTCATATATTTCCTGGAGTCCGAATTCCTTTTCGATCTCCGCCGCTTCCTCCCCGGAGCGGTTATCCAGCCACACAATAGCCGGCCGCAGAGCTTCCCCCTTCTCATCCAGACAGATCAGTGTTTCCCCTTGGCTGCTGATGGCCAAAGACAGGATCTCCTCCGGCTTAACACCAGATTTTTTCATCAGATTCCTGATCAGTGTGCACAAATGCTCCCAATAGCTCTCCGCTGGAAGCTCCACCTGGTTGGGCGATGGGGTGAGAAGCACATAGTCCTCCACCCCCGAGGCCACCAGAGAACCGTCCATGCAAAAAACTGCCGCCTTCAGGGACGTAGTGCCCGCATCAATGCCTAAAATATAAGCCATAATTAGATTTCTCCTATTTTAAGTACCGCTACAGCCCTCCCTGTTCCCCTGCTCTGGAAGTATTTTCCTACGCTTCCGCGTACTCAAATCCTTCCGGTCACTTTCCGGGCTTCCGCTGTTTTTTTAGTAC
>JAAWAC010000030.1 GCA_022791975.1 Lachnospiraceae bacterium | reverse complement strand
CTCTCTGTACCCTCACTCTGGAAGGAATTACGACCACTTTTCGTGTCTGTAATTCCTTCCGGGTTCAGATAGGGACTCCGCTGTTTTTTTAGTTCCGCTTCGTCCCTCTCTCCGCATTTGTTTTTAAATATGAAAAACACTGCCCCGCCAAAATTAAAACGGGGCAGTAAAGGTATAAAGCAATTTTACATCTATTTTAAAAGGCCGTCAAGTCCACAGGGGCTATGGGATGGGCATTTCTTCGCTGACATAGATGGTTCCCTTGGTCAGCTGGTAAAGGGAGGCAGGGACCTGCATGGTTACCGGTCCATACAGCTGGAGGCGGGAGATCAACTCCCAGGAGCTGTAGCCGCCCAGGTAGCCCAAATCATGACGCGCCAGGTGGTTCCGGGCGTACATCACATCTCTGGGGTTAATGGCCACGGAATACTGGGGAGTGAGCTTCTGGACCGACAGCTGCCCTTCCTCTCAATATGCAGGCAAAAAGAAACATGCCTCTCTATAGCTCCAAAAGCCGCCGGGCTCCCTTTGTGTCAAGCCACCTATGCAGGCAAAGGCAACAAACCAGGAGTATAGCCGCGCACAGACTCATTGCTACAAGTTCACCTGTCCATCCACGTAGCTTCCAAACCAACAGCCCACACAAAGCCACGCTTCCCATGCCACCAAACGTGGAGATCATCGCTGCTGCGGACTGTTTTACCACCACCATATCGCTGATCGCATCCAACTTGGGAAATTGCAGATTCACCACAAGTCCCAGCAGAGCTGTAAACCATCCAAAGGTCATTCCCAGAAGAAACAGCGCCAGACCATCCACCCAGGAAATATTAAGCCCCAACACCAAGCCAACCACACCCACCAAAAGGCAGGGACCCACTAGAAGCAGCTGAAACCCAGCCTTTACCTTGAGAACTTCCTTCATCGAAACGGGTGCTTCTTTCAGAATCCACAAATTTTTTCCCTCCAGGCTGATGGAGGAACCGGTTATAACGACAGTGGACAGGAAAAGTCCTATGATTGCCGCCGCCAGAAGTACCAGGGGAAGAGGAAGTCCTAGCTGGGCAAGATATTCCTCCACTCTGTCCTTGAGAATCACTGCCCCAACCCCCATTGCAACCAAGCCTATGAGGCCAAGGCCCGTGTTAAAAAGATAAATAGGGGTGCCAAAGTACCGGGACGCCTCTTTTTTCAACAGAGCCCGGCTCTGGCTTACCCGATTTAACCGGGCAAGCCGGTATACCGGTTGTTTTTTGTGGGTCTCAAGTCCCGTAAGTATCTTTTGATAGCTTCCGGCCAGAATCCCTGCTACCACTGCCAAAAGAGCCAGCATCAAAAAGCAAAAAAGCCCCAGCTGCCCCCAATTTCCGCACACCCCCACCTGAAACAGCCGAAAAGGCAGCACCCAGCCAGAAGAGCCCAGCTCTTGCCCGCTTAAGGCTCCAGCTGCCAGAGCAGAAATCCCCCGATTCACTTGTATTCCCAACACAAATATTCCGGCAAACAGCAAGCCATACAGCAAGAGACCAAGGCCCTTCCCATTTCCCAGACGGCTCCCTAACCAGCTGAGCAAAAAACCCACTATCAGCGCCAGCACGGTGGGCAGTAATGTCAAAAACAAAGTTCCCACCACCAGCCGGAGAACAAAGAGTGCCCCTCCGCCCTCATACCACAGCCGGGCGATTCCCACAGGCACCATAAAAAAGATACAGAAAAGAAGGTTCTCCCCATACAATGCCGTCAGCTTCGCCAGGAGTACGGTTACAGGTGGAACCGGCATGGACAACAAAAAATCCGCATCCCGTCCGGAAAACACCATTCCCTGGGCAGCAAAAGCGGTAAATATCATCCCCACCCCAGAAGCCGCTCCAGACATCAGCAATAACAATAGGTCCACCGCCCCGGCCTGGGCCAGCTGCCTGGCCAGCACAAAGCTGTAAACACTAGATAGATAAAGCCCCATCCCGGCCACCAGCAGCAACGTGACCCAGCTGGAGGCCATCCGTTTCCGGCTGCCACCCACCCGAATCCCTGCCAGAGCGGCCCGCAGCTGTACTCGAAAAAGAGCCAGAAATTTTTTCACTACGCGTCCCTCCCTTCTGCCAATCCCAGGAACACATCCTCCAGGCTGGAGTTCCCCACCACCTCCTGGGTAGGTCCCTGACAAACTAGATGTCCCTGCCGGATAATTGCGATGGTATGACACAATTTCTCCGCCACCTCCAGCACATGGGTAGAGAAAAACACGGCTCCTCCCTCATCACACAGCTCCTTCAAATATCCCTTTAACAGATGGGATGCCGCTGGGTCCAGACCCACAAAGGGTTCATCCAATATCAATAGTTTTGGCTTTCGAATCAACGCGGATATCAGAGCCAGCTTCTGCTTCATACCGTGAGAATAGCTGCCAATGGCACTTCCCAGCTCTCCCGTAAGCCCAAAAGCATCCCCATATAGGCCAATTCGCTTCTCTCTGTCCCTGGCCGAAATCCCGTAGAGATCTGCTATCAGATTCAAATACTCTATGCCCCGAAGAAATTCATACAGATCCGGATTGTCTGGCAGAAAGGCTGTGATGGCTTTGGCTGCCACCGGCTCCTTTTGCATGTCATGACCTCCGATGCAAATGGTTCCCTGCGTAAAGCTCAGCACCCCTGCCACAGCCCTAAGAGTCGTAGTCTTGCCCGCACCGTTATGTCCGATAAACCCACAGATTTCTCCTGGTGCCACATGAAGGCTCAAGTCCTCCACCGCAGTCTTTCCTCCCGGATAGGTTTTGGTATAATGTGATATGGTCAGCATAAAAAGCACCTCCTTGTCAAATATTTATCATTCTATACCTTCCATAAGGAGGAAGGTCAAGCCTTGGGGAAAAATTTTTCTAAAAAAACCTCTGTGCAGACCGCCTTGTGCCTACACAGAGGTTATAATTCCCTTTATTTTCTTATTCTACCCAAAATCCTACAGCTCCGGCTCAATCAAGCCATAGGTGCTTCCCTTGCGCTTGTACACCACATTGACCTGCTCGGTCTCCGCATTCATAAACACATAAAAGCTGTGTCCCAAAAGCTCCATCTGCACGCAGGCATCCTCTGGATACATGGGCTTCATATCGAATTGCTTGGTACGAATAATCTTGACCTCTTCGTCCTCTGCTTCTTTCTCCATAAATTCCGGCCGGAAATTGCCGCCCTCTTGCTGCCTGTCCACCAGTTTTGTCTTATATTTGCGAAGCTGCCGCTCAATAACTTCCTCTACCAGATCAATGGAAACATACATATCACTGCTGACCTGCTCCGAACGGATAATATTTCCTTTGACAGGAATGGTAACCTCAATTTTCTGCCGCTCTTTTTCCACACTTAAGGTCACCTGGACCTCCGTATCCGGCGTAAAATAGCGCTCCAGCTTGCCCAGCTTGTCCGTAATGGCTGCTCGTAAGCCCTCTGTCACATCAATGTTTTTTCCGCTGATAATATAACGCATACAATCAACTCCTTTCTTTGCCATAGTATACCATATCTTCATATTTGATACAACCACCAAACAAATCTAATGCACTCCCAATGGTCACATCCAGCCGTCCCTGGCCAAGCTCCTCCAGAACACGTACATCCTCCATACTTCCCACGCCTCCCGCATAAGTGACGGGAATTTTTCCCCAGGAGCCCAAAAGCCTTGCCACTTCTGTCTCTATGCCTGAGGCCTTTCCCTCCACATCCACCGCGTGGATCAGAAACTCATCACAGCTGTCCGCCAGCTGGTCCAACACCTGACTGGTGAGCTCCACCTGGGTAAATTTCTGCCAGCGGTCTGTGACAATATAATAGACACCATCTCGCTTTCGACAGCTTAAATCCAACACCAAATGCTCTTTTCCCACAGCTGCCTTTAAGCGCTCCAAGCGCTCCATCTGCACCTGTCCATCCCGAAACACATAGGAGGTTACAATCACATGGCTGGCTCCCGCCTCCAGATATTCCACCGCATTCTCCGGCGTAATGCCTCCCCCTACCTGTAGTCCCCCGGGATAGGCTGCAAGGGCCAAAAGTGCCTGCTGCCGCGTCCTGGCATAATATTCCGAAGAAGGAGGATTCAGCAGGATAATATGGCCCCCGCAAAGACTGTCCCTCTTATAAAGCCTGGCGTAGAAATCCGCTGTCTGCTCTGACACAAAATTCTCCGCTGCCTGGTCCTGTTCATCCCGCAGGCTCCCGCCTACGATCTGCTTTACTCTTCCATTGTGAATATCAATACATGGTCGAAAACGCATGGAGGTCCCTCCTGTTCTTTTCTCTGACTTTTTTCTTTTCTGCGATTTTTTCCTGGTTCTCTTCTTATTGTTCTTAGAAGTATACCAGGACCTCTGGAATAAGGCCTGCCTTCTTGTCCCAGTTTCTTTTAAACAAAGGGCCTTCACCGATTCTCAAATCAGGAAAGCCCTGCAAAATATTCTGCACTCCCCCAAAGGGGCTTTTCTCTCCGTTTTCCGCCTGGCGTTAGTATAACAAACCTGGCAGCAAAAGTCACTACAAGAAATATGCTGGCAGACTTTTTAGTTTAACTCCGCAATCCGCGTCACCGCCACATAGATTTCCGATATCTTATACCAGGTGGTATAATCCACCACCCCATTGGCTGGCAGTCCAAAGATAGACTGAAAGGTGCTCACTGCCGCCTTTGTAGCCGGCCCAAAGATGCCGTCCTCCGCAATCCGGGGGATGGCCGGATAATTCTGGGCAATGGCATTTAACTGCTCCTGTAGCTGCAATACCTTCTGCCCGGAGGCTCCCACCGTCAAATCTGCCCCTGGCCAGGAATAAGGCACCCCGGAAATCTGCTCCGCCGTGTTGATATAGATGCTGTCTCCATAATAATAGCGCAGGATATCCACGGCCGTATATCCCTGCTCTCCCAGGCTCTGACTCCCCCACTGACTCATCCAGTTGGGACAGGTCACCCGACGCCCATCGCAGTATTGCGTCAGAATGGGCTGTTTTACATTGGGCCTTGAAAGATAATTTCCAAACATCTCATCTACAATCCGGGAGATATTTTCGAAGATATTCCTTCCGTTAATCCATTTGTGGTCAAAGGCGGTGGAGGAGGTGATGGTAAAATCGTAGCCTTTGTTTCGATACCATTCCGTATACACCCGGTTCAGGGTAAAGGACATAATGGCCAGAATATTCGCCCGAATCGCTGCGTCTGTCCAGGTGGCGTAGATCTCACTGGACGCCACATTTTTAATGTAGTCCTTATACCGCACCCAATAATTGGTCGCTGTACTGTCCGTGGGCACGCCGTCATGGACAATGATGTACTCCGGGACCACCACCCGGCTTAATACGATTTCCCCGGACTGACCGGTAGGTTTGATCTCTGCCTCCGCAATCTTGGGGGGATAGTCTCCAAACAGCGTATGAGGGCCAATCACATAGCGCTGAAATTCTTCCCCTGGCTCCGGCTTTCGCATATGGATTTCCTGTACAGCCGTCACCTCCGGTAAAATCTCCGCCCCAGCCACCTCCACCGGCTCATACCCCTCCGCGGACACCTGGATGGTATACTCCGAGTAGGGCTGCTGCTCACTGGGGTTGACGCTGTATTCCAGGGGCGGCGCATGAAGCTCCAACTCCTCCGTTTGTCCGGACTCATCTGTTGTGGCCTCCATCAGTTCATTTTCCGGTTCCCCGGTATAGTAAATTGCCACCTTAGCGCCGACAATAGGCCTGGCTCCAGAGGCCGTGGTAACCCGTATCTGCAAGCGGCCCATTTCTTCCGCTTCTATCTCCATGGCCCGCATCCTGTAAATCCCCATAAAAAGCTCCCTCATATCCTCGTATTCTCTACCAGTATATGAGGGAGTCGCAAAAATGTTCGAAAGCCTATTTCAGAAATCTGTCAATGGCATCCGTCAGCTCCTCCAGGGCCTCATGGTCCCCGGATTCCACCGCATCCACCAGACAATGCTCGATGTGATCCTTTAGAATCACCTTGGCCGTATTGTTAATGGCCGCTTTTACCGCAGACAGCTGTACTAGCACTTCGCTACAATCTCTTCCGTCCTCCACCATGCGCCGGATAGACTCCATATGGCCAATGGCTCTGGACAGACGGTTTAACACTGCCTTTGTATTCTGATGGGTGTGGGCATGGGTATGGGCATGTACATGCTCATAGACCGTGCCGTCCTCCGCAATATGGGTATGGGGATGTTCCCTCATAAAACACCTCTGTTTCTACCGGAACCCGGTTATTTATTCCTGTAAGTAAGCCCAAATCCATTGGCTGCCAAAGCTTGTCTTCTCCCGCCGATCAAAGACTGCTGGCCGCCGGGATACCACCGGCTTGCTCTTGTGCTCTAGTATAACATAGGGAAAAAGAGAAAACAACCCACCCGGGGGGAAGTTTCTTTCCTCCTGCCAGTCTTCTATTTTTGCAGACATTCCTGTAATCTGTCTTTTTCCAGGTTCAGATCCCTCCCCTGATCGAAAGAAGTGTAGAGATCGGGCAATCGCTTTTTCAGAAAGGTGGCCGCCCCCTGGTGCTCCATCAAACCAAGGCTAAAGAGATATTGCTCCTGGCGTCCCCCAAAAGACTGCTCCATAAAATCTGCATACTCCAAAAGAAGGGCCTCCAGCTTTTCTTCCTGCTGCTCCTGGCGCTGCATCCACTCCTGAAGCACCAGCGGGTATCCTTCCTCAATGCTCCTGGCTGCTCTCCCCTCCTTTTCCTTGGATGCCTCAAGCCGCCACACGCCCAGCTGTCTTTGCACCTCCCGCTCAAGCAAAGCCTCCCGCTCCTCTTCCTTGGAGGATAAAAGGCCGCACTCTTTTTTTACCTGAATGCCCCTTCGCCGATTTTCCAGCTGCTCCCCACATAGCTCCAGAAAGACAAACGGATCGGGGGCGGAAGTTTTCTTCCTTGTCTCGTCCTGCCTTTTACAGCCCTGGAAAAAATATTCCAGGCTCTGGAATAGCTCCCCCGCCTGTTGCCACTCCTCCGCCCGTCTATAAACTCCCTGCAACAGCATTTGCAGCATGCAAAGCCTTTCGTCATAAGGCGCCCCGGCCATTTTCTCGTAGGGACGCTCCTGGCAGGCCTGGTACAATCGGTAGTATATCCAGAATTCCCCGGCGATCTCTCTGTGGTGAAGATACTGTCCCGGCAATTCCTCCGTCACAGCAAGTCCCAGCTCCTCCAAGGTCAAAAGTATGCGGGACAAATCCTCCCACCCCCGAGCTGTTACAAAGCCGCGGCCTCCCAGCTCTGCCTGCACCCCATAAAAGCTCTCCGGCTTCCAGTTTAAAAAGGAGCAGATGGCCGGGTGTATCCCTTCATTTGCCGCATAGCTCTGCCATACTGACAGATCCGGCGCAATCTCCATCCATTTCACCCGGTCTATGGTGGCTGTATCCAATTCCCGCACAGACTGATTATAGCGGACCGGGTTTCCCGCAGCCATCACAATCCATCCTTCGGGAAGCTTGTGATTTCCAAAGGTTTTATACTGGAGAAATTGCAGAAGAGCCGGCATCAGCGTTTCCGACACACAGTTGATCTCATCCAGAAACAATATGCCTTCTTTCTTTCCCGTCTGCTCCATCTGTTCATAGACCGATGCCAAGATCTCACTCATGGTATAATCTGTCACCACATATTCCCGGCCGCCAAAGGTCTTTTTTTCCATGGTGGGCAGACCCATGGCGCTCTGGCGGGTATGATGGGTCATTGTGTAGGCTACCAGTCCCAGGCCGCATTCCCTGGCCACCTGCTCCATCACTGCCGTTTTCCCAATTCCCGGCGGCCCCATCAGCAACACTGGCCGCTGCCTCACCGTGGGAATCCGGTAGGTTCCGTTTTCTGTCCTGGCTGTGTATGCCAGAATGGTCCGCTTCAGTTCTTCTTTTGCCTCCCTAATATTCATACGCCGCTCCTTTTGGTCTCTGGGCATCCAGCACCAGCATCTCCGCCCAATCCGGCACGTCAATAGCGTCGTACCGATGTTTGAAAAATACAAAGGCCACCCTATAATCCGGCATTTTTTCCGGATAGATCCCATAGCCATCTGTAAAATACAAGACTCCCTTTATGCGATGGAGCTCTTGGCTTCGCAGCTCCTCAATCCTTGCAAAGGCTGGCCGAAAGTCTGTTCCACCACCGCCTGTAACCTGAAGATTCTCCAGATAAACCTCCGGCTCCTCCTGACTGGTGATCCGGTCATCCCGCTGGATCTGGTTGTCACATTGTATGATGTGTAACAGGAATCTACGAAAAAACAGCTCCTCCTCCCGCAAAATATTCCGGGTCTCCTCCAAAAACATCTGCACCAGCTCCCGGCTACAGGAACCAGAGGTGTCAATGACTATGACAAGCTCTTCGATTTTCTTTGTCTCCCGATACTCCAATGGTTCTATAAGGGGTACCTTTCCATACTGCCTCAGTCCCCAAAAATAAAAGCCATAATCAAATTGCTCCATATCCAGGCTGCCTTCCTCCCGAAGGCGGGAAAAGCCCTTTAAAAAGCTGCGGTAATCATATCTTTTCTCGGAAGTAAGGGTCAGGCTTTGGGTGACAGACATGTGACGGCTGCCTGCTCTTCTTCCCGTCCCCTCCTGCTGCCTCTGTGCCGCCTTCCCGGCCTGTTCCCATCGCTGTCGTTGCTTTTGCTCCTGATTCTGGCGCTGAGACTGCCCTTGCCTGCGGCTCTGAACCAATTCCCACATCCCTCTCTGGGAAAACGTCTGACATCCCTCACCTACTGTCCCCTCTCCCGGGCCGTCTGCTCCCCACAGGCGGGTATGCCCGGAAGCCTTCGTCCCACACCCACCCCATAAATGATGATCGTCCATGCCAACGAAAGGATTCCTATCTTTTGCTCTTCCCAGCAATTCCTCTGTCAGCGCCCAGGCCTCCTGATCCCACTGCTGCCAGATCGACTCCTCCTCCATCTCCCCACACTGCAAAACGTCCTGGGCTTTCCCTTCCCTCAAAAAGACCACGCCCCGCCGCACCTGCTCCCGATATTGAAAAGGGTGATACAACATACCATGACACAGTACATGCAAAAGCAACCCGCAGAGCGCCTCCCCATCCAAAAGAAATGCCTCTCCAAGCCAGGTGGGATTTACATAGAGAAAAAATCCGTCTGTGCCCATTGTCTCCGCCTCCCCCTCCAGATTTGGCTGTAAGATTCCAAGGGCCCAGATTAGACTGGGATTTTTCTCATAGAGCCACATTTTCATCCATTCCAGAATCTCCAGGGCCTGTTCCCCCTGTACGGATGGCTCCCTTTGCTGTGGGAGCAATTCCCTTTGCTGCACTTGTATTCTCTCCCCTCAATTTCCCAAAGGTCCCCAAATACAAAAGCCTTTGGACCCTCAGTGGGAAAAAAGACGAAACCAGGCCCCACGCCAAAAGCGCACTGCCTCATCTCGTCTTTTTTCACATGGATTCCCAGACCTTTTATCAGCCTCTTATAGCTCGCAGTTGTTCACTGTCCGGGGGAAGGGCACCACGTCCCGGATATTGGCCATGCCTGTCAGATACATGACGCACCGCTCAAAGCCCAGGCCAAAGCCGGAATGACGGGTGGAACCGTATTTCCGCAAATCCAGATAGAAGCCGTAGTCCTCCTCCTTCAGCCCCAGCTCCTTCATACGGTCCAGAAGCTTGTCATAGCTATCCTCTCTCTGGCTACCCCCAATGATTTCTCCAATGCCAGGCACCAGACAGTCCATAGCCGCCACTGTCTTTCCATCTTCATTAAGCTTCATATAGAAGGCCTTAATCTCCTTTGGATAGTCTGTCACAAATACCGGACGCTGAAACACCTCCTCTGTGAGATAGCGCTCATGTTCCGTCTGGAGATCGCAGCCCCAGCTTACCTTATAGTCAAAGTTATCATTGTTCTTCTCAAGAATCTCTATGGCCTCCGTGTAGGTCACATGACCAAACTGGGCATTGAGCACGCCATTGAGCCGCTCCAATAGCCCCTTATCCACAAACTGATTGAAAAAGTTCATTTCCTCCGGAGCGTTTTCCAGCACATATTGAATCACATATTTCAGCATGGCCTCTGCCAGTGCCATATTATCCTCCAAATCCGCAAAAGCCATCTCCGGCTCGATCATCCAGAACTCCGCCGCATGACGGGTGGTATTGGAATTCTCCGCCCGGAAGGTGGGACCAAAGGTATACACATTGCGGAATGCCATAGCAAAGGTTTCGCAGTTCAGCTGTCCGCTCACCGTGAGATTTGTTTCCTTATTAAAGAAATCCTGGGCGTAATCCACTCCTCCCTCTTCTGTTCTGGGAAGCTCGTTCAGATTCAGAGTGGTCACCTGGAACATTTCTCCAGCGCCCTCACAGTCACTGCCAGTGATAATGGGCGTGTGCACATAGACAAAGCCCTGCTCCTGGAAAAATCTGTGAATAGCGTAGGCAACCAGAGAGCGCACGCGAAAAACAGCCTGAAAGGTATTGGTCCTGGGCCGCAGATGCGTCACAGTCCGCAAATACTCAAACCCATGACGTTTCTTTTGCAATGGGTAATCCGGGGCACTGGCTCCTTCCACGCTTACGGCTGTAGCCTGGATCTCAAAGGGCTGCTTGGCCTCCGGGGTCGCCACCAAAGTCCCCTTTACCAACACAGCCGCACCCACATTTACCTTGGAAATCTCCTGAAAATTCTCCATATGGTCGTGGTATACCACCTGTAAAGTCTGAAAGCATGTGCCGTCATTTACCACAAGAAAGCCGAAGGCCTTGGAACCTCGATTGCTTCGCACCCAGCCTCCTATCTCAATCTCTTTGTCTAAATACTCCTGGCTGTCTCTAAACAGCTCTTTTACCGTTATAAGCTTCATAAAAAATCCCCTTTTATCCATATTCCTGCCGCTTTTTTCTGCCAGCGGCTGTTTCATGGTAAGTATACCCTATTTTTTCTTGGCATGCAACCAATGCATGAAAAAAGCTAAACAAAAATCAAGAAATCTCCTGCACAAAAAGCGGGAATGCCATGCAGCCCACAGCATTCCCGCAAAAACTATTTTTCCTGTTTATCGATTGTTCGTTCCAGTACCAGTGCCATTCCCGGTTCCATTGGTGGTTCCTGTGCCATTTCCAGTCATATCATCCACTAAATCATCCACGCCGTTGGCCGCATCGTCCACCATATTGTCGATGCCCTCTCCAATGTCCTCCATGAGTCCATCACCATCATTTCCATTGTTCAAGTCATTGTCGGTGGTTCCATTATTCGTGGTCCCGTTAGTGGTTCCGCCGTTGGTGGTTCCATTATTCGTGGTTCCATTATTCGTGGTTCCGTTGGTGGTTCCATTATTCGTGGTTCCATTATTCGTGGTTCCGTTGGTGTCGGTTCCATTATTCGTGGTCCCGTTGGTGGTTCCATTGGTGGTTCCATTGGTGTCATTGTCCCTGTTTCTTCCGCAGGCTGTCACAGTAACCATGGTCAACACTAAAAAGGCGACCATTGTGAACTTTTTAAACCTTTTCATACTGAATCTCCTTTCGATTTTCTACCCAGGTTTCGGGCATTCCGGCCTGCTCCGCCAACTGATATCCCTATGGACAAAATTTTCGGAGCGCCGGTCTTTCATACTCAGTATGAGCGGATTTCACCTGTTTTATACGATGGTTTCATGGCTGTAAAATTTTTCCATTATTTGGAAATCCTATGTATGCCCTGCTTCCGAACCAGGAAGGACTCCAAGCTCTTCTAGCCAATCACCGGAATCTCTGTAAACTGGAAAGCATAAAGCTCCCCGTCCTGCATGGAAATTTCCATGCGAATTTCCTTTCCAGCAAGTTCTGCCAAGGACTTTTGGAAATCCACAGTCCGATCCACGCTATCTCCAAAAAGACGTCCCGAGTCATAGCCCTCCAGGAAGTTCCCCTCCCCGTCCAGCAGACGGATCTGCACATACCCAGCTACCGAGGTGGCAAAGTTGATCTCCAGGGAATTGCCTGCGAAAGTAAGGGGCTTTGTCACAACCTTTCCCGGTTCATAATCACAGTGCCAGGAAAAGAATCCGTCCAAACGAATGGCATAGCGGCATAGCTTCACCGGATTGACCCGGTAGTCATGGCCCATATACAGAGAAATTTCATTGGGCGCCCCGGGAAGATCCGCGGTTGTCTCTGCCATACCATAGCACAGGAAACAGTCCCCATAATACCAGTTACAATCCCGCTCTATTCCAGGTGTCAAAAATGCCTCCTCCGTGCGACGGAAGGTAAAGCCATCCCGGGAGGTCATAATCATGGCATCCGTCATGGCCGTGCCGCTGCGCCCCCAGTTCCGGATCAGCTTCTGGCGATGCTTCCAGTCTGGCAAATGTTCAAAATTCTGGGCGTCCTGGTAGCGATCCACATAGCGGGTGGGAAACCCTAAGAACATATGCTTTGCCCGATAATATTTCTGTATCTGGTTGGTATAAAGCTCCGTATCCTCCCGCTCTGGGTCAAACTGGATGAGTCTGGGCTCAGACCAATTTTCAAAATCCCTGGAGGTGCGCACCCGGACATCTCGGATAATAGTCGTATGCATCAGCTGATCTTCCGTGCCATTCCACTTGCCATTGGGCGCATTTTCTCCATGAATCCCCCGATAAAAGAAAAAATACTGCTCTGTCTCCTGGTCCCAGAAGGCCAAATTTAAGGAGTCATAGGCCCCATCATCCGCCAAAAGCCGCACCTTTGTAAAATGTATCCCATCACCACTCTTATAATACCAGAGGACATCGTCCGCCTCCGTCAGACCCTTGTACAGAGCATCTGGCGGGCAGCTGGGATTGGTGTCCCGGAACACATACATATTGTCCCGAACCGTATCCATGATAATATTATTGTCCTTGCATCCCCAGAAAGGAATCTGATTTACTGACACCCGGGTAAAGGTCTTGCCATCCCTGCTCTCCGCATAGCAGTACATGGGCTTGTGGGAGGGCTTTCGCACACCATCATTGTCCACATCCAACTGGGCCCCCCGATAATACAGGCGCAACTGGGTCTCATCAGGAACCAGAGTAAAGTAACCAGAAACATTCCCCTCCCAGGGCGCGTCGCATTCCAGGGCCACATTGCGAAATTCTGGACGATGCATCTGCACCCGAATTCCCTCCGCCTGGTCCCACAAAAATTCATCCCAACAAACCTCTCTTCGACTTCCAATATGTAACGCAACCATAAATTTCTCCTTCTGATCTTAAGTACCGCTTCGTCCCCTCCAAAGGCCTTCCTTCAGAAGCATTTCCGGCCGTTTTCTCGTCCGTAAATCCTTCTGGCCTTTCTCTGGGACTTCGCTGTTTTTTTGTTTCTCCGTTTATATCTCTCCGATTCGGTGGCAGGCCACCAGATGGCTGGAATCTCCGTTTACCGGGCGAAGCTCCGGCCCCTGGGTCTTGCAGAGCTCTGTGCAATGGGGACAGCGGGGATGGAACCGACAGCCCTTGGGGGGACGAATGGGGGAGGGTACGTCACCGGTGAGGATAATCTCCTCTTTCTTTACATCCAACTTGGGAATAGGCACAGCAGACATCAGGGCCTGGGCATAGGGATGCATACATCGGTCGCTGAAATTCTTGGCCGGGGCCATCTCCACAATCTTTCCCAGGTACATCACTGCAATTCGAGAGCTCATATACTCCACCACACTGAGATCATGGGCAATAAAAATATACGTCAGGCCGAATTCTTTCTGGAGCTTCCGCATCAGGTTCATAATCTGGGCCTGAATGGACACATCCAGAGCCGAAACCGGTTCATCGCAGACAATAATTTCCGGGTTGAGAGCCAAAGCCCTGGCAATGCAAATCCTCTGCCTCTGTCCCCCGGAAAACTCATGGGGATAGCGAAACAGATATTCTGGCTGCAAATTTACCGCCTCCATCATCCGGGAGGCAATCTCCAGGCGCTTTTTCCGATCTCCGAAGCCGTGGATCTGTAGGGGCTCATCAAAAGATGTCCAAATGCTCTTCATGGGATTCATGGATGCATAAGGGTCCTGAAATACCATCTGGATACGGCGCCGGGTAGCAAAGCTCTCCTTTCGATCAAGCTTCATCAAATCCTGCTGTTTCTCATCTTCCCCTCGCAAAAGCATCTGTCCGGAGGTGGGAGTATGCAGGCGAACCATGCATTTTCCCAGGGAAGTCTTGCCACAGCCAGACTCTCCCACAATTCCCAGGGTTTCCCCGCTGTCCACATAGAAGCTTACATCGTCCACCGCATGGACCTTCCCAATCACCCGCTTAAATGTCCCCTTGGTCACCGGAAAATACTTTTTCAGGTTCCGCACCTCCAAAAGGTGTGGTTGTTTTTTCTCTGTCAAGACTCTCCCCCTCCTCTCAAAAAGCAGCGAACCACATGACCGGGCTCACACTCCCGGGCCTGGGGGAAGCCACCCCTACACTGCTCACTGGCATATTCACAGCGGGGCTCAAATTCACAATGGTCAAACTGGATGGACGCATCCGGGGTGCTGCCTTCGATGGACTTTAGCTCCACATCTGAGCGCATACCGGGAACTGGAACCGAGCGCAGTAAGGCTCTGGTATAGGGGTGCTGCGGATTTTCAAAGATCTGTCGGACCGGGCCAGACTCCACCACCCTTCCCATATACATCACAGCCACCTCATCGCAGGCCTCCGCCACAATCCCCATATTATGGGTAATTAAAATCACGGAAGTGCCAAAATCATCCCGAAGCTTTTGCATCAGCCGAAGAATCTGTTTCTGGATCGTCACGTCCAGGGCCGTGGTGGGCTCATCGGCAATGAGAAGGCTGGGATTGCAGATCATGGCAATGGCAATCATCACCCTCTGTTTCATGCCACCGGAAAACTGGTGGGGATACTCCTTGTAGCGCTGCTCTGGTTCCGGGATTCCCAACTGTCCAAGCAGATGGATAATCCGCGCCTTCGCCTCCCTCTCCTCCAGTTTCTCATGAAGTTTCAGATTTTCCATAATTTGGCTTCCAATAGTATAAACCGGGTTTAAGGACATCATAGGGTCCTGAAAAATCATGGCGATCTTCTGTCCCCGGATAGCCCGGATTTCCTGCCCCGTTCGCTTCATGTTCTGTAGCTCCTTAACAGGGCCCTCCGCCGTTTCTGCAAAGAGGATCTTTCCATCCACAATCCGGCCGTTTTGAGGCAGGAGCTTGAGAATCGAGTGGGCCGTAACCGATTTTCCACAGCCGGATTCCCCCACGATCCCCAAGGTTTTCCCCCGGTGAACCGTCAGATTCACATCATTCACAGCATGAACGCATTTTTTGCCCACACGGAATTCAACCTTCAGATTTTCAATCTGTAAAATGGTGTTTTTTGTCTCCATTCCTTCCCTCCTACTCCTGTGTCACATCAAACACATCGCGCAGACCGTCGCCAAAGAAATTGACTCCCAATACAAACAGGGAGATGGCAATGCCGGGAAGTATCCACAGCATGGAATAATTCTGCATGGTGCTTAAGTTTCGGGCAGCATTGAGCATATTCCCCCAAGTGGCCACCCCCTTGGGAACTCCAAGTCCCAGAAAGCTCAGGCCTGCCTCAGACAAAATATACCCTGCCACATTGGATGTAATATTGATAATAAACACCCCCATGGCGTTGGGAAGCAAATGGCGAAACATAATGGATGTACTGCGAATGCCAATGGCCTTACAGCTCTCCACAAAGACCTCCTGCTTTAGAGACAAGATCCGGCTCCGCACCATACGCATAGTCCCTACCCAGCCAGTAAATATAAACACCAGCATCATTACGCCCACGCCCTGGCCTGCAAAGCCCATAATAACCAGAATCAGCATTTTATCTGGAAAGCAGCTGAAAATTTCACTGCAATACATAAGAATCTGATCCACCTTACCACCGGCGTACCCGGAGATACAGCCAATAACAGCTCCCAAAACATTGGCACATAAAGCACTTGCCAAGCCAATGGCTATGGAAATCCGGCCGCCGTAGAGCAGACGTGCCCACACATCCCGCCCACTCTGATCGCAGCCAAAGGGATGCTCTGGGGAGGCGGCCTCATAACGCAGAGACATTTCAATAAAATTGGGATCAGAATCTGTTAAAAGCGGCGCAAACAGGCATAGCAGCGTAATAATCAGAGTCAGAGCAAGGCCAAACATGGCAAGCTTGTTGGAAAACAGCTTCTGCATCCGTCGCCGGCTGATGGAATCCTGAGATTTTTGCATTTTTGTCCCTGCCACGCCTTACCCCTCCTTTCCAAACTGGACTCTTGGGTCCAGAAGCGCAATGGCAATATCTCCCAGAAAACTGGTTACCAAAACCATAATCGCGCAGATAAACATCGTCATCATAGCTACAGGCATATCCTTGGCCGTTATGGAGCTCACCAAGAGCATACCCATGCCAGGATAATTAAACACAGTTTCAATAATCGTGGAACCGGAAACCAAAATGGAAATCCGGCTGATTAGACACAGAACCACAGGGGTACATCCATTGCGAAAGCAGTGCTTCACATAGATGGAAAGCTCACTGTTGCCCTTGGCCCGGGCGGTTTTCACATAATCCTTGTTCATCACATCCAGCATAGAATTCCGAGTCAGACGCATAAGATAGGCGATAAGGCTGATGGCCATACAGATGGATGGCAGAATCATATATTCAATGCGGTCGAAAAAGGCAGTCTTTCCCACCGTCATACGGCCGCCACTGGGAAGCCATCCAAGCTTCATGGAGAACAGCATAATAAAGCACATGGCAAAAAAGAAGCCGGGCACAGAGGTGCCGATAAGTCCCAGCACCGTATTGCCATAATCAATAATGGTATTTTTATGTCGGGCCGATTGACTGCCCAGAAAGATCCCCAAAATGGCCGCCAGTATAAGGGCAATGCTGCACAGCTCCAAAGTGGCGGGAAACCGGGAGGCAAGCAATTCCTTAATGGGAGTCCCCGTGGTCAGGCTGTACCCTAAGTCTCCCCGGACCACGTCCTTCATCCACCGGAAATACTGCACAATAACCGGATCATTTAACCCTTTTTCCTCACGCAGCTCCTCCAACGCCTCAACAGACAATCCATCCAGCTCCTCCGGATTCATCATAATAGTCAGTGGGTCTACCGGGATCAGGGACATGCCAAAGTAGATAAGCACCGAAATAATCAGAAGCTTTGGAATCATAGATAGAAAACGTTTTACAAAATATTCTAACATGTATTCTCTCCCCAAAAGTAGATTGTGCGCGGCTGCAAAGAACGCAGCCGCGCACAGGTTTTCAGAATCAAACGGTCCAATTCTGCCCGGCTGCCTGGTTACTGGTCAAGCAGCTTCCAGTTGGAAAACTTGAAATCTGCAATCTCGCTGTAATCGCTGGAAAATATAGGCATACCGCTCCAGCGTTTAGAATAGAGATTGATGGAACCCAGGGAGTAGAGAACAATATCATACATATCCTCGTAGCTATTGTACTGCAGTTGATCCAGAATCTCCTTTTGTTCTGTGGGGTCCAGAGCTGCTTTGTAAGCAGTGATCAAATCATCATAGCGGGATCTCTGGTACTCCTCAAATCCATCCTCATTTACCGGATAGCTGTTAATTGTGGTAGATGTCAATCCGCCAAAGGAATTCAGCTCATAGAAAGTGGTGGGAATGGGGGAAGAGGTAGCCATATAGCGGAGATCATAATTTGCTGTCTCCAAGTACCCCTGCCAGTTGCCATCAATGGTATAGGTCGCTTCTACGCCCCCATCAGCCAGATTCTGGACCACCAAATCCAGGAAATCAGCGGTAATCTGATCCGTGTAATTGGAATAAATGCGAAGGGGAATGGCAAAGTTGTAATTCTCCTCCTCCAAAATCTTCTTGGCACCCTCCACATCCCGCTTCCAGGCGGGAAGATCACTGTTGTACTCCGGCAGCGCAGAGTTCATATGAGAATTGGCGGGAGAGGCCAGATTTCCATAGAGCTGACAGATGGCTTCCTTATCCAGCAGCATATCCAATGCATGCCGCACCCGGGCATTCTTAAGACTTGGATGGCTGTCCCCATCTCCGGCTGTGCCAGAGGTATTGGTCAGGAACCAACGGTGATACGTAGTTTCCACTGTGATTCCTTCCATATTAGAATTCTGGCTGAGAATATTGTTGGCCGCCTCTTCCTCCAGGCCCAGCATCCAATCCATTTCACCGGATGCCAGTGCCGCATTCGCTGCCTCCAGATCTGCATAATAGGTACAGAGAACATTTTCAATGCCAGAAGGATCGTAATAATCGTCAAACCGGGTCAAAACAATGTAATTGGGATAAGCAATCTCGGAAACATAGTAGGCACCACTGCCCACAGGCTGCTTCCAGAACTCCGCATTATCATTGATTCCTGTGGGCTCCACTCCCTCAAAGTATGCGGAAGGCAGAATGCCAAAGGTTCCGTTGGACAAAGCCTCCACAAACACACTGTTGGGTTGACTTAAGGTAAAGGCTACCGTCTTGTCATCCACTTTTTGAATTCCGGAAACCGTATCTGCTTCCCCAGAGGAGGCCGCCTCAAAGCCTTCTATGGCAGACAACTTGGATACCCTGCCACTGCCTGCCCGGATAGCCATGGTATAGGTAAACACCACATCATCCGCGGTAATAGGCGTCCCATCATGGAATTTATTATCTTTTAAAGTAACCGTATAAACCAGACCATCATCGGATATATCCAGCTTATCTGCCAAAGCAGGCACATATTCTCCTGCTTCCGTATCATAGCGCATCAGTGTGCCAAAAATCCACTGAGACACAACTCCATATCCTCCCGTATAGGTGGACTTTATACCGGACAGGGTATCATTCAGGGGAAGTTGCACCTTCAGATACTGTTTTTCCCCGGATTCCTCCCCAGCAGCAGGCTCCTCTGTAGATTCCTCCGCGGTTTTTTCTCCGGACTCCTCCTTTCCTCCACAGGCTGTCATGGAAAACAGCATAGCCATTACAAGAAACAACGCAAACCATCTTTTCATTCGTTTCCCTCCATAAATCCTCTCACTCTTTTTACACTAAAGTAACATCTTTTCAAACAATACTGCAGTTTTTGTCCTATAATTTTCATTTTATCTGAAATCTTTCCAAAGTCAATTCCTTCGAGGAAAGTCAAAAAGATATCGGCATTAATCTTGTGTTTTTGGAATATTCCGCCTTCTTATTGGATTTTTTCTCTGTTATGACCATTATATTCCCTAATATTTTACCTTATTTGGGCATTTTTACCAAATCAAAATCAGGGGATTTGTCTCTTTTGTTCTGGAAAAGCAAGTTTTTTTCCACACTGCAATTCCAAAGCATTCAGATTTCTTCCAAAATATTCAGAACTTTTTCCACGGCTACTTGCGGTATTTTTGGGGGAGGAATATAATGATATCACCATTTTCACCATCTCCATCGGGAAAGGAGCATGCCATGCCCCACAGAATTCGGAATTTAAAGCTTACCTTTACACAAAAAATAATCCTGGTGACCTCCGTGCTTATTTTGGCCATGACCCTGCTCATTACCTTAAGCCTCTGGCAACTGTCCTCCAATACTTTTTCCAAGCTGGAGCGCAAGCTTCTGATCCGAAATGTGGAGAGCATCCGCAGCCAGCTAAATACCACCCTGGAAACCGTCCAAAACTTAACCACGCAAATTACCCGAAGCCCATCCCTGAATACCTTGAGCTCTCTGGAGCCACTGCATGAGGAGACACGCGTTGAGGCTAACGCACAGCTCACCGCCACCATGAATACGGTGATCTCTACCTCTGCTGCCAGCAAAACCTCCTCCATCCAATTTATCAATATCTACCTGAAAAATGGCCATTCCATTTGCTCTCTTTCCCCGGAATACCTGCCCTATCAAAGTTTTGCAGACTGTGTCAGCACCATGGAAACTGCCGGAATCACCGTTTTGGACAGCTATGTCCCCACCTGCTGGTTTGATGCGGTCTCCTTTCAGGGCAACGGCATTTCCGGCCACTGCCTGGTAGGCATGCGCTTTCTCTATGAGGCATCCACGCTGGAAAAAATCGGTGTGGTGGTGGTGGGTTTAAAGCAATCCAGCCTGGAGCATATTTTTAAAAATCTTCCCTCCTCCCTTTTCGTGGTCCGCAGTGATGGCACGATTATCTCCGCCACTCGCTCCTCCTCCGTGGGGGAAGCCATTCCCTATATGAAAGATTTATTGGCCTATGATTCCCCTGGGTCATCGCCTATTGCCCTCCTGCCTGATGGAAGCGAAGCCTTTCTCTACCGTCTGTCCGGCGGCGCCTCCTGGCTTGTATGCCCCATTGAAGAAAATATGCTGGACCGGGACTCTGCTGTCTCCCAGTACACAGAAAAGGCCATCTATTTTACCCTGATGGCCGTGGCCCTCACCATATTTCTGTCCTGGTTCAGCTCCAAAACTCTGACCAAATCTCTGGTGCGCTTAAAGAGCATGGTGCAAAAGGTCAACGAGGGCGATCTGTCCGCCCGTTTTGAGACGGATCAACACGATGAGATCGCTTATCTGGGTGTTAAAATCAATGAAATGCTGGAACAGGTAGAAAATTTTTATCGCACCCAGGAGCGGGATGCTGCGGAAAAACAAAATCTGGAGCTGCAACTGATGCAGTCCCAGATCAATCCCCATCTCCTCTATAACACCTTAAATTCTGCTCTCTGGATTATTCGTCAAAAAGACATGGAAAAAGCCGAAAATTTGATCCTCTCCCTAGGCAATTTCTTTAAGCTGGCCCTCTCCAAAGGCAACCAGGAGATCCCCCTTTCCAATGAGATTGCGATGATTCAGTATTATCTCAAAATTCAGAATCTGGGAAGGGGAAAGGCATTTCACCTGGAGGACCAGGTGCCAGAGGAATGGCGAGGTTTTAAGGTTCTTCGTCTGACTCTTCAACCCCTGGTGGAAAATGCCGTGATTCATGGCTTCTCTGACTGGCGGGACGACGGCCAGGTGACAATCTCTGTCCTTGCTGAGGAAGACCAGCAAAGGCTCACCATCTTTGTGGAGGATAATGGTATCGGCATTCTTCCGGAGGATCTGGACGCCCTGCGTGAGCACTTACGTACCTATCCCCCTATGAAAGAACACAAGCACTATGGGCTTTACAATGTGGAACACCGCATTAAGAACAAATACGGCAAAGAATATGGCCTCGCTCTGGAAAGTGAAGTGGGCGACTACACCAAAATAACTCTGGCCCTGCCGTTGCATAAGGAGATTTCCCATGATTGATGTAATGCTAATTGATGACGACGTGAGTATCCGGGATTACCTGCGGGATGTGATTCTCTGGGAGAATCTGGGGCTTCGGCTCTCCTGCGAAGCCGGGGACAGCGAAACTGCCCGGGAACTGTATCAGCTTCACCGGCCCAAGATTGTTGTGATGGACATTAATATCCCTATTATCTCCGGTCTGGAGCTAGCAAAAGAATTTGTGGCCATGAACCGGGATGTGTGCATCCTGGTTATTACCGGCTACGGGGATTTTGACAATGTGCGGGACTCTGTCAATGTAGGCGCCATCGATCTCCTGGCCAAACCCATTGTTCCCGCCGAGATTAACGCAAGCCTGCGTCACGCTGTGGATCGCTTTACCCAGATGCGTCGCCGCTACCGCACCCAGCAGGCCTTAAGCGAACTATTAACGGAAAATCAGGGACTTCTCCAGGAGCGCTGTGTGACACAGCTCTTCACCCGTCCTCCTGAGGGCGGAGAGGCCAAAATTCTAAAGCAGTTTGAGCTGCTATCCCTAAGCTTTCCCAACCAATATTACGGGGCTGTCCTGATTTATCTGGAGGAAGAACCTTCCGGGGACCTGGGCGGTGCTGCCTTCCCCACAGCCTTTAAAAAAATGTGTGAGACCACCTTTCTCTCCAATGGCTTCCGCATTTTTTCCTGCTTTGGTGTGGATGACTGCCTGTACTGCCTGGCAAACTGGTCCTTTGACCGGGGTGACGAGCGCATGGAAGCCATGCTGGAGAAGCTTTTGGAGGAAACCCGCTTTTATTTTCAGGCAGGCTTCTCCGCCTATATGGGAAGTCCGGTGGAACAGCTTTCCGATCTCTACCGCTCTGCGGAGCAGGCCCGGCTTTCCAGGCGCCTGAGAGATGACAGCTTCCAGGGGATTGTGAATTACCGCAATATTGGGCAGCTGACGCCCTCCTGTGATACGTCTGTTCAACAGATCCTGGAGACTCTGGTGGAATATGCTCAGACCTTTCGCCGTCAGGAATTTCGCGCCCTCCTTGACAAGCTCTGTGGGGAAACAGAGCTGGAGCAGTTGCGGGAGTTCTCCTTAGAGCTCCTCTCCCAGCTGTCCGGCCTCTGCTTCCAGTCCGGTGCATATCCCTGGAATTCGGTAAATTATCCAGGCACCATTGCCTGTATTTTTGACACAGCCTCACAGGAAGCCGTAAAAAATGTTCTGGGAAAAACCTGTGAGAGACTTCTGGATGTGCTCATGCAGCAGCGCAACAAAAGCAAAAACCATCTTATTTCCATGGCCAAGTCCTATATCCATGAGCACCTGGGGGATTCCGGCCTTTCTCTGGATACTGTCAGCCTCCATGTGGGATTGTCCAAGATTTATTTTTGTCAGCTGTTTCACAAGGAGGAGGGTATCAGTTTTAATGCCTATCTCAACGGAGAGCGTATCGCCCAGGCCAAAACGCTTCTCCTTGGCACCGGCAAAAAGGTCTTTGAAATCAGTGATGAGATTGGCTACAGCAACCCCAAATACTTTAATTATGTCTTTAAGCATGCGGTGGGGGTCACTCCCCTGGAATACCGAAAAACCGCAGGGTTAAAATAACCCTGCGGTCTATCTAGCACCTAGCACCTAGCAAATGGCCGGCATTTCCGTAAACTGAAATGCATATAGCTCTCCGTCCCGCATGGAGACCTCCATGCGGATTTCCTTTCCTGCAAGTTCTGCCAAGGGCTTTTGGAAATCCACGGCCCGATCCACGCTATCTCCGAAAAGCCGTCCCGAGTCATAGCCCTCCAGGAAATTCCCCTCCCCGTCCAGCAGGCGGATCTGCACATATCCTGCCGCCGAGGTGGCAAAGTTGATCTCCAGGGAATTGCCCGCAAAAATCAGAGGCTTCGTCACGGCCTTCCCCGGTTCATAATCACAGTGCCAGGAAAAGAATCCGTCCAGACGGATGGCATAGCGGCAAAGCTTCACCGGATTGACCCGGTAATCCTGCCCCATATACAGGGAAATCTCCCTGGGCGCCCCGGGAATATCGGAGGCCGTCTCCGCCATGCCATAGCAGAGGTAGCAATCTCCATAATACCAGTTGCAAGTTCTCTCAATTCCCGGGGTCAAAAACGCCTCCTCCGTGCGGCGGAAGGTAAAGCCGTCCCGGGAGGTCATAATCATGGCGTCTGTCATGGCTGTACCGCTGCGTCCCCAGTTTCGGATTAGCTTCTGGCGATGCTTCCAGTCCGGCAAGTGGTTGAAATTCTGGGCGTCCTGGTAGCGATCCACATAGCGGGTGGGAAACCCTAAGAACATATGCCTTGCCCGATAATATTTCTGTATCTGGTTGGTATAAAGCTCCGTGTCCTCCCGCTCCGGGTCAAACTGAATGAGTCTGGGTTCGGACCAATTTTCAAAATCTTTGGAGGTGCGCACCCGGACATCCCGGATAATGGTGGTGTGCATGCTGCGCCATTCCTTTCCACTCCACTTGCCTTTGGGAGCGTTTTCCCCGTGAAGTCCCCGGTAAAAGAAAAAATATTGCTCTGTCTCCTCATCCCAGAAAATCACATTCAGGGAGTCGTAGGCGCCGTCATCTGCCAGGACTCGCTCTTTTGTAAAATGCATGCCATCCTGGCTTTTATAATACCAGAGTACATCATCTGCTTCAGCCAGGCCCTTATAGCGGGCATCCGGCGGGCAGCTGGGATTGGAATCCCGAAAAACATACATATTGTCTCGGACCCCATCGGATATAATATTGTTATCCTTACGGCCCCAGAAGGAAATCTCGTTCACCGGCACCCGATGAAAGGTCTTCCCATCCTTACTCTCGGCATAGCAGTACATGGTCTTGTGGGAAGGCTTACATACCCCGTCATTATCCACATCCAGCTGGTCTCCCCGATAATACAGACGAAATTGTGTCTCATCCGGAATCAGTGTAAAATAGCCACACACATTGCCCTCCCAGGGCGCATCGCACTCCAAAGCCACATTGCGAAACTCCGGACGATGCATCTGTACCTGAATTCCCTTCGCCTCTTCCAAAAGGAACTCATCCCAACAAACCTCTCTGCGATTTCCAATCCTCACTGCCTTCATGCTCCTGCCCTATCCCTTCCTAGGTTCTATTTGCTAATTTAAAACAAATCTGCATCTGCAATCCCGTTTGTCCAGCTGCCAAAGGGCTTTGCAATGGCCTCACTCACATAGCAGGTTCCTTTTCCCAGACGCATAATGGAGGCGGGGCACTCCATGGAAATGGGTCCGTAGAGCTCGATTCTGGAAATCATCCGCTGCCAGGAATCTCCTCCTGGATTCACAAAGTTGTGCACCTCAAACCGCTCTCTGGCATTTACAATATCCCGAGGTCCGATGGTGGCCGCCTTGGGAGGAACCGCCCATACGTCTCCCGAGGCTCCCATAGGCGCAAAGAGGGAATTCTCGCAGATGGTCAAAGGACTCTCCGTGGTGATCCGGGAACCTAATTTACAGAATTCCTCCAGGGAATCCGCGTGGAATTCCTCCACACCCGGGTCAATAAAGGCTGTATGTCCCGGCCAGCCAGTGGCAGAGTACACCACGTCGGCGCCGCCGCCGCCCACCTCCTCGATAATGGAGGAATAGACATTGTCCCCCTTGTTTTCATTGGTAAATACATGCCAGTGCTCCACATCCGGCCGCAAGTCCTCCCGAATATTTCCATAAAAATGGGTGCGGAAGGAATATCCCAGTCCGGCTCCATAGGTTAGAGGCGCCACGTTTCCGTCTGCATCTGCCCACTCATCCATGGCAAAGGCATCTACATTGCGACAGCTTACATTATATTTGTTGATCATCTCTGCAATGGCCTGGTAGGCATCTGGCCACTGGTTGGGAAAAATCATGGTGAGATGAGTGTCTGTCACATCACTCATATAAATCCGGTGGAACACATCCTGCACCATGACAAGCTTAGGGTCCAACACTACCCGCACGCTAAAACCGTTCTCATTGGTGTACTCCATGTCCTCCCGCTTTATGTTCCGCACTTTGTCCAGAACCTCCGGATCTCTGGAAGGAAGCCAGAAGGCCGGCGCAAAATCAAATTCATAGTTGTTTTTTCTCATGTGTTTACCCTCTTTTCTTTTGATTTATTTTTGCAGCCCCGGGAAAGGCTACCCGTACTTTTCCCCGGGCCTAACAAATACATTTTCTAAATATCCATTTTCAGATATACCATATCCTTTAATAACACGCCGGCCTCATAAATAGGGTGGTCGTAGTTATCCGTAAAGAAATTTTCTATGCGATGGGACAAGACAAACCCGCAGCGCTTATAAAAGGGAACTGTCAAGGGGCTGTCCCCTGTTCCCACAAGGAGCGTGTGGCATTTCTCCCTGTAATGCGCAGCCACAAACTCCACCATTTTCTTTCCATAGCCCTTTCCCCGGGCAGACTCTACAACGGCAATATTCTTAATCTCACAGGTTGTCCCATCTACTGTTACCACGCAGACTCCCTGAACCCCTTCATCCCAGAGGGCGTACATATCTCCTTTTTCCAGATACCGGTCAATCATATCCTCCTGCTCGTCCGCAATAAGCAGCAAGTCCAAATATTGCTTTTTGTTTTCCTTAACTTCCTCGATCCTCATGATTTTCCTCCTGTTACCACATGGCAGGCAACGAAATGTCCGGCTTCTATTTCACGGAGCATAGGCTCTTCGCTGCTGCAAGATTCCTGACACTCCACACATCTGGTATGGCACCTACACCCTGCCGGCGGATTTAAAGGACTTGGCAAATCCCCTTCCATAAGGATTCTGTTCCTTCTTCTGTCCGGGTCCGGGATGGGAATGGACGAAATCAGCGCCTTTGTATAGGGATGTAAGGGATTTTCAAACAAGGTTCGCTTGTCAGCAATTTCCACTATTTTTCCCAGATACATCACCGCGATCCGATCGCAGATGTGTTTCACTACTGATAGATTATGTGATATAAAAAGAAATGTCAACTGATATTCTCTTTTTAAATCCTGCATCAGATTCAGCACCTGGGCCTGCACCGACACATCCAACGCAGATACCATCTCATCGCATACAAGGAAACTGGGTTTTAAAATCAGCGCCCGGGCAATACCAATTCGCTGCTGCTGTCCTCCGGAAAACTCGTGGGGATAGCGCTCCGCCACCTCCGGAGACAATCCCACTGTGGTGAGCACCTCATCCACCATTTTTCGCACCATGGCTTTATCGTGAAAGTTAATCCCCATTTGTTTGCTGTGAAAGCGCAGAGGTTCCTCCACAATCTGCCGGATACGCATTTTGGGATTTAGGGAAGCCAGCGGGTCCTGAAAAATAATCTGCATGGATCGGCGCAGCTGTATCAACTCTTTATTCTTGATTCCATAGACATCTTTATCGTTAAAGTATACACTTCCCTCTGTTTTTTCCAGAAGGCGCAACAGCACTCTCCCCAGCGTAGACTTTCCACAGCCTGACTCCCCCACCAGCCCCATGGTCTCTCCCTTGCGGATCTCCAGGGAGATTCCGTCCAGTGCCTTTAAATACCGGGTCT
Source organism: Lachnospiraceae bacterium (assembly GCA_022791975.1). GTDB lineage: Bacteria > Bacillota > Clostridia > Lachnospirales > Lachnospiraceae > RGIG4284. The sequence continues at coordinate 28,585 of JAAWAC010000030.1, read as the reverse complement.
GAAAGCCCTCTTTTACGGGAAAATACTTTTTCACATTGTCCAATTTTACCAGTACATTCTCAGCCATTTTCTCTTCCCTCATTTCTGAAGCAGCGCACCATATGACCCTCACTCACGTAAGACTCCTCTGGCACCTCTTCCCGGCATCGCTGTTCACAAAAATCACAGCGCTCAGCAAAGGAACAGCCCTTGGGCAGGTTTCGCAGATTGGGAACAGACCCCCGGATATTATAAAGCTTTTCCTTGTCATCTGACAGCTTTGGAATGGCCTGGAGCAAGCCCTTGGTATAGGGATGTACAGGTCTCTTAAAAATTTCCTCCACAGTCCCGGACTCAATAACCTTTCCGCAATACATCACAATGGCTCTGTCACACAGTTCCGCCACCACACCCAGATCATGGGTGATCATCAAAATGGAAGTCCCCATCTCATCCCGCAGTTTTTTAATAAGCTCCAGGATCTGGGCCTGTATGGTCACATCCAATGCTGTGGTGGGCTCATCGGCAATCAGGACTTTAGGGTGACAGCACAGGGCCATTGCTATCATGACCCGCTGCCGCATGCCTCCTGACATGGCATTGGGATATACATCCACCCGCTTTTCTGGGGATGGGATGCCCACAGCCCGCAGCATTTCAATGGCCTCAGCCCGGGCCTGACGCTTATTCATTCCCCGGTGCTGCATCAATGGCTCCATAATCTGTTTTCCCACAGTGAACAGGGGATTTAAGGAGGTCATAGGCTCCTGAAAGATCATGGATATTTTATTTCCCCGGATCTCTGTCATCTCTTTTTCTGACAGCTCCAGAAGATTTCTTCCCTCAAATTGAATTTCTCCTCCCACAATCTTTCCCGGCGGGCTCATAATAAGGCGCAGAATGGACAGGGAGGTGACGCTCTTTCCGCAGCCGGATTCTCCCACAATTCCGAGAATCTCTCCCTCCTTCAGTTCAAAGCTTACCTTATCCACGGCCTTGGCCACGCCCTTTTTGGAAAAGAAATGGGTTTCTAAATCTTTTACCTTTAAGATACTCATCCGCCGCCTCCTATTTCAGTTTCATGGGATCAAACCAGTCCCGAAGGGCATCCCCAAACACGTTCACGCTCAGTACCACCAGGAAAATGGTAAAGGTGGGGATCAACATATACACAATAGACTGATTCAGATATTGGTTGGCATAAAACAGCATGGAACCCCAGGCCGGCTCCGGCGGTTGGATTCCCAGTCCCAGAAAGCTCATACCGGCCTCTGACAAAATAGCCGTGGCTGTCAGCAGAGAAAACTCAACGGTAATGGCGGATATACAGTTGGGCAGTATGGTTCGAAACATAATATACAGTTGCCCTGCACCAAAAGCTCTTGTGGCCTCCACAAATTCCCGCTTTTTCAGGGACAGCACATTGCTGCGGACAATCCTGGCAAAAATGGGAAAGCTTACAATGGAAATCGTCAGCATGAGAGATCCGGCTGAGGGCTCCATAATGGTGATAATCAAAATGGCCAGCAAAAAGGAGGGGAATGCCTGGCAGGCATCCATAAACCGGGTGATAATATTGTCCGTAATGCCGCCGAACCAGCCGGTAATCAGCCCCACCGGAATCCCCATAAGAGCCGCCAGAGCCGCGGAACCAAAACCCACAGACATGGTGGTCTTGGCCCCATATACAATTCTGGACCACAGATCCCGACCATACTCATCTGTGCCCAGCCAATGGGCTGCTGAGGGCCCCTGGAGTTTATTTACCATATCCATTTCCAGGGGATCGTGGGTTGCAAACAGAGAGGGGAAGAAGGCCATTAAAATTGCCATAAATATCACTACAAAGGCTATGATGGTCGTTACCTTGATTCGTCTTATTTTCATATGCTTTATCCCCCTCTAGTTCAATTCAATGCGAGGATCTATCAGGGTATAGATAATATCCACTGTCATATTTATGATTACAAATGATACAGCCACAAAGAGAACGCCAGCCTGTACCACAGGATAGTCTCTGTTGATCACTGACTGATAGATAAACCACCCCAGACCGGACCATCCAAACAGCTGTTCGATTATAATGGTTCCTCCCAACAACGTACCTAATTCTGAACCAACCACTGTGATAAATGTCACCAAAGTATTTTTCAGCGCATGTTTAAAATAAATTTTTCCCTTGGGCAATCCCTTGGCCTTCGCTGTTCTGATATAGTTGGAATTTAATATCTCAATGGTTTCCGAACGGATAAAGCGGGTAAACACAGCCATTTCAAACAGGCCCAATGTCAGTGCCGGCATCAGAAGCAGCCGGATATTTTCCCTGGGATTATCCGCAAAGCTTATGTATCCGTTAGGTGGTAGAATTCCCAGACGCACAGAGAAAATTACAATCAGTACCAGTCCAAAGCAGAAGCTTGGCATGGCCAGCGCGCTTGAGCTGAGCACCGTCAAAATCTGATCCAAAACAGATCCCTTTTTTATGGCCGCCCCAATGCCTATGGGAATGGACAGAAGAACAGCCCAGGAAAGCGCCACCAAAATCAGCTCCAGGCTGACCGTTATCTTTTGGGAGATTAGCCCAGCCACATCCGCACTGTTTCGAAGAGATACGCCAAAGTCTCCTCGCAGGCAATCTCCTATCCAGATAAAGTATTGTGCCGGAACAGGTTTGTCCAGGCCCAATGACGCGGCAATCCTGTCATAATTTTCCTGGGATTGATCCCCGTAGGGTCCTATCTTAGACAGCACCGGATCTCCCGGCGCAAGGCGGATGGCCGCAAAAACCACGATTGTAACAATGAAGAGCACCACGATAGCCATGGCAAATCTTTTTAAGCAGTATTTCGCTATGGATGAAATCCGCATGGGTCCCGCCCCCTTTCTGCGTTTTATACAGACTGCCGTGCACGTAAGCTTCAAAGCCCTGGTGCACGGCAGTCTTTCCTCAGCCATTAGTTGCTCAGTGTAACATTCTTAAGGAACATGTGCCCCATGTTATTTAGCTCCACGCCATTTACCCGATCCATGGCTCCTGTAAGCTGGGGAACCTCCATATAGGTAAACACCGGATAATTCTCGCTTACAATGGTCTGGATTTTCTCATAGATTTCCGCCCGCTTGGCATCGTCCGTCTCCGACTTTCCATCTGCAATCAGCTGATTCAGCTCTGGCAGATGAGAGGTTTGATAGTCCACCAGCTGTTCCAGAATAATTCCGCAGTAGGTGGAAGGATCTGTTCCTACCATGGGATAGTTATTTATAATCATTCCATAGGTTCTGTTCAGATAAGCATCCAGCCACACGGAAAACTCACATTTCTGAATATTCATCTGAATCCCCAGCTGGGAGAGATTTGCCTGCCAGATCATGGCTGCCTTTTCCTCGTCAGCCTCACCGCTTAAAATATACATATCAAAGGAGAATCCATCCTTATACGCTGTGGTAGCCAAAAGCTCCTTGGCCGCCTCAATATCAAAGGGGGCGTCATAGACATCCTTGTAATATTTCGCTCCGGAGGGGAAGCAGCTGGTAGCCACCTTGCCCAGACCATTATACACCTGTTCATTGAGCAGATTGGCATCAAAAGCCATCACCATAGCCTTTAAAACATTGGGGTCCTGGAAGGCTTCCACATTGTGAATGCCAATCTCCACCTCTTCAATCTTATTGGAGGCCTTGGACTGAATCACCTTTAAGCCGGTTTTCCCCTCAATTACCTGGGAATATTCCACGGAAATTCCGCAGAGCAGATCCAGGGTTCCCGCTTCCATATTTGTAATGGCCACAGAATAGTCCGAGAAGGGCTTGATCATAATCTTATCCACAGCTATCTTGTCTGCATCCCAGTAGTCTGCGAATTTTTCCAGGGTAATATTATCGTTTGGCGTCCAGCTCACAAATTTAAAAGCACCTGTCCCCACAGGCGTAATGCTCAGAGAAGCCGGGTCCGCACTTTTGCACAGAATAGGGGTATATGCGATGCTGCCCAGAAATGCCGGATTGGGCACAGACAGCTTAAAGGTCACCTGATACTCATTGTCCGCCGTCACGCTATCCAGTGCCGTATACTGCGGAGCCCGCCAGGCTGCGTTGTTCTCATCCTGAATGTAGTTCATGGTGTACACCACATCCTCAGCCGTAAAGTCCTCACCATTGTGGAATTTTACGCCCTCCCGCAGCTTGAATACATAGGTGGTGTCATCTACCATTTCGTATTCTGTAGCCAGGTCCATGGCAAAATCCATATTTTCATCATAATGCATCAGGCATTCATAGCAGTTAAAGGTCAGTGTATTCAGGAAAACCAGTGTCTGATTGGTTTGGGGATTAAAATCATCAATATCCCCGGTGGTTCCGATAGTCAACGTGTTACCATTTCCACTTGCGGGTGTGGTTGTCTCCTCTTTCTGTTCTACCCCCCCGAGCTTGCAGGCGTCTGGGTTTCTCCCGGATCACTGGAAGCTTTGGAGCCGCAGCCTGTAAGGCCAGCAGTCAACATGGCCATCGCCATAAACATTGCCATCCATTTTCTATACTTCATACCATATTCTCCTATTTTAAGTACCGCTACTGTCCTCCCCGCCCCCCTGTATGGAAGGATTTCTGCACGCTTGCTCGTCCACAAATCCTTCCGGGTGCGGTCCGGACTTTCGCTGTTTTAAGTACCGCTGCTGTCCTTCCCGCCCCCCTGTTCTGGAAGGTTTTCTGCACGCTTGCTCGTCCACAAATCCTTCCGGGCGCTGTTTGGACTTTCGCTGTTTTTAAGTGCCGCTACTGTCCTTCCCGCCCCCCTGTTCTGGAAGGTTTTCTGCACGCTTACTCGTCCATAAATCCTTCCGGGTGCGGTCCGGACTTTCGCTGTTTTTAAGTACCGCTGCTGTCCTTCCCGCCCCCCTGTATGGAAGGATTTCTGCACGCTTACTCGTCCACAAATCCTTCCGGGTGCGGTCCGGACTTTCGCTGTTTTTTGAGTTCCCCTACAGTTTTTATTCCTCAATGATGATGGCCCGGGCTGGCGCGCAGCTGGTGTGCATGAAATTGGCGGCCAGGACAGTTAGAAGGCAGCGGTCGGCGGTGCACTGCTCCAGGTTTACAAAGGGGCCGGCCATTAGAATGTCGGCAGCATAGAAATCCTCGAAAAAGTTTTGGGGCGTTTCTAGGTTGTCCCACCTGGCCGTGTCAGCGCCCAGAATAAAGGGCTTTTTGCTAATCAGCCAGTCCATGGCAGCTTTTGTGAAATAGGGGGCGCCGTCCAGGTTGTGAGGGTCAAACCAATAACGGCCCCAGCCTGTTCCTACTAAAATGGCATCTCCCTCCTTAATGCAGGAAGCATTTCGGCAGGCCTCCAGCTCCTCCACGGTGATTCCGTGGCGGCCTTTCTCCAGATCCATGTCAAACATGCCCAGATTCAATACCACACAGGGCACCTCATAGGTTTTTTCCGCCGGCACATCCGATAAAAGATAGCTGTTCTCATTCCCATAATTGTGGGCCGGCGTCTCCAGATAGGTGCCTGTCTGGGAATGAACCCCCTCAAAAATCTCCGCCCCCACGGTTTTTCCATCCAGCCAGGCAATGGGGGGAAGCGGCTTAATATTTACTTCCGGAAAGGGATCGCCGTAATTCCACATACCATTGTCAATAGCTCCTGTAATGTCGATAATCTTTCTCAAACTTCATACCTCCTTTTATTTATTTTATTTATTATATGAAAGTTTTCCTTTCATTTTTCTTTGAAATATCCATTATTTCCCTGATTTGTAGTATTCTCTATCTGTAAATTTCAAAGAAAATGAAACATATTATTTTAATAATAAAAATTATATAGCAGACACATGCCATTGTCAATCTTTATTTTAATTTTTTTCGTCAAATTAAACTTTTAATTTGATTTTATCTTTCATTTTTTCGTGATTCTAACCATATAAATCTCTGAAAGAAAAAGATTTATAAACAAACTATTTAATTATAAAATATTTTTATCCTCTTGGATGCTCCTGCAATATATTGGGAATTTCCCATAAAAAAATCATGATTTTCCACTTTTTCTATTGACATTTGGAAATATTAAACCTATAATCCAATTATATTAATTTAATAATTAAAATAATACGAAAGGATCTGAACGGCATGACAAATCGAATCAACACCCTGCGTGAACTGTTTTTTGATGGCGCCCACAAAGCATTTCGCAAAGAAAGTCTGGGACTTTCCATATTGAATGATGAGACCAAGAAATTGCCTTTTCCCATAAGAAAAGCCATGGCCTTTGCTTTGGCTCTGGAGAAAATGCCTATCTTTTTGCTGGAAGGCGATTTGCTCTGTGGGGGAAAAACCGTGTATCAGCTACCTACCTATATAACTGACGAGGAAATTGCATGGGGAAACCACAACTTTGAAACCAAAGGGTACAACAGCGCTTTCGACAACTGCTTCAACCTGGGCCAGGATGCCCGGGGCTTTGCCCTCAACGACAGCAGTATTCCTGCTTACTACAAGATTCTCCCCCTAGGGATTCCTGCGCTGCTTGCTGAGGCCAAAGCAAAAAAGGAGACTGCACAGGAGGAATCCCAGAAAATCTATTATGAATCTGTTATTATCTCCAATCAGGCAGCCCTTAAGCTTATGGCCCGCTACGAGGAGCTGGTACGGGGCCTGATCCCCGAAGCTGCCACAAAGGAGCGAAAAGATGAGCTTCTCAAAATGGCCGACAATATTAAGCAGCTCCAGGAGGGAGCTCCCAAAACCTACTGGCAGGCCTGTCAGCTGATGTATTTTATCCAGTTCCTTATCTGGGTAGAGGGAGGCTACTTGATTCCTCTGGGTCGAACCGATCAGATTCTCTTCCCTTATTATAAAAAGGATCTGGAGGATGGCATTTTGACAAAGGATTTTGCCATGGAAATCCTGGAAGCCTTCTTTATGAAGCTGAATTATGAGATCGACAGAACCCACGGGGAAGATATCAAGATAAACAGCGATACAGGACAGTCTATTACCATCGGCGGCATCGATCCCATTACCGGGGAGGATGCCTGCAACGAGATGACTATGATGATTCTGGACGCCAAATGTGATATGCGGGTGACTGACCCCAAGGTTCATCTTAGGGTTCACAGCGGTACACCGGAGAGCATCTGGAAAAAAGCGGCCTATCTGAACAGCCTGGGAATGGGCTTCCCCACCTATGAAAACGATGAGACCATCATTCCGGCCCTGATGAGCCATCCGGAATATACCCTGGAGGATGCCCGGGACTACGCTGCCTCTGGCTGCTGGGAAATCACCATCCAGGGCCGAAGCTTCAACCGGAATCTGGGGGGGATTTCCTGCCTCAAATGCCTGGAGTGGGCATTAAATGACGGTCAGTTCTTTTTGGGAGTACCCAATGCCCAGACAGCTCAGTGGCTGATTGGGGACCGCTACGGCATTCCCACCGGACAGCCCCAGTGGTTTGACACCTACGAAAAGCTTTTCAATGCCTTCCAGGTACAGATGAAGCATTGCATTGATATGACCACCTCCTATTTAAATCGGGCCATGATTTCCCCCTCTCCCTTCTATTCTTCCATGATGGAGGGTTGTATGGAAACAGGAAGAGACTTTGACGCCTACGGTGTTCCCTATACGGAGACGGATTTCCAGCTTTCCTCCCTCTCCAACTGCGCTGACGCACTTTATGTAATCCGCAAGCTGGTATACCAGGATAAGGAGTACACCTTAAAGGATCTGGTGGAAATTCTTCGCAGCAACTGGGAGGGACAGGAGCCTCTCCGGCAGCGGATTTTAAATGAATTCCCCAAGTTTGGCAACCATGTAAAAGAGGTGGATGTGATTGCCAATGAAATCGTGACCTACTATACCCAGGAGGTTACCAAGCATCATAATCCCGCAGGCCAAACCTACCGGGCCCGTGTCACCAGCGCCACGGATTATGTGTATGGTTCTCAGATTCTGGGGGCCTCCGCAGACGGCCGCCGGGCCAGAGAATATTTCAGCGACAACCTGTCTCCCCAGATGGGAGCTGACAAAAACGGTCCCACCGCCATCGTCCTCTCCTGCGGAGAAATTGATTTTTCCCACTGTGCAGGCGGCGGGGTTCTTGATATGAAATTCCATCCCTCTGCTCTGGCCAGCCAGGAGGGGCGGGATAAATTTATTGCTCTATTGAAGACCTACTTCAAGCTAGGCGGTCTCCAGACCCAGATTAACGTATTGGACAACAAGGTTTTGCTGGATGCCAAAAAGCATCCGGAAAATTACAGGGATTTGATTGTGCGTATATGGGGCTTTTCTACATACTTTATTGCCATCCCGGAAAAATTCCAGGACCATATTATTGCACGCTCTACCTTAGCTTTCTAACTCATACCTTTGGCCCGGCCGCAATATCTTTTGTGGCTGGGCCCTTCCATTTGGAGGATTCCCATGAAAACACTGATCTTTGATATTAAACGCTACGCTGTCCACGACGGTCCCGGTATCCGCACCACCTTTTTCCTGAAGGGCTGTCCCCTTCACTGCAAATGGTGCCAGAATCCGGAATCCATAAGCCCTGCTCAGGAAGTCATCCTGACCCGTGCCAAATGTATAGGCTGCGGCGCCTGCGCAAAGGCCTGTGGCAAGCTTGATTCCCAGCTTATGCTTCCCCGAGAGGACTGCACCCTCTGTGGAGTCTGTGTGGACGCCTGTAAGACCCAGGCACGACATTTTGCAGGAAAGCCCATGACTCCCGGGGAAATCATAGACCTAGCCGTCTCTGACAAAATTTTCTATGATACATCCGGCGGCGGTGTCACCTTCTCAGGGGGAGAATGTCTCTCCCATCCCTCCTTTATGGAGGAGACTCTCCGACTTTGCAAGAAGGCTGGGCTCCACACTACCATAGATACCTGTGGAGCCGTCCCCTGGGAAACCTTTGCCCGGATACTTCCCTTTGCAGATCTCTTTCTCTACGATCTAAAGCTTATGGACAGCGCCAGGCACAAAGCCTATACCGGCCTTGGCAATGAGCAAATCCTAAGCAATGTGCAGATGCTTACAGAGGCAGGGGCAAAGGTGATTATCCGTGTTCCTCTTATTCCCGGCTACACAGACGCCCCAAAGGACATTGCCGCCACCGGCGATTTCATTGTCCACAAGCTTAAAAATCGGATTCAGCGCATAGAACTCCTGCAATACAACAAGCTTGCTGCCTCCAAATACGGCAATACCACCGTTTACACCGACGGGGGCGTGGGGGAATACCCCCTTCCAGCTCTGGAGCCTCAACCCCGGGAGTATATCAATGCCCTGGGAGAGATTCTGACAAAACAGGGGATTTCCGTGTATTCCGAAGTGATCTAGGACCGTTTTTTGTTAAATTTGACAAAATGCTCCTTTCCACTTATGATAGAGTTATCACTATGTAACAAAAGGAGAACACCATGAATCCCGCCACCCTCACGTCCAAAAAAGTCAACAAAAAGAATATTTTAAACTATATTATCACCCACGAAAATGTGACCCGCATCAAGCTTACCAGCGAGCTGGGCTTAAGCGCCGGAACTATTACCAATATTGTCACAGAGCTTATCAGCCAGAATCTCCTTCTGGAGAGCAGCGATGCCTATTATAAGCGGGGGCGCAAGACAAAATTTCTCAAATTTAACGGGGATTTTGCCTATGTGGTTTGCGTGGAAATGTCAATACAGAATGAGCTGATTATCACCGTGTGTAACCTTTTAGGGGAGAAGGTTGCCGGGGAAACCATCCACATCGCCTTTTCTGTCACCCGGGAAAGACCCATTGCAGAGGTGATCCGCCTGATCATTTCAAGTATCCATACTTTTCTGGAGAAGCTGGACAAAACCGTTCACCAAAAGCTTTGCGCCCTGGCTGTCAGCATCGGCGGTATGATGGATGCCAAAAACCTGGTGGACATCCCCATCTGCAACTGGCGAAGCGTAAACCTGACCGTGCCTCTCCAGGCAGCTATTCACCTGCCTGTCTATATTGACAATGTGACCCGCATCAAGTCTGTCTATGAGGTGCGCTATATTGAAGCTGCCAAAAATGTCATCTATCTGAATATGTCTCCAGGCATCGGCATTGCCCATTACTTTGACGGGAAGCTTATCTGTGGAAAAAACGGCATCAGCGGAGAGGCCGGTCACATGACCCTCAACGTGGATGGGGAAAAATGCTACTGCGGAAATTATGGCTGCTTTGAGCTGTATTGCGGCCACCAGGCCATTCTGGACCGGGCCAGGCGGGAGATCGGGGAAGCCAAAGGGTATGATATCCTACAGGAACTTGTCCACACCCAGGGAATGCCTTTGAATTTGGATACCCTGTCCCAGGCCCACAAATTGGGCAGCGTCTATGTAAATGAGCTGTTTATGGAGACAGGCAAATATCTGGGCTGCGGTATAGCCAACCTGTACAATATTTTTGATCCGGATCTTCTCATTGTGTCTGGCTATGGCACGGATTCGGACCCTTTTATCCTGGAGGTGGCCCAGGCAGAGGCACGCAGCCGGATTGTAAATACCTTCCGCAGGGAGATGCGCATGAAGCCTGCCCTTCTCAAAAAGGAGGAGGGTTACAAGGCCATCAATGCCTATGTTTTAAAGGACAAGCTGGACGAATTTTCTTCCCGGTAAAGCTCTGTAAGCAAGGGGATTCCTCCCCCCTTTTCATCTTGACAATATTCCCCAATTATGGTACTTTCGAATTAAGAAAAGAAAGGAGGAAGTTCCCTTATGATTAGTCAAGAAGTACGTAAACTGGCCCCGGAAATGGACCCGCTGCGCATGGGTATGGGCTGGACAGCAGAGGATCTGGAAAAGCCTCAGATTATGATCGAGAGCACCTTTGGTGACAGTCATCCCGGCAGCGCCCATCTGCTGGAGCTGGCCAACAAGGCCTATGAAGGTGTGGCAGAGGCTGGTGGCAAGGCTGCCCGGTATTTTGCCACAGATATCTGTGATGGTATGTCCCAGGGTCACGATGGCATCAACTATTCCCTGGCCTCCCGGGAAGCTATTGCCAACCTTATCGAGATCCACGCCATGGCCACTCCCTTTGATGCAGGCGTGTTTATTGCCAGCTGCGATAAGGCTGTGCCTGCCCATCTTTTGGCCATCGGCCGGCTGAATATTCCTTCCATCGTGGTGACCGGCGGCGTCATGGAGGCCGGACCGGATCTCCTCACCCTGGAGCAGATTGGCATGTACAATGCCATGTTCCAGAGAGGTGAGATTACAGAGGAGCAATTTACCTATTATAAACATCACGCCTGTCCCTCCTGCGGAGCCTGCTCCTTTATGGGAACCGCTTCCACCATGCAGATTATGGCGGAGGCTCTGGGACTGATGATTCCCGGCAGCGCTTTAATGCCCGCCACCTGTGAGGACCTGCGGGATGTGGCCAAAAAGGCCGGTGAGCTGGCTGTTCAGCTTGGCACCAGGGGTCTCAAAGCCCGGGATATTGTAACCGCCAAATCCATCGAAAATGCAGTGAAGGTGCATGCCGCTATCTCTGGCTCCACCAATTCCCTTCTGCATCTGCCTGCGGCTGCCCGGGAGTTTGGCCTGGATCTGGATGGAGATATGTTTGACCAGATGCACCGGGGCGCTCACTATCTTTTGGATATTCGTCCCGCAGGCAAATGGCCGGCACAGTATTTCTATTATGCAGGCGGTGTTCCCCGCATTATGGAGGAGATCAAGAGCCAGCTGAACCTGGATGTGATGACCGTTACAGGCAAGACTCTGGGAGAAAACCTGGAGGATCTCAAGGCTAACGGCTTCTATGAGAAGTGCAACGAGTACATGGCTAAAGTGGATCTCAAGTGGCAGGATGTGATCCGTCCCTTTGATAATCCCATTGGCAGCAATGGCACCATCGCCGTATTGAAGGGTAACCTGGCGCCCATGGGCTCTGTGATCAAGCACAGCGCTGTTCCCAAGGAAATGCACAAGGCTATCCTCAACGCCAGACCCTTTGACTCCGAGGAGGCGGCCATTGACGCTATTTTCAAGAATCAGATTAAACCGGGGGACGCAGTATTTATCCGTTACGAAGGCCCCAGAGGCAGCGGTATGCCTGAAATGTTCTACACCACTGAGGCTATTTCCTCCAATCCGGAGCTTTCCAAGTCCATCGCCCTCTTGACGGACGGCCGTTTCTCCGGCGCCTCCAAGGGACCCGCCATCGGCCACATTTCGCCTGAGGCTGCCAGCGGTGGCCCCATCGCTCTGGTAGAGGAAGGGGATCTTATTGAGATCGATGTGGAGAACCGTATTCTACAGATTGTAGGTGTCAAAGGGGAGAGATTGCCCCTGGAAGAGATCGATAAAATTCTGGAGGAGCGGAAAAAATCCTGGACGCCCAAGGAACCCAAGTACACCCATGGGGTGCTGAAATTCTTTACGGAGAAGGCTGCACCGCCTATGGTGGGGGCTTATATGGAGTAGCTCTTTTGGCAGACTGCCCATAGACCATGTGTCAGAAAACACAGACCGGCTGTTTAAACCCGGAAATGGCACGGCCGCAAAGCTTTGGAAAATTCTTGCTTTGCGGCCGTAACCTGTTTCTTTATGTAGCCTGTCTCTTTATGTAGCCTGTTTCTTTATTCTTTCCCCACCCGTTCCAAAAAATCCTTATATTCTCCTTCCTCCATGGAAATCTTGTGCTTTTTCTGGGGATAAGCGCCGGTCTCCACATCCTTCCTAAATCTTCGAAAGACCTCCACGGATTTCTCAAAAAAGCTTTCATAACAAATGCTGTGCCTGGGGTAGTGCCCGTTATGACTCCCTAAAAGATCACAGGCAAAGAGATACTGTCCGTCGCAGGCCTCTCCGGAGCCCATGGAATAGGTGAGAAACCTTACAGAGTTGCTGATATGCGCGGCCACCCGATCCGGGATGCATTCCAGCTCCACACAGACCACACCTGCCTCCTCCAGCTCCTTGGCCTTCCGGTAAAGTTCTTCTGCCTCCACCGCCGTCTTTCCCACTGCCCGAAAACCACCCGTCCAGGTGGCGTGATAAGGAATCAGGCCCAGATGGGACACGCAGGGTATCTTCTGTCTTGTCAGGGCCTTTATTCGGTCCGGGCACATGCCTGTGGTGTACACCAGATCGGCCCCGCCCTCCAACAGCCTCATGGCATCCCGAATGGCCGTCTCCTCGCTGATAACGGCAGAGCTGTGGGGCATAACCGCTGTAAGGAGAATTCCCGGCACAGCCCGGCGAATCTCCGGCAAAACGGCTAGGGTTATCTCCACCGGCTGTCTCCTTCCGATTACAATGTTATCCACCCCGGCCTGGGCACAGGCGATGGCCAGAGAAAGGTCCGAGGTATTTACCGCAATGATTTTCTCCTTTCCTTTTTTCTCCAGCAGCTCCTTAACCGTCATGGGTCCCTCCTCTCTCACTAGCCACCAGCTCCTCTGCGCAGGTCAGCAATGCCCTGATATATCCGTTTGCATAGGCCGCTTCCCCGTAAGCTCCGGCAGCTCCCACCATTCGGGGAGAATGATCGAGAACAAGCGTTCCCTTATAACCAGCTCTCACAAAGGCTTTCATAATCCCCAGCATATCCCCGTACCCCTCGTCCAGAAAGGTTTCCACAAAGCAGGGCAGCGTTTTGTCCACATTCCGGAAATGCACCAGAAAAATTTTATTTTCCTGCTGAAAATAGGGAATGGCCTGAAAAATATCTCCAAATCTCTCCCCTGCCTCCAGACAGCATCCGCAGCAAAATTCCATTCCCAGATAAGGACTTTTCCCTATCTCAAAGGCCCGTTTATAATCCTCAAAGTTTCGAATCAGACAGCTCACCCCTGCCACCGCGTCAATGGGGGGATCGTTGGGATGAAGTGCCAGGCGCACCTTGTATTGTTCCGCCGTGGGAAGAACCCTCTGTATAAAATAGCGGTAGTTTTCCCACATTTCCTCCCGGGTATAGAACCTTTGATGGGTATATCCCGTGTCAACCAGCTCCCTTTGATGAATGGGAATCTGGGTATATCTCTGTTCCAGGGCAAAGCTTTTCTCCTCCAGAATCCTCTGATCCCATTTCCTTGTCAGGGCCCCTCCCCGGGTTGGATAGTCCCAGTCACTGGCCCACACCCCATCTGGCTCCCAGGTAAAGGTGGTGGTAAATATCCCCACCTCCCCGAGCATGCGGATATTATCCTGAAACATTTGGATTGCCGCGTCCCGGCCCTCTCCTCCCAGAATAATGTCCCGGTTCTTCGCCATATGAACCGCGCCCACATTGGCTACTGCAATCCCGTGCCTGTTTACCCTCCCCTTAAAGTCCTTGAGAAAGTCATAGGTAAACTGTTCCTCCGTAAACCACGCATACACATAGGCAATTCCTATCTGCTCCAGAAATGTTAGAAAATCCTCCTCCACCTCCGGCGACACCTGGGTGCACAGTTTGATTTCACTCTGGAAATTTTTTCCATTTATTACATCCATACAGTTTATCCTCCATAAATCAAATTGGGCAAAAAGGTTACAATGGCAGGCACATAGGTAATAACCAGCAGAGATAGGATCAGAATAAGCAAAAAGGGCCACACAGCTTTTACGATTCTGTCAAAAGACACGGTAGACAGGCTGGACAAAATATACAGGACCACCCCCACAGGCGGGGTAATCAGTCCCAGCATCAGATTGATAATCAGAACAATGCTGAAATGAACCGGGTCAATACCATAGCTTACGGCCACTGGCATAAGAATGGGGGTCAGTAGGCTGATGGCACACATGGTTTCCATAAAGCAGCCGCAAAGCAGAAGGAGCACATTGATTACCAGAAGCGCCACATATTTATTGGTGATAAAGGTGACAAAAAAGGCGGTCACCGTCTGGGGAACTTGTCCGATGGCAATGATCCAGCCAAAAATAGTCCCGGAGGCAATGATAAATAAAACACTTAAGGAAGTGCCGCAGGATTCCTGGATGGTGCGGTACAATTTCTTTATAGACAGCTCCCCATAGGCAAACCCTAGAATAGCCGCATAGGTCAGCGCCACACAGCCGGCTTCTGTGGGAGTAATCACCCCGGTCAGTATGCCGCCCACACAGAGAACCACCGTAAACAGGGGAAAAAATGCTTCCTTACTGCTCCGTAGAATCTCTCCCCTGGTTGCCCGTTTTTCCCGGGGATACTTTCTCTTCACCGAGATGCTATATACCACAAGGCTCAGCATCAGACCAATAAAAACTCCGGGGAGAATTCCTCCCACAAAGATTCTTCCAATGGATACCCCAGATATGACTCCCACCATAACAGCCGGAAGACTTGGAGGGATAATGGGGCCTATTACCGAGGAGGCCGCAGTGATTGCCAGAGAAAAATCATCGTCAAAGCCTGCATCCTGCATAGCCTTTAGCTCCACAGCTCCCAGGCCCCCCGCATCTCCCACAGCCGTTCCGCTCATGCCGGCAAATACAATGCTGGCCAATACATTGGAATGGCCCAATCCCCCGGGGATATGCCCCACGATCTTGTTACACCAGTGAAATATCCGCGTTGTCACCCCCGCCGAATTCATCAGAGCCCCAGTCAAAATAAAGCAGGGAGCTGCAAGCAGGGTAAAAGAATTGGTTCCCGTGGCCACCCGCTGCACCAGGGTCAACAGAGTAATGTCATTTGCCGTCATGTAAAAGAAGGAGCTGACAAACATGCAGAAGGATACGGGCATCCCCAACAGTAATAAAACCATAAAGCTTCCAAATAAAAGTCCCATTTGTCTCCCTTTCTCCAGATCATCCCGGATATATTCTTTCTTTTGGCTCCGTCCTACTGGGGAATGTCTCCCCCCAATATTCTTACGCTGTCCCAAATGAGATTTATTATCAAATAGATATAGCCCACCGGAACACAGAGATATACAACTCCCAGAGACACTCCCAGGGTGGTTGAGATCACCGTACTGCGCTCCATAAAGTAGGTCCAGGAAAAGGGAATCACACGTACCACCACCCCCAGAATCACCATGTTTAATACCACTGCAATGATCTTTTGCATGTTCCTGGAAAAGAGCTTAATCACACTGTTCATCCGGATGTGCATTCGATGGCGCACTCCATAACCCATTCCCAGAAAGGTCACCCAGATCATGAGAGACATGCTGAATTCCTCAGTCCAGACAGGGGGCCTGTTAAATACATAGCGCATTACAACCTGATAAAACAGACCTATCCAAATGGCTGCCAGCAGCAGCACAATCAAAAATCCCACCACCTTGTCCATGGCCTCCAATATTTTTTTCACCATCTTTTCCCTCGATTTGAAGCTTTGCATCTTCCCTTCCAGATTCCCCCAGCCGGGGAGATGCTGTTTTAAAGTTTCTGAAAATCCCTTATTTTGTTGCCTGGATCCGATCGTACAGTCCCTCTCCCCAGACCTTTTCATATTCTGCAATCACGTCGGTCATACACGCCTGAAAAGCCTCTTTGTCCGTCTCCACAATCTCCATGCCTGCATCTGTCAATATTTTTTCCTGGTCCACTTCCTTTTGCAGCACATCCTGGGAAACCGCCTGTAGCTCCGCCTGTGTTTCCTCCACCATAAGCTTCTGCAAATCCTCCGGAAGACTCTTTAAAAACTCCTCATTGATGCAGATGGATGCAGCCTGAATCATATGGGCAGTCTTACAAAGATATTTCTGTACCTCCTGAAAATTCATGGACACAATGCTTGGCACCGGGTTTTCCTGCCCCTCCACGGTTCCATTTTGCAGCCCCATATAGGTCTCGGAAAAGGCCATCACCGTGGGATTACATCCCATAGCCCCCAGGGTAGCCAGGATCATCTCGCTGTTGGGAACCCGGATCTTTAATCCCTTCATATCCTCCGGTCCCTCCACTCTGGCATGGGTGGTGGTGAGATGGCGGGTTCCGTTATAGTACGCCCCCAGAATATGCACGCCGCTGGAAGATATGGTGTCCTCCACCATGCCGGAAAACACATCGCTGACCAGAAATTTCTGTAAGTGATCGGAATCCTCAAACATATACCCCATTTCCATGGCAAGGGCTGTGGGGGACTGGGAGCCAATAATACCAAATCCAAAGGTGCTCATCTGCACGGATCCCTGGCACAGCTGCTCATACACGGAACTCTCATTTCCCAGCTGCTCTGCCGGGTAAACCTGCACCTCCAGGCGTCCATTGGATTTTTCATTTAAGGTAGCCGCCAGCCTGTCAATCCCCATTCCAATGGGGCTGTCTGTTGTCTGATGATGTGCAAATATTACCTTATAGACTTTATCTTCTCCTGTTTCCGGCTGTTTTCCCTCCTCAGGCTGATTTTCCAAAGCCTGACTCTCTGTAATTTGATTTTCTGCACCTTGATCTGGCTGCTCCTGCCCCCTGTTGCCACATCCCCCCAGGATTAATCCAGATACCATAAGCAAAGTAATTCCCACACGCGTTCTTTTCCTCATCCTCCATGCCTCCTATACAAAGTACCGTTTCCTTTTCTTAAAGTTCTCTTTCACAAGCTACCAAAATTTTTCCAAGGGCTTTTCCATTTATCATTCGCTCTATCCCACAGACGATCTGGTCCAGAGGGATCTCCTCGGAGATTAAGCATTCCACCGGATACTTCCGGTAGAGCCTGCTCAAAAGCTCCACGCCGGCTATAAAATGTTCCTGGGAGTACAGGCGAGAGCCAATCACCTCCTGCTCCTTAAAAGATACCTTTCCCATAGGAAATTCATAACAGGCGCCGGACAGTCCCAGAGACATGAGCCTTCCTCTGATTTTGCACAAATCAGGGAGAATCTTCACCACATCCCTGGCCCCGGAGGCATCTATAACCATATCATAGCCCACCTGTCCAGTATTCTCCTTTGCCGCCTGTAAAAGCTCTGTGCTGGACACATCTATCGTCCCAAATCCCAGCTTTTCGGCAAGCTCCCTTCTCCTAGGATTCCGCTCCGCCACCCAGACCTCCCCTGCTCCCTTCTCCCGCATGGTGAGGGCTGTCACAAGACCAATGGTTCCCGCTCCCACTATCAGCACCCGATCCCCCTTCTTTACCTGGGCCCGGCTGGTCACATGATATCCCACGGCAAAGGGCTCCCCAAGAGCTGCAATCTTTAAGGGAAGATTCTTCGGCGCCTTTACCATCCGATCCGCCCGAACCTTTACATATTCTGCGAAGCCTCCATTTTCGTGAATGCCCAATAGCCTTAAATTTCTGCACACATTTCCATGTCCGGCTAAGCAGGCCTCACATTTTCCACATTCCATCACAGGATTTACCAGAACCGTATCACCTATTTGAATTTCACCCTCCCAAGCCTGTGGCAGCTGCTCCACCCGCCCCAAGATCTCATGACACAGGATCACCGGTTTTTCCGCCGTCATGTGCTGTCCTCTGTAGACGGTGATATCTGATCCACAGATGCCCCCGTATATCACCCTCAATAACGCCTCTCTCTCATTTGGAATGGGTGTTTCCCTCTCACAAACCCGCAAGAAATTCCAATCCTCCAAAAATGCCGCTTTCAATTTCTCCCCTTCTTTCTATCATTGGAATTTTTTCTATGGCTGCCTTCCAATATAAGCCAGAATTCCCCCATCCACGTAAAGAATCTGTCCGTTTACAAAATCCGAAGCCTCCGACGCAAGAAAAACAGTTGCTCCCATTAAATCCTCCGGGGTTCCCCACCTCTGCGCCGGTGTTTTCCCTATAATAAAACGGTCAAAGGGATGTCTCTCCCCCTGCGCCCCTCTTTCCCGCAAGGGCGCTGTCTGAGGCGTGGCAATATATCCCGGCCCAATCCCATTGCACTGAATATGATAGCTTCCATACTCCGCCGCAATGTTGCGGGTAAGCATCTTTAGTCCTCCCTTAGCCGCCGCATAGGCGGATACGGTTTCCCGCCCCAGCTCACTCATCATGGAGCAAACATTGATAATTTTCCCACTCTTTCTCTTTATCATTCCAGTAAGAACCATTTTGGACATGAGAAAGGCCCCATTTAAGTTAATCTCAATCACCTCCTGAAAATCCTCCAGAGACATTTCATGCATGGGGATCCTTTTGATAATTCCCGCATTGTTCACTAGAATATGGATTCCCCCCATCTTTTCTTCTATGTCCTGCACCATCTTTCCCACCTGTGCCTCACAGGTGACATCACATAGATAGCCTTTTGCCTCGATTCCTCTCTGCCTGTAGTCTTCGATTGCCTTCTCCAAATGCTCCCTTCCTCTGCAATTAAATGCGATCCTGGCTCCGGCAGCGGCAAGCGCCTCTGCCATGGCAAACCCAATTCCGTAGGCGCCCCCTGTGACCAATGCTGTTTTCCCCTCCAGAGAAAATGCCTCCAAACAAAAGCCCATAACCTCTCCTTTCTTTTTTGTTTCATATTATGAAATGATATTTCATTATATTACTTATCATACCTATACTTTTTGTGTATGTCAATATATTTTTGCAATATTTTATCAAATTATTGTATATATTTACTTTTTATTTCCTGTTTTATCCAAAAGGGTGCTTCCCCTACAAAATATTTGCAAAATAGATTGAAATCCCAATCCACCTTGTGTAATAATAAAGAAATAGGGCGGTTTCTCTCTTCTCCCCACGGGCCGCCACGGGCCATTACATAACTAGGAGTGAAAAATGAACAGTAATCATACGGAAAAACCACTTGTCCAATCCATTGAGCGGGCTCTGCTTCTTCTGGAAGCGCTGGCGCAACACCAGGAGGGATGCAGCATTAAGCAGCTGTCCGAAGCTACCAGCCTCAATAAAAGCACAGTGCATCGGATTCTGCAAACCCTTCTGGCCTTTGGCTATGTTCGCCAGAGTCAAAACAATGACAACTATTATTTAGGCTTTCAAATATTAACCCTGAGCAATCGCCTGCTCTCTGAATTTGATATTGTAGCCCTGGCTAAGCCCTATCTGCGTAAGCTCTGCCAGGATACGGGGCTGGTTATCCAGCTATCCATTCGAAATTTTGATATGGCGGTCTTTCTGGACAAGGCGGAAAATCCCAATCAAAACATTCGCATGTATTCCCAAATTGGGAAAACCATTCCACTTTACTGCTCCTCTAGCGGGAAAGCTTTGTTGGCCTGGGAAAATGATGATGAGATAGGAAGAACCATCCGGGGTACCACATATACTCCCTTTACCCAGTTTACTATCACCGATCACAAATCCTTTTTATCTGAGATTATCAGTATCCGGCAAAAGGGCTATGCCACGGACTTTTTTGAGCATGAGGAGAGCATTTGCTGCGCGGCCTCTCCCATTGTGAATTCCTCTGGTAAAACCATTGCTGCCATCTGTTTTGCGGGAACCTTTCTGCAAATCAGTGCCGCAAATATTCCGGAATACATTGTAAAAATAAATGAGACAGCCAGTCTCCTCTCCAGAAAGATCGGCTGCACCAACTATCCCGCCAGATTAAGCATGGAAGACGTAAATGCAGACGCCAAAAGGTATGACAGCTGTATACAGACCATTCTCCAGAAATTTAAATAACATTGACGGATAAAAATAGAGCCGGAAATCCTCTTTTCTGATTTCCGGCTCCTGCCTTTTGTGTTATTTTCTTAAATCCCTGTTTCTCAGGACAGCTCAAATGCTCCCGTATATAACTGGTAATATTTTCCTTTTTCTGCAAGCAAATCCTCGTGAGTTCCTCTCTCAATGACCCTTCCCTGCTCCAGCACCATAATCACATTGGAATTCTGCACGGTGGACAGCCGGTGGGCAATGACAAACACCGTGCGTCCCTCCATTAGACTGTCCATGCCTCGCTGAACAATGGTCTCCGTGCGGGTATCAATGCTGGAGGTGGCCTCATCCAGAATCAGCACCGGAGGGTCCGCAATAGCCGCCCGGGCAATGGCCAGAAGCTGGCGTTGTCCCTGGGAAAGGTTGGCCCCATCTCCGGTGAGCATGGTGTCATAACCCTGGGGCAGATGGCGAATAAAGGTATCCGCGCCGGCCAGCATGGCTGCTCCCTTCACCTCCGAGTCCGAGGCATCCAGCTTTCCATAGCGGATATTGTCTGCCACTGTACCTGTGAAAAGGTGGGTGTCCTGGAGCACCATGCCCAGGGAACGACGGAGATCGGACTTGCGAATCTTGTTAATGTTAATACCATCATAGCGAATTTTTCCATCCTGAATAGGATAAAACCGGTTGATCAGGTTGGTGATCGTGGTTTTCCCCGCTCCCGTAGCTCCCACAAAGGCCACCTTCTGTCCTGGCTTGGCGTAGAGCTTAATGTCGTGAAGCACCATTTTATCGTCCGTGTACCCGAAATCCACCCCGTCCATAACCACATCTCCCTGGAGAAGCTGATAGGTCAGGGTACCATCCTTATGGGGATGCTTCCATGCCCAGGTACCTGTGCGCTCCTCCACCTCCTCAATCTCACCCTTTTCATTGACCCGGGCATTGACCAGGGTTACATAGCCTGCATCCTGCTCTGGCTCCTGATCCATCAGATCAAAGATTCGCTCTGCGCCGGCCAAGGCCATAATAATGGCATTAAACTGCTGGGCTACCTGGCTGATGGGATGGGTAAAGCTTCGATTCAGCTGCAAGAAGGAGGCCAGACCTCCCAGGGTCAGCCCGCCAATGCCCCGAATGGCCACCAGGGATCCTACCATAGCCGTGAGCACATAGCTGAGATTTCCCAGATTATTCATAATAGGCATAAGGATATTGGCAAAGATATTGGCATTGCTGGCGCTGTCCAGCAGCTGGTCATTCAATTCCTTAAATCGTCCTTTGGCTTCCTCCTCGTGGCAGAAAACTTTGACCACCTTCTGCCCCTCCATCATCTCCTCAATATAGCCGTTGAGAGCTCCCAGGTCCTTCTGCTGGGCTATAAAATATCGTCCGGACTGCCCGCCAATCTTGCCCACCGTGCGCACCATAATAAGCACCATGACTACCACCAGCAAGGTGAGAATGGGACTCAATACCAGCATTGAGACAAACACACTGACAATGGTAAGGCTGGAGGCAAACAGCTGGGGCACACTCTGGCTGATCAGCTGTCGCAGGGTATCCGTATCGTTGGTGTAAATACTCATAATGTCCCCGTGGGAATGCTGGTCGAAATAGGGAATAGACAGCTTCTCCATGTGGGCAAACAGCTCATCCCGGATTTTCTTTAAGGAACCCTGGGACACATAAATCATCAGGCGGTTATAAAGATACGTGGAAGCCGCTCCCACCACGTAAATGGCCGCCATAATGGTAAGTGCCTGGAACAGAGGTCCAAAATCCGGATTCTCCACTCCTATCATTGGCATAATATAATCGTCGATCAGGGTCTGCAAAAACAAGTTTCCCTTCACATTGGCAAACACGCCCACTAATATTCCGACAATGACCAGTACACAGTGCACTGGATACCCCTTTACCACCATACCCAAAAGTCTTTTCAGTGTCTTTCCCGGATTCTTGGCCTTGGGGCCTCCTTTTCCCTTCATTCCTTTTGGACCCATAGGCCCTCTTGGTCCTTGACTACGCATGGTCCTCACCGCCTTTCTGCTGGGAATGGAATACTTCCTGATAAATCGCATTGGAAGCCAGAAGCTCCTTGTGGGTTCCCATACCGTCGATGTGTCCGTCATTGAGCACCACAATCAAGTCCGCATCCTGCACGGAGGAAATCCGCTGGGCAATGATAAGCTTGGTGGTGTCTGGGATCTCCTCCCGAAATGCCTTGCGGATCATGGCGTCCGTATGGGTGTCCACCGCGCTGGTGGAGTCATCCAAAATTAGAATCTTTGGCTTTTTTAACAGGGCCCGGGCAATACAGAGCCGCTGCTTCTGGCCTCCTGACACATTGGTTCCTCCCTGCTCTATATAGGTCTCATAGCCTTGCGGAAATTTCTCAATAAATTCATGGGCACAGGCCAGACGACAAACCCTCTCCAACTCCTCCTGGCTGGCCTCCGGATTCCCCCAACGCAGGTTTTCTGCAATGGTTCCGGAAAAGAGCACGTTTTTCTGGAGCACCATGGACACCTCATTGCGCAGAGCCTCCAAATCATATTCCCGCACATCCCGATCCCCTACCCGGACCGTGCCGGAGGTGGCATCATACAGCCGGGGAATCAGCTGCACCAGGGTGGACTTGGCGCTGCCAGTGCCTCCCAGGATTCCCACGGTCTGTCCCGAAGCAATCTGAAGATTCACATGGGACAGATGAAGATTTTCCTGATCCCCATGGTAGCTAAAGCACACATCCTCAAAGGAAATGGAACCATTTAGCACCTCTTTTTCTGCCCATTTTTTACTGGTAAGGCTGCTCCTTTCATTCAGCACCTCGCAGATACGCTCTGCGGAGGATTTGGCCATGGACACCATAACTGTTACCATGGCAATCATCATCAGACTCATTAAAATATTCATGGTATAGGTAAACAGGCTCATAAGCTGGCCTGTGGTCATATCTCCCACCACGATTATCTGCGCGCCCAGCCAGGACAATAAAAGAATGCAGCTGTATACGGTAAACTGCATCACAGGCATCACCATCACCATAAGCTTTTCCGCCCGGACAGAGCATTTGTAGAGCAGCTCCGAGGTTTTTTGAAACTTCTTGGTCTCATAATCCTCCCGCACGTAGGCCTTCACCACCCGGATGCCTGTGAGGTTTTCCTGTACATTGGCATTGAGGGCGTCGTACTTTTCAAACATCTCCCGAAAATAGGGCCCCACACGGGTCATCAGCACCCCAATGATAATTCCCAGAAACACAATGGCCCCCAGGAATATCATGGACAGCCGCCCGTTTACCAAAAAGGACATACTCATGGCTACCAAAAGGGTGATGGGCGCCCGGGTAAACATGCGCAGCAACATCTGAAAGGCATTCTGCACATTGGTCACATCCGTGGTGAGACGTGTTACCAGCCCGGCTGTGGAATATTTGTCAATATTGGAAAAAGAAAATTTCTGTATATTGTCATACATGGCTGCCCGCAGGTTTCTGGCCAGACCTGCAGAGGCAATGGCGCCATATTTTCCCGCCAGGGCTCCGCAAGCCAGGGAACACATGGCAATCGCCACCATGATAAGACCCACACGGACCACATAATTCACGTCTCCCTTTTCCAGTCCATTATCAATAATCGCCGCCATCAGAAGGGGGATTACCATTTCCAGAATTACCTCCAGAATAATAAATATGGGAGTCAGAATCGCCTGCCATTTAAACTGGGCTGCATAAGGTTTTAATGTTTTTAGCATATTGTCTCCTCCTCTCTTTCACTTTCTCATAAATCTGCTTCCGTACATCCACAAACAGAAGACCCCCCCTGCCTCCAGGAAAGGTTTGCCGTCACTTTATCCAAAAGGGCCAGCAGCTGATCCGTTTCCTCCTCTGTGAGACAGCCAAACACCTCATTCTCCGTCTCATGGAGCCGTCCCTCCATTTCCTGGACAACCTGCCTTCCCTTGGGGGACAAGACCACTACCCGATACCTGTGATCCCTGCTGTCCACCTGACGAACAATCATTCCCTTCTCCTCCAAACGGCCCAGGATTCCTGTTACTGTGGGATTGCTCAGCCGGAAGGTCCGCTCGATCTCTTTCTGATAGATGGTTTCATCAGGGTTGTGGAGAAGATACAGCATCAACTCTATCTGGGTCACTGTGAGGCCATATTTTTCCAGAGAACGGTTGCCGCTCCAGGCAAAGGTATTGTGTATGATCTTCATACGATGGGCAATCTCAAAACGCCGTTTATTCATGGAAACACCCTTTCTTTTTAAAGTTTTGCTGTTTCTTGGATAATAGATAGCATCCTATATGTTACGCAATCTTTTGCAAAATGTCAATGGCGGGTTTCTTAAATCTTTATAAACAAAGCATTCAAAAAACAGCCCTTTGGCGTCCGGTTTTTCTGCTTCCTAATAAGCAAAAATCCTCTCACACGCAAATGACTGTTTCCCAATACTTTTTTATGTCTCCTCCCCCGCCTTTGATAGCTTCTCAAAACTTCATGGAAAGAAGAAGCCTGACCTTTTCCCGATCCTTTTCCCTGTCCCCCTGGCTGAGCGCCTCATAGGGCATAAGATCCTTGTGAATCCGCTGCCTCACGTCCTTATGCCTCCCATCCTTTGGCACTCCCTGCCGCCAGTTGTTCAAATAATGATACCGGCTCCAGCGAATATGCTCAAGCTTGGCTAGATACTCCAAATACTCTGTATCTGGATCGTTTTTCCCCTGCTCCTTTCTCCAGTCCTCCAACATCGCAAGGCGCACTTCATGGTAATCCGCGGAGCTAATGTTGGAATAGCGGGTAAAAGCATCCAGTCCCCTCCACAAGGCTTCCCTGTTCTCCTTTGTATTTTCCACCTGGTCATAAATATGGGCGTACTGAAGATTCAGCTCCTTGGCACGTTTCAAAAGCGCACCCTTGAAAATGTATTCCGGCCTTCCGGCCTCCTGTTCCCAGAAAAATATGCGCAGCCGATCCCGTGCTCCCAAAAGACTTGCCATTCCATTTCTACCTGCCAGCACATCGATGGTTTTCTCCGGAAGCGCAAACAAAAGCTCCCTCAATTCCCTTCCATCCTGTATCAGTATGCGATCTGCCTCCTTTAAAAGGTCCAACTCCTCATACCAGGGATTTCCATGGAAGATTATCGGGTCCTCCAGCTGCCCCAACTCATGGTAAATAGCCAAAAATTTGCTGCTATCTCCAAATATATGGTACTCCAACCTCTGGTCCGGGGAGAAAATATGATTCTGTAGCCCCCAGAGCAGCAGCTCCTGCTCCAGGCGTCCAAATCCAAGAATGGCAATTTTCAGCCGGTACTTTTTCTGCCTGGCCTGTTGGTAGAGCCCGGCCTGTCTCCAGTATATGCGCGCCGCGATCTCCTCCGGACAGAAAAAATGCAGATTTGCCTCTGCCCCCTCAAAATCCCGACAGTCACATTTCAAATACACGGGTTTCTTTTGCAATCGGTGTTGATACCTGGCATAAAAGGAAAAATTTTCCTCCTCACTATTCATGAGCACGTAACAGCTGGCCGCCACCAGAGAGCGCTTTCCCCGGATGCCTCGGCCCCTTAACTGGCGGAGCAGCTCCTCCCCGTCAAGTCCTCTTCCGTAGACTGCCACCCGGCGGTTTTTTTTCTTCTGCTTCCCGGAGGTGCTCTTTAATGAATTGGGAATTTTTTCCATATAATCTTCTATCCTTTCCTGCCCCTTTGCCCGATTCTTCCAACCAAACTAGAGAGTGGTAAACTCACAGGGAAAGCCCGCTCTCTGGGCATATTCATGGGCCGCAGAGCCCTGGCTACAATGGATGGTCACCTTTGCTCCAGGCCGGAAGACAAGGGGATCAAATTTTACCACGGAATCCGGAATCCACACTTCCATTTCCATTCTCTGTTCTCCAAAAAGACTCTCCAGTTCCACAATCCCCTCCTGGAGAACCACCTTTCTCAGCCCATAGCAACCGGAAAACAGAAAGGAAGGAAGCTTTTTCACTGTCCCAGGAATAACGATTTCCCTGAGCGCCGCACATCCTTTAAAGCAGCCGCTTCCAATGGTCTCCAATCCCTGGGGTAGATGCATTTCCTTTAACTGCCCGCAGGCCTCAAATACATACTTATCCAGAGACTTCAGCCCTTCCGGAAGCTTTACCCCTTCCAGCGAAGAACAGCCGGCAAACGCATAGAATCCAATGGTGGTTACATTTCCAGGCACCTCCACATATTTTAAGGAATTACAGCCCCGAAAGGTTTCAATGCCAATTCCCCTGATATACTTTGGCAGCCGAATGGTCTGAAGCCTCTCACAGTTTTTGAATTCCCCAGGATTTAGCTCCAGCAGACTGTCCGGAAGCGTCATCTGCACCAGATCTGCTTTACCTCCAAAAAGAGTTCCTGTAAACTTAGGCTCAATGCGCTTATATCCAAACTCAATCTGATAAATTCCATTTCCCCTTTTGGCCCCGGCCAGATCCTTTCTCTTAAAGCTTAAGCGGCCATCAAAAATGTTCTCAGGCGGTTCCTCATAATGGGTGAAATAATCTGCCAACTCCTTTGTAGCAGAGACAGGCAAACTTTCTATTCCTGGAACATTTTCCAATGTTTGTTCTGCATCAATCTCCAATAGGCCTTCCTCTGTCTCCTCCAATATCTCTGCCACCGAATCAGCTGCCACAGATACTTCTCTCTCCTCCGGCCCATGGCCCACAAACAGAGGCCTCTCCTCCAACTGGGCAGGCCTAGACACCAACTCCTCCTCCGGCTGCTCAAGAAGAGAGGGCTCTCTCTCCTCTGGCTGTTCGGCCATGGATATTTCTCTCCCCTCTGGCTCTTTGGGCACAGATGTTTCTCTCCCCTCTGGCTCTTTGGGCGCAGATACTTCTCTCTCCTCTGGCTCTTTGGGCACAGATACTTCTCTCTCCTCTGGCTCTTTGGGCACAGACGTTTCTCTCCCCTCCGGCTCTTTGGGCACAGATACTTCTCTCTCCTCCTGTTGTCTGGACACAGACTCCAGGCTTTCCTCCGGCTGTTCGGCCATGGATATTTCTCTCTCCTCCAGTTGTGGGAAAGCAGACACCGGCTTGGTCCCTGCCTGGGGCAACACAAACACATGCGTCTCCTCGGCTCCTATCGGCCCAGAGACAGGCTTTTTCTCTGTCGGATTAAAAATCCGGGTCTCATCGGGAAAAGCTGCCAGGATTTCCTCATAATAATCCATCTTGCGGTTTTCTTCACTCTTTGGGTGAATCCGTATCTTCTCATTGTTGCTGTCAAAAAACTGCCGCATAAACCCATTCAGGGCCATGGCCTGTTTCCGCCGCTCCTCCTTGTCCAATTCGCTGGCGCGGATACTGTTGAAAACTTCCTGGTGGAAGATCTTCATATCTCCCACATCCTCCGCGTCCACCGCTATGAATTTCACAGGACCAAAGTGCAGTGCCTTGGTGCTGTCCGCAACCGTCTTGGACAATTCTTGAAAGCAGGCGTCACTGCGCAGAGATGTCTTACTTACATAAAATACCAACAGCGCACAATCCATATCTTCAATGGCTGTTAGGGCATCCTCTTTCCAAGAGGCCTTGGTTTTGTCCAGATTTTTCTCATCCAGCCACACATTAAAGCCTCTTTTCTGAAACTCCAGAACATCTCTCCACACAATCTCTTTATCTGCGCTGCTATAGCTGATAAAAACATATGGCGCCATGTCATCACAAGGTTTGATCTCCCTAATTACGCTGTTTAAATCGCTCACTTCCACTCCCTCTTTCTCTTTTGTTTTCTATGGCTAAAGCGGTCTAAAACCTGCCGCGATCCTTTCAGCTTCCATTGTATAACAGAACCACTCTAAACACAACTACTAAAAAACATGAGTTTTCCTAAGGAATTCCTCCCAGGTATCATACTTTCCTGGCAACAAAAAAGCAGGTTTTCCATGGTTATACCAACTAGAAAACCCACTACGCTGAGGCATCGGGGATTCGAACCCCGGACAACTTGATTAAAAGTCAAGTGCTCTACCGACTGAGCTAATACCCCGTCTCTATAAAGTTTCGACACAGCTGCCTGTCCGCGGTCTTCCACGGGACCTGCCTCTGCAT
>JAAWAC010000029.1 GCA_022791975.1 Lachnospiraceae bacterium | reverse complement strand
GGTGGAAGCGGTAGCTCTATTGTCACTTTTAGGGCTTTTCACATGCCGGAGAAAACGCCAGGCATAAGCAAAAATACATAAGCGAAGCATTTAAAGAAACAATTTAAAACCATAATTACAAGGAAAACAGGCCGGACCTAAAGTAATGGACCGGCCTGTTTGTTGTATTCTGCCATTTCAAAGTAAAAAAGTAGATGGGTTACTTAACTAAACGGGTTGGACCCCTAACTGACCAAAATTGATGGTAAAATGAATGACATTGGATATATATCAGATTCATGATATGGAATTGCTTCCGTATGCGTCAAAATTAAAAAAAATGGGTTATAAAGTTATATTTGATTGTCACGAAGATTTTGCCTCTCGATTTTCAGAGAGTGATGTATTTCATTTACCTAAATGGCTTATGAAAGCAGCGGGAAGTGCCTATATAGCATATGAAAAACATGTGATAAAAAAACTAGATGCATTGATATCTGTAACGCCACATATTTGTAATAGGCTGAAAGAATCGAATGTGAATACGGTTATGGTAACAAATTATCCAATTATTACAGTAGGAAATTCATGGTTGGAAAAAGGAGAATACTGTAAGGATTCAGATTATATTTGCTTTGCAGGGCAAATATCCTGTATTCAGTATGCACTGGATGTTGTTGTTAGAGCTCTTCAAGAGGTAAAAGGGGTTTTTTTAAATTTATATGGTCCGGAGCGTAGAAATGGAGATATCGATTATTTGAGATCCTTAGATAAAAATAAAAAGATAAGGTATTTTGGGGTTCTTTCTTTTCAAGAATTACCGAAAAAAATATCAAATAGTCGTATGGCTATTGTTACAGCAGCATATTCGAAGGATACGAACGGCCATGAGGGGACGCTTGGAAATAATAAATTATTTGAAGCTATGTTAAGAGGCGTTCCTGTGATATTTACAGATTTTGAACTATGGAAGAAATTAAATGATAAATATCACTTTGGAATTCCGGTTAGGCATGGAAATATTCAGGATATGAAAAATGCGATTCAATTCTTGTTAGATAATCCTGTGGAAGCTGAAAGTATGGGGAGCAGAGGTCGAGAGGCAGTGCTTCAAGAGTTTAATTGGAACACACAGGAAAAGCAGTTGGTTAATTTGTATAGTCTATTAAAGGCAGAATTGGAAGGATAGAAGAATGGCAAAAACACGTGTTTGTAAAAGATGTATAATGGATAACTCCTCGGATAAGTCAATTACTTTTGATGAAAATGGATTTTGTAACTATTGTACGAAAGCGTTAAGTGAAATTAATACAACTGTTTATTTTCCCAATGAGATAGGAAAGAGGAAATTGGACGAAATAATTTCTATGATTAAAAAAGAGAATCAAGATAAGCCTTATGATTGCATTATGGGCTTGTCTGGAGGATTGGATTCTTCCTATCTTGCATATTTAGGTTATACTTGGGGACTTAGAATACTTGCAGTTCATATTGATGATGGTTATGACACAGAAATATCAAAAGCAAATATAAGAAAACTATGTGAAAAAGCACATATAGAAATGCGGACGGTTAAACCGGATCCAGAACAGTTTAATGCTTTGA
Source organism: Lachnospiraceae bacterium (assembly GCA_022791975.1). Taxonomy (GTDB): domain Bacteria; phylum Bacillota; class Clostridia; order Lachnospirales; family Lachnospiraceae; genus RGIG4284. Next base: position 33,908 of record JAAWAC010000029.1, on the reverse strand, counting down.
CTCTCGCATATATGCGGGCAGGAGTTCCAAATCTTGCGGTACCTCAGGATAACATTTTGTTTGCATTTTTATATGATACAGTGGTTAAGGAAAAGCTTAAATACTTTCTAACAGGGGGAAATTTTGCACTTGAATGTATTTTGCAAAAAGACCATGTATTTAATGCAATGGATACAGTCAATATTTATGATATTCAGAAAAAATTTGGAACTAAGCCTATCAATAAGTTGAAGTTCATTTCTTCTTATAAAAAGTATATGAATATTAGACTAGGAAAAGCAATAACGCTTCGGCCTTTGAATTATATTGATTATAACAGAGATCGTGCGTTTAAAGAGCTTTATGATTTCTGTGGTTTTGAATATTACGGGAGTAAACACCTGGAGAATATTTTAACTGCGTTTGTGCAGCTTTATTGGTTTCCGAAAAAGTTTGGTGTTGATAAACGAACTTCGCATTTATCAAGCATGATAGCGTCTGGCCAGATGACTCGTGAGAAGGCTTTGGAAGAACTTAAAAAGCCGCCATATGATGAGAAGATGATGGAGCGCTATATCGAAATACTAAAGAGTAATTTAGGAATTTCGGATGAACAATTTGAGCAGATTATGAATGAGCCAGCACATGAGCATGAAGATTATCGCACAGATAAATTATCAGTTGTATTGAGAAAATTTATTCATTGATATAAGTTGAGCAAGGAAAGACGATGAAGGGAAGAAGTATGAAAATACTTTTTGTTACAAATGGGGTACCGACAGATCAATATCCGTTAATTGGGATATTTGAGTTTGATCAGGCGAAAGCTTTGGCGGCTGCAGGACATGAGGTAATTTTCTTTGGGATTGATCTGCGTTCTGTGAGAAGAAAAAGAAAATGGGGAATTTATCATGGAGAGAGATGTGGGGTGAGCTGGTATAGGATAGATATACCTGTTGGAGCTGTGCCCCTTCGATTATTTTGCATGATTGGAACATGGGGGCTAGAGTATTTATATAGTAAGGTGTTTAAAACATCAAAGCCAGATTTAATTCATGCTCATTTTACAGAAATGGGTTGCATGGCTTCACGGTTGGCTAGAAAAAAGCAAGTTCCACTTGTAATAACAGAACACTCCAGTTTGATGAATCAGGAAAAAATCAATGTATCCTTAAAAAGATGTGCAATAGAAGGATATTACGCTGCAAAATGTGTGATTGCTGTAAGTGATGGACTTAAGAAAAGTTTGTATAGACATACGGGAATTCAATGTAGAGTTATACCTAATATAATTAATCTTGAAGAATTTGAGCTTAAACCTAATAAGCATATAGGATTTGGTTTTATAATAACAGCAAATATAGTTCCACTTAAACAACACCAAATGCTTATAAAAGCATTTGCTAAGGTGCATCAAATACATGAAGATGTTTTTCTTGGGATTGTTGGAGAGGGAATATTAAGAAAGAATATGGAATTACTTTCTCAAAAGCTAGGAGTAAAGAATAATGTAATATTTTATGGGCAACTTTCACGAAAAAAAATTGGATTATTATATCAAGAATATGATTGTTTTGTATTACCCTCCCATTCAGAAACATTTGGGGTGGCATATATTGAAGCAATGGCGTCAGGATTGCCTGTAATTGCTTCAAGATGTGGAGGACCTGAAGACTTTGTAAATGAAGAGGTTGGAATTCTTGTCTCAAGGAACAGTATAGAAGAATTGGAGAAGGGAATGCTTTTTATGTACAACAATGCTTGGAGATACAATAAAAAGCAAATTAGAACTTATGTAGAAAAAAAATATACTGCGCAAAATATTGCAAAACAAATATTAGAAGTATATCGAATATAAAAATATCTGAGAATAACAAATGGCAGCTGTGTTTTCTAAATAAAAATGTAAAGGATTTATAAATTATGAAAATATATATAATTACATTTTCCCATACAAGTAATGTTGGGGCTGCTTTGCAGGAATATGCTTTATATAAATTTCTAAAGATAAAAGGATATGATGTAAAGGTTGTTGATTATATACCTAAAACTATAAGAAAAGAACAATCTGTTTGGGAAAATGTTATAGGAAGTAAAAATTTATTGCAATTATTAAAAGGAATCATAGTAATTCCGTTAAAAATAGTGAGAAAGAAAAAATTTTATTATTTTTCCCAAAAATATATTGAGCTGACTTCGGTTTGTAAGAATAGCTTAGATATAGAGAAATTGGAACAACCAGATATTTATTTAGTAGGGAGCGATCAGGTATGGAATATTGAGCTGGTAGGAACAGATCCAGGATTTTTTCTGCAATTTAAGTCTACTGCAAGAAAAGCAGCTTATGCAGCAAGTGCAGGTGAAGATAGATTTAGTAGAGAATTTAAAGAAAAATTAAAAGCAAATACAAAAGATTTTTTTGCCATATCAGTGAGAGAAAAAGTTTTACAGCAAACATTAAATGATTTGGGAGATAATTTTGTACATCAGGTTTTAGATCCTGTATTCTTACTTTCTAAAAAACAGTATCAAATAATATTACAGAAACCCAAATTAGAAAAATATGTTTTAATATACGAAGTAGAACATGATAAACGTTGTATAACATTAGCTAAGAAATTAGCAAAATATTATAATTTAAAAGTAGTGCAGATCAATCGTATTCAAAACAAATTTCATTTTGAAAAAATATATCCGTGTGTATCGCCTACTGAGTTTTTAGGATTAGTACAAAATGCAGATTATATTGTTACAAATTCTTTCCATGCAGTTGCTTTTTCTCTAATTTTTGAAAAACAATTTTGGGTAATTAAGTTAAAAGAGCGTTTTTCTAGGTTGGAAAGTATACTAGAGATAGCAAAGCTCAAGGATAGAGTATTGGACAATAATGATGTTGATATAGAAAGAAAAATTGATTTTCATATAGTAAAGAAAAATTTAGAATTCAAAAAAAAGGAGTCAGAAGATTTTCTGGAAACGGTGTTAAATGAGAAAGTTTTTGAAAAAGATCTTAAGCATACTGGGGGGGCTAATTGTAGCATTTAGTTTAAGAGTAGAACGGATAGTAGGGTATTATAATACATTAATAATTAATAACCCAACAGGAGACGCTTTTATATCTGGAAAAGTTTTACTGCAATATCCTAAACATATAACAGTTGGCAGCAATAGTTATATAAATGGAGGACAATTAATAGCATCTCCAAACGCATATATAAAGATTGGGAATAATTGTTTGCTTTCGTATAATGTTCATCTTCGAACAGATATGCATCTTTATAGAGAACGTAACGTTTTAATAAGAGAACAGGGAAGTAAAGAAGCAGATATTATAATAGGAAATGATGTATGGATTGGATACGGGGCACAAATTTTTGGAGGTGTTACATTAGGAGATGGATGCGTTATAGGAGCTGGTGCAATTATTACAAAAGACGTAATGCCTTATCAGGTTATTGTGGGCAATGCAAATATGCGGAATATTGGAGAGAGGGAATAATGTTTTGGAAGTAAAAAAAACTTCAAGCAGAACCAGTAAATTTTTGTATAATACATTTTTTGCAGTAAGCTATCAATTTATTGTTTTAATAGCAGGCTTTATAGTTCCAAGATTTATGCTGCAGTATTATGGATCAGAAATTAATGGATTAATAACTTCTATAACACAATTTATTAATTACTTTAATTTAGTTGAAGCGGGATTATCAGGGGCATCAGTTTATGCATTGTATAAACCTTTGGCTAAAAATGATTATAAAGAAATTAGTGCGGTTGTAGTGGCCACAAAAAGATTTTATATGATTTCAGGGTATCTGTTTTTAGTATTACTTGCTATTATGGCGGTAATTTATCCTTTTAAAGTTCATGTAGATGTATTGGATACTTGGCAAATAGGGTTATTAATCTTAATTTTGGGATTTACAGGATTATTGGAGTTTTTTACATTAGGAAAATATAGGGCACTTTTAACAGCAGATCAAAAGTTATTTATAATTTCTATTTCATCTACTTTATATACTGCTTTAAATACAGTAATTCTAATTTTCATGTCAATGATGCAAATGAACATTGTCATAGTAAAAGCAGTATCTTTGAGCGCTATTTTGCTTAGAAGTTTTATATTATACCAATATACACGAAGAAATTACCCATATATTAACTATAAAGAGAAGCCAAATAATCAAGCACTGGATAAGAGATGGGATGCATTATATTTACAAGTTTTGGGAGTAATACATACAGGTTCCCCTGTAGTCTTAGCTACTCTTTTTACAAATTTGAAAGTGGTGAGCATATATAGTATTTACAATATGGTAATTGGAGGAATTTCAGGACTGCTTAATATATTTACAAATGGTCTTTCTTCTTCGTTTGGTGATATTATTGCCAGAAATGAAATTGGAATATTACAAAAAGCATATGAGGAGTTTGAGTTTGCTTATTATAGTCTCATAACAATTATTTATGGTGTGGCATTTGTTATGATTATGCCATTTATTCGTTTATATACTAGAAACATAACAGATATAAACTATGATGTACCTATTTTGGGAATATTGTTTGTTTTGAATGCATTCTTGCACAACTTGAAAACACCACAGGGTATGCTGGTGATTTCTGCGGGACATTATAAAGAGACTAAATTACAAGTAACCATTCAAGGGATAATTGTAGTTTTAGGCGGAATTTTATTGGCGCCAGCCTTAGGGTTATATGGAATACTTTTAGCATCAATAATATCAAATATATATCGAGATATTGATTTGCTTTATTATATTCCCAAAAATATTACAAAATTATCTGTTTATAGGACCTTAAAAAGAGTATTATATGCAATTATAGAAATTACAATAATATGTTTACCATTTAGATATATCATAATAACATGTAATACTTATTTTCGGTGGATTGTATATGCGATAATCGTTTCGATATACGCAATATTAATCACATGGATCATAGGATGGTATTTTAACCAACAGGAAATGAATCGGATTTGGAAGAGAATTTTGAAGCTGAGGAGAAAAATAAGTGAAAGTAAGTAAAAAGGAAAACTGTTATGGATGCACTGCGTGTATGTGCGCTTGTCCTACACATGCAATTATTATGCAAAGTGATGATCAAGGCTTTTTATATCCCCAAATAAATGAAAAACAGTGTATTCATTGTGGGATATGCGAGAACGTATGTCCATATAAAGAAAAAGAGTCCACTAGAATAACAGCATTACAAAAGGTATATGCAGTTAAAAATAAAGATGAACTTATACGGTTGAACAGCTCATCTGGAGGTTTTTTTTATGAACTGGCAGAATATGTTCGGCAAAAGGAGGGGGTAGTATATGGTGCAGTATTTGATGAAGAATTTAAAGTAGTTCATATGCGTGGAACCTCCAAAGAAGATATTCATAAAATGCAGAGAGCTAAATATGTACAAAGTGATTTAAATAATATATTTGATTTAGTTAAAAAGGATTTATTGGAAGATAAGACTGTCTTGTTTACAGGGTGTCCTTGCCAAGTAGATGGATTAATACATTATTTGAAAGATTGCAAGCATGAGAATTTAATAACTTGTGATTTGGTTTGTCATGGTGTGAATAGTCCTAAAATATGGAGGGATTATTTGACGTATTTAAAAAGAGAAGAAGAAATCGTAAATATTAGTTTTAGAGATAAATCTTTAGGATGGCGAAAGAGTAGTATGCATATTCAAATGAAACATAAAGACTATTTGGAGAATGCTAATTATGATTGTTTTTTTCAGGCTTTTTTTTCGGGATTAGGTTTGCGACCGTCTTGTTTTGTATGTAAATATACAAATTTAAAACGCAAGTCAGATATTACAATGGGTGACTTTTGGGGAATTGAACAGGTATTTCCGGAATTAGATGATAATAAAGGAACTTCTTTAATTTTACTTAATTCAGATAAGGGAGAAATGGTTTTTTCAAACATAGAGAAACATTTTAATAGTGGAAAAACGACTGTTGAAAGATGTATGCAACCATCATTAGAGCTTCCAAGAAAAAGGCCACAGCAATATGAAATCTTTTGGAAGGATTATATTCATAAAAAAGGATATTCTTTTGTAGAGAGAAAGTATTTAAATGGTGGGATGAAAGGAAAGGCGAAAAGAATAGTAAAAAAGGTATTAATTGAGATAGGGTTTTGGCAAGAATCTTAGTGATTGATTTTGGACGGTTTTTATGTAGTAGATTGCGGATTACTAAAAGGAGAATTAGATATCCTGTTATGAAAAAAGAGATCTATTCTATTTTAAATTTATGGTTTATATATATTACATTTTATATATGTTTCAAACATTTATTTGTTGCAGATACTTTTTTATACATTATAATGGATGTGTTTTTTTTGATTTTACTTTTAAAAGTTGGGTATAGAAAAATAAAATTACCAATTAGAAAAGAGTGGATATTTCATATCATATTGGTAATAAATATGTTATTTTCTACCCTATATACAATTAATTTTGGAAATGCTTTTAAGTTTTGTTTAGTCTATATGAATTTCTTGACTATAGCTGTGTGCTTCTCGCTTTATAGTGGATGGCAGCAAATATTTTATAAGTGGTTAAAAACAGGATGTTTATTTCATTTGGCATTTACATATTTTAGTGCAGTGTTTACAGAGAAATCTTTAAAACTAACAGAATACTTTCTTGATAGTGAGGCACAGAAATTAACAGTCAGGCTGGCCAAAGAATCACACTATTATGCAGGAATTGCAGGTCAAACAGGGACAAATGCATTTTTTTTTGCTATGCTAATTGGTTTATTTGTTGCAGAATGGTGTGCTTCATATAAGACAAAGACAGGTACAATTTTATTGATGGGGTGTTCTTGGCTTGGACTAATATTAACAGGAAAAAAGGGTTTAATAATCGCCTCTTTAATATCAATGATATTTGTTTGTTGTATAAGTAGGAATAAATTCAGTAAACGAGGGAAAATATTTTTTATTAGTTTTGCATTCCTGAGTGTTTTTATACTTAGTAATATTTTTATAGTAAAAATAAAAAAATTGCTTTTTCACTCTGTTATTTCAAGATTAATTATTTTAGAAGGAGTGCTATCAGCTATAATTCAAAAGCCAATTTTGGGAAATGGTATAAACTCGATTGGCTATTTTACATATGATGCACATTTAGGTCATAATATATATTTACAAATGTGGGCTGAACAAGGAGTTATAGGATTTATCATATTGGCTATGGCATTACTATTTCCTATATTCTGGACAAGCATAAAAATTAAAAAGACGAATGCATGTATGGAAAATAGCTATATAAATAGTTATTTCTCATTGTTTGTGCAAACTTTTATAATAATTTATGGCTTCTCAGGTAATCCGATTTATGACTACAATATTGTAATAACATATTTTTTGGCATTAGCAGCGGGATTTTCAACAAAAAGGATATGGAATAAAACAGATATATGTATTGAAAACAAAAAAAGAATAAATTAATTATTGATTTTTTAAGAAAGTAATAATTAATACAAATTTTGATGAGGTTAAGAGAATGAAAAATGAATTGTTAAATAAGATTACCAATAGAGAGATTGTAGTAGGAGTAGTGGGGTTAGGCTATGTAGGTTTACCTTTAGCAGTGGAAAAAGCAAAAGCAGGATTTAAAACCATAGGCTTTGATGTACAGCAACAGAAGGTTGACATGGTAAATCAGGGACACAATTACATTGGTGATGTAGTAGATAAAGATTTAGAAAAATTAGTCCGTAGTGGAATGTTAAAATCCACTGCGGACTTTAGTTTTGTAAAAGATGTTAATTTTATAGCCATCTGTGTTCCTACTCCTTTGGACAAACATCAGCAGCCAGATATCAGTTATGTAAAGTCTTCAGTAGAAGAGATTTCGAAATATTTGGTAAAGAACACTATTGTCGTACTGGAATCGACTACCTATCCTGGAACTACAGAGGAGCTGGTAAAGCCGATTCTGGAGCAGGGATCCGGACTGAAATGTGGGGAGGACTTTTATCTTGGTTTCTCCCCGGAGCGGGTAGATCCCGGCAACCTGATATATAAAACAAAAAATACGCCTAAGGTAGTAGGCGGTATTGGAAAGGATGCCACTGAGGTGATTGCAGCCATGTATCGGGCTGTATTGGAGGGAGATGTGGCAGAGGTATCCTCACCGGCCATTGCCGAAATGGAGAAGATTCTGGAGAATACCTACCGAAATATCAATATTGGCCTCATCAACGAGCTGGCAATCCTCTGCGACCGCATGGGAATCAGTATTTGGGAGGTGATTGATGCCGCCAAAACAAAGCCCTATGGTTTCCAGGCCTTTTACCCAGGACCAGGATTAGGCGGTCACTGTATTCCTTTGGATCCATATTATCTAAGCTGGAAAGCGAGAGAATACGGTTTCCACACTTCCATGATTGAAAGCTCTATGATGGTGAATGACCGGATGCCGGAGTACTGTGTGGACCGGGCAGCCCGTATTCTAAATCGCTTCGAAAAGTCATTGAAGGGATCTAAGATACTGGTGGTAGGAGTGGCCTATAAGCAGGATATAGATGATTACCGGGAAAGCCCTGCTTTGGAGGTGATTGAGCTTCTGAAGGTTTCCGGCGCGGCAGTGTCCTATTATGACCCCTGGATTTCCCAGTACAAGTATCATGGAGAAGTAACGAAGGGAATGACAGCGGTTACATCGGAGCAGGTGGAAAGTTATGATCTGTTGATAATCACAGCAGCACATTCCAATGTAGACTATGAAATGCTCCAGAAGCATGCTAAGGCAATATTCGATACCAAGAATGTAATGAAGGCAATAGCGGACAGAACAAACATTGAAGTTTTATAAAAGGGGATACAGATGAAGGTTGTAACCATTGTAGGAGCAAGACCACAGTTTATCAAGGCTGCGATGGTATCGCATGTGCTTAGAAAGAATCATACAGAAATTCTGGTGCATACCGGACAGCATTATGACTATAACATGTCACAGCAGTTTTTTGAGGAGCTTGCCATACCGGAAGCAGATTATAATCTAGGGATTTCTGGAGGAAGCCATGGGGAAATGACCGGTCGGATGCTGATAGCAGTTGAAAAGGTGTTGCAAAAAGAACAGCCGGATTGGCTCCTTGTTTACGGAGATACCAATTCTACTCTGGCAGGAGGGCTTGCAGCTGCAAAGCTCCATATACCGGTCTGCCATGTAGAAGCAGGAGCCAGGACATACAGTCGGACGAACCCGGAGGAACTGAACCGGATTTGTACCGATCATATATCAGCCCTGCTTCTGGCAAGTACCAAAAGCGGAATGGATTGTATGGAGAAGGAAGGGTTGTCTGATAAAGCGATTTTGGTGGGAGACCCCATGTATGACGCATTTTTGGAATACAGAGGGCGGATGGAACCGGGAGATATCCGTCTTGCTTTACTGGAAGGAGCTTTGGTTTCTGTACCGGACAGGTATTATTATCTGACTTGTCACAGGGAAGAAAATACAAGGAGTGATCAGACGCTTCTTGAAATCTTCCGGGCCATGGAGCAGTTGGATGTCCCAGTGATTTATCCGGTTCATCCAAGAAACAAAGACCGAGCCCTGCGATTAAAACAGGAGCAGGGGTTTCAAAGCCTGTTTCTTACGGAGCCAGTGGGGTATTTAGAAAGCATCTGTCTGGTAAACCATGCAGAAAAGATTGTGACAGATTCAGGAGGGCTTCAGCGGGAAGCCTTTTTTGCAGAAAAAAAGTGTGTGACGATTCTAGACTTTGTCTGCTGGCCAGAAACCATGGTTGAGGGAAGAAATCAGCTGGCAAAGCCGGACGCAAAAGATATTTTGGAAAAGCTTAGAAAGCCCCAGAAGGTGGTAAAGGCTTATCAGCCTTTTGGAGAAGGACATTCCGCAGAAAAGATTGTGGAAGAAATGGAAACCTTTCAAAGCAAACAAAGGAGTCAAGGGGTATGAAATATGCATTGATTGGATGTGGCCGTATTGCCACAAATCATGTAAAGGCAGTACTTAACAATGGGCTTGAATTTGTGGCTGCCTGTGATGTGGAAGAAGCGCAGATTACAAAACTGCTTGCAAAGCATGGACTGGAGGAGACCTCCATCCAACACTATACGGATTATAAGAAAATGATTGCAGAAAATGAATTGGATTTGGTGGCGGTTGCCACAGAAAGCGGTATACATGCAGAAATTGCCCTGTACTGCATTGAGCATGGGATTCACTGTATCATAGAAAAGCCCATAGCCATGAGCATTCAGGATGCAGATGAGATTGTAAGACGTTCACAGGAAAAGGGAGTAAAGGTATCTGCTTGTCATCAGAACCGTTTTAATGTGGCAGTACAGGAAATGCGTAAGGCTTTGGAGGCAGGAAGATTTGGAAAATTGTCCCATGGCTCTATTCACGTGCGTTGGAACCGAAACGAAGGTTATTATACCCAGGCCCCTTGGAGGGGAAAGTGGGCTTCCGACGGCGGAGCCTTGATGAATCAGTGCATTCACGGGGTAGATCTGCTCCGGTGGATGATGGGGGATGAGGCTGAAGAGGTCTACGGCCAGACACGCCAGCGAGTCCATAATTATCTGGAGGCTGAGGATGTTGGAATGGCTGTGGTAAAATTCAAAAACGGAAGTATTGCCACAATAGAAGGAACTACCAATGTGTATCACCAGAATCTGGAGGAAACGCTTTATCTCTTTGGAGAAAAGGGAACCGTGAAGCTTGGAGGAACCTCCACCAATAACATCGATGTCTGGCAGTTTGCAGATGAGACGGAGGAAGACAGCAGGAATAAAGGACTTGAAGAAGCTACCAGTAATGTGTATGGAAACGGGCATACCAGTCTGTATGCAGATGTAATAGATGCCATAGAGAAGAACCGAAGCCCCTACGTGGATGCAGTGGCAGGAAGAAATGCACTGGAGCTTGTTCTGGCAGTTTATAAAAGCCAAAAGGAAGGAAAGCCGGTGAAGCTGCCCTTAAAGGAATTTGTGTCTACAGAAATGACAGGAGAATTTTGATGGATTATTTTGTACATGAAAGCAGCTATATCGATGAGGATGTGGAGATTGGGGAAGGAACGAAGATTTGGCATTTCTGTCATATTCAGAAGGGAGCGAGGATAGGGAAAAGCTGCACTCTGGGGCAAAATGTCAATATTTCCAATTATGTGATAATAGGAAATGGTTGTAAAATACAAAACAATGTATCCCTTTATGAAGGAGTGGAATTGGAAGACGACGTATTCTGTGGCCCCTCATGTGTGTTTACCAATGATCTGACTCCAAGAGCAAAATATCCAAAAGGTGCTGCCGCTTATAAAAGAACACGGATTAAAGAAGGGGCGAGTATTGGAGCCAATGCAACTATTGTGTGTGGCCATACGATTGGAAGGTATGCAATGGTTGCAGCTGGGGCTGTTGTAACAAAGGATGTGCCGGATTATGCTTTGGTGGCAGGAATTCCAGCTAAAGTGATTGGAAAAGTGAATGAAAAGGGAATGGTTCTTAGGATTTAGTTATATTAGACATCAGAAAGTCTGTGGAATTGTAGTAAATGGACAATTATATTAAGCCTGCAAATAAAAAGTCAAGATAAATTTAAAAGAACATTGAAAAATTTATACAGGTTGAAAATTGAGCAACAAAATAAGACCGCCAGTGTATGCCGGTCTAAAAGATATGTATGCTGTGTTTAGTCTGATACAGGAAGAGTGGAGAGATATTCTTTTACTCTTCCATAGTAGATACGTAAAAACTTATTGGCTCCAGCAATCATGTAAACGTAATAAGGTTTGCCTTGGGCACGCTTTTTGTCCATGAACAGATATACTGCATCATCCGGTTTGGTTTTTATCAGCACATCCATGATCTGGAACAGAGTTTTGCGTAATGCTGGCGAACCATGTTTGGAGGCATGTACACTTTTCTGGGAATAATCCCCTGAATCATTGACACCAGGGTCTACTCCGGCAAATGCCGTAATGGCGCCTTTGTGGGTGAAACGTGTTACATCTCCGATTTCGGCTATAAGCTGAGGTCCCAGAGACGGTCCCACGCCCTTCATTGCCATGACAGCCGGATATTCCGGCAGCCTGGAAGCAGTTTCATTCATAAGGGAACGCAGCTGCTCAACGGTCTGTGAGGCAGTGTGTAATTGGCCGATTGCCTGTTTGATTATGTGTTTGGTAAAGCTGTCCTTTGGAAGTACGGGAATGAGCTCCTTTGCTTTCCCATAGATTTCTTCAGCTTTTGACTTGCTGAAGTTGTACTTTTTACGGCTGCACCACTTCTGATAGTGGTCTGTAAAAGCGGGCAGGGACATCTTACGGACACAATCCACATGCCAGTAGGTGTCAAGAAAATCTACCCATTTTTGGCTACCGTCCTCGCGGGCGGGGCTGTCAAAGTAGGTATTGGCGCCGGGATACGTCTGATCAATGAGACCGATTAGGTTATTCTTCATGGCGGTTTTGTGTTTCATATAGAAGCCAAACTGACGGTTCATGGTTTTGAGTTGGGAACGTAATTCATCCATAAGATTATACTGTTTCAGATTTGCCCAACTGTCAAGAGTATAGCGGGCGATTTTTACGGAATCTGCCTTATCGGTCTTGACTCGGCGGAGAGGATTGTCCTGTCCCTGGAAGTTACGGATGATCTGGGGATTGACAGCGCTTACAAAAAAGCCTGCATGGGAAAGCTCGCGGGCTACCGGTTCATAGTAGCGGCCGGTACACTCCAAGACAATGCGTGTCTCACCATCAAGATCCTTGATAAGCTTCTTAAGTGATTGAAAATCAGCGGACAGATGGGGAATATCAAAGGGCTTTGCAACTACCCTTCCACCAGGACGGAGGAGCGCCACAGTGCTTTTGCGTTTGGAAACATCAATACCTATTGCGTTCATGTTCATAAAAATGTGACTCCTTAAGATTTATTGCAATGGTCAATACCAGTTTTACTCATTGCCCATTCCATCTACAGTGGTGTGACGCGAACGCACCCGGAAGGCGGCTCAACCTGCATAAAACGAACGCTGCGAATGAAGAGCTGGTTAGCAGACTTAATAGCGGGCGTGAAGCCCAAGGAGGCTTTCGCTATACCGATTGCCCCATCATTATAACAGCTTAAGCAACAAGTTGGATAATTCCTTACTGGCTGTAAGGGGTATTAACCATAAATATATTGTAGTAGGAGGAAGAAGGATGCAATTTCGAGATTTACAAAAGCAGTATCAAATCCTAAAGCCAGAGGTTGATAGGGCAATACAACAAGTTTTGAATGCTGGAAATTTTATTTCTGGACAACAGGTTATAGAATTAGAAGAACAGTTGGCAGAGTATGTAGGGGTAAAGCATTGCATTACATGTGCAAATGGAACAGATGCTTTGACATTAGCACTTATGGTATGGAATATTGGTGTAGGAGACGCTGTTTTTGTGCCGGATTTTACTTTTTTTGCATCAGGAGAGACACCAGCCTATGAAGGAGCTACTCCTGTTTTTGTAGATGTAGAAGCGGATACTTTTAATCTGTCTCCGGTAGCATTGGAACAGGCTATTCTGAGAGTAAAAGAAGAAGGGATATTGACACCAAGAGTTATCGTAGTGGTAGATCTTTTTGGGCAGCCAGCAAATTACCTGAAAATTCGGGAAATTGCAGATAGATATGGATTGCTTATTTTAGAGGATGGGGCTCAAGGCTTTGGAGGAAGATTAGGATTACAAAAAGCTTGTAGTTTTGGAGATATTTCGACTACATCATTTTTCCCTGCAAAGCCATTGGGATGTTATGGAGACGGAGGCGCTGTTTTTACAAATCATGATGAATGGGCAGAATTATTGAAAGCTTATAAAATTCATGGTAAAGGCATTGATAAATATGACAATATTTATATTGGTGTAAATTCTCGTTTGGATACCATACAGGCAGCAATTTTGAAAGTGAAATTAAAAGCTTTTCGAAAATATGAGCTTATAGATGTAAATAAAGTGGCTGCGAGATATGCACAATTATTGTGCAATATTGAAGCAAAAATTGAGTTACCCCAAATAGCTGAAAATTATTATTCATCTTGGGCGCAGTATACAATACAACTGCCAGAAAATATAGATAGGAATGCAGTTCAAGAGTATATGAAAATGACTGGCATTCCTACAATGGTTTATTATCCAAAACCAATGCATAGACAAAAAGCATTTGAAGAAACTCAAAGTGCGATTGCTGATTGCCCAATTACAGAAAAATTGTGTAAAAGAGTATTATGTCTGCCAATTCATCCTTATTTAACAGAAAAAGAAAATGAAGTAGTTGTTATTGCCTTGGAAGCAGCGCTAAAATATAGTAAAGAAAATCGGAAAAGTTAAGTGTTTTTGAGAGAGTTTCTAGTTTTGTGATAACTGAAAAAACTGATATAAGGTATGCCAATAGTTACTGTGGACAGAGCCTTACATGCTTGATTGGGATCCCTGCTTATAACCCAAATAACCGCTCTTCAAAGAATATTTCAAGCTGCGAATGAATCTGTCCCCAGTCCTGACGATTGCCGGTCCATTTCTTCGTGATATCTATCATCGCTAGATACAGCATTTTCAGCAGGCTATTGTCAGTTGGGAATATGAACTTGGATTGTGATCCGGCTGACCGTGCTGTCTGAAATCTTGATATCATATAGCTCCTCTTGTTCCGGTAATCATACTTGGAATATCCCAGCTGCTCATCCATTACTTGGTCCAGAGCCTCTTCCAGAATAGCTAATCATAACCCACATAATGGAATTCACATCTGTGCTGCCTTTGACTGTTACATTGTTTTTTTAGATTGTTACCTATCATTTCCCGATAGGCTGTCTTTTGTGGGGAAGCTTTTGTTGTTGCAATAAAATAAACCTCCAAACTGAGTAATTTTATCTTACATCAGTTTAGAGGTTTACACGATCTTTGGAATACTCCCGATTTTTTTCTAAATAAAATCTGTCAGCAGTTTCACATACTCTTATTTTAGAAATTTTAAAAATTCCTAATTCCCTGATTGTGCATTCTAATGTCCTAAGAGTCTATGTTTGGCGTCTCCTCAGTTTCCCCTTTCACATCCAAATAAAACTGAATCAGAACCATCTCTACATAAGGCCGCACCCAAAGTTTCCCCACACCCATAGTCCCCAATTCCAAAAGCCCATATCCAATGAAACTCATATACAGAGAAAACAACCGCCCCTTTTGCCCAACCATCAGCTGACGGCTTATCCGCATAGATTCCAGGGGGGAACAATCTGGTTGTTCCAGCAGAATATAAAAGGACAATCCATAAAAAAGCAAAACGGTTAGATTCAAAAGTATTGCAAATAGCACCAGAAGAAGCAGCAAGAGAATATGCCTAGCGGAGGAATCTAGCAGGGCAGGCATGCGAAAATACCAGATACAAGCAGGAATCCAACCCAAGAACGGAAGCCCATAGCGAAGGGCGATGGCAATGATAAAACGGTCCGGATTATTGGTAAAACCGTAAAATAAATCCCGGAAAGAAAAGGGCGCATGCAGAGTCATCTGGAAAAAATAATGGGTTAATCCGATGGAGAGAAGTGCATGCAACAGCGAAATAATTGCCAACATTAGCCAGAAGCTCAGCTGTCGCATAAGATCCCCTGCGGGAGAAAAGCCGCTGATGTCCAAAAGATAGGTGAGAAGCAGGGAGATCAGAGAGAACAGGAAAACCACGCAGACACTGGGAAAATATTTACCCAGCAGGGTCATGCGGGCCCGCTGCTTTAAAATCTTTGATGGCTGTCTCATTGCATGGCACCTCCCAAGGAATACAGATAATCCCGATATTTTTCCAAAAGCTCCTCCGGATTCATCACCGTCTCCAGTCCAAAGAGATAAATAAGGTAGACAAAGGAAATAGCCGTAAGAATGGCGCTTAAACTTATGGCCACCGAGGAAAGGACACAGCCGGCCTGGGAAGAGCTGGGCATTTTCAAGGATTCCTGACGGGAAAGAAGAGCAAACAGAATGCTCAGGCAGCCGAAAAACACGGTGATATATATAATCAGGCAGGAAACCAGAGAAATCACGCCAAAAATTACCGAAGCAGCGGCAAAGGCATTGGGCCGATTTTGATAAGGGGGGATTGTATAGGGTTGTGACTCCATAAAGATCCTCTTTTCTGTCAGCAAAGGGAGGCTGACCTATTGGTATTATGTAGAAGTATACCATAAATATAGAAAAAAAACAAATTTTTGCAATTTCCGCAGATTTCCTATATAATGATACCAGTGCCAGGAGGGAGGCTTTGTGTGCCAGAGAATTCTGCCTCAAAGAGCCGGAAAAATGGCAAGCAAAAAGACAGCAGGAAGGTTTTAGAGCATGGATATTATGAAAAAACTGAGCCAGGAGCTGGAAATTCAGCTTTGGCAGACGGAAGCGGCGGTAAAATTAATAGACGAGGGAAATACCATTCCTTTTATTTCCAGATACCGGAAGGAGGTCACAGGCTCCTTAAATGATGAGGTGTTGCGAGGGCTCCATGAGCGGCTGAATTATCTGAGAAATTTGGAGGATAAAAAAGAGCAGGTGCTTTCCAGCATAGAAGAGCAGGGGAAGCTGACAGAAGAGTTAAAGAGTCAGATTCTGGCAGCGGAGACTTTAGTTGTGGTGGACGACCTTTACCGGCCTTATCGCCCCAAGCGCCGGACCCGGGCAACTATTGCCAAGGAAAAGGGGTTGGAGGGACTGGCAAACTATATTTTGCTTCAGACGGCTAAGGAGCCATTGGAAAGGGAAGCAGCCAAGTACATATCCGAAGAAAAAGGCGTGGCAAATGAGGAGGAGGCTTTGGCGGGAGCCAGGGATATACTGGCGGAAATGGTTTCCGACCAGGCAGATTACCGCAGCTATATTCGGAAAATTACTTTTCAGGAGGGAAGTATTCTCTCTTCGGCCAAGGATGAGAAGGTCCAGTCGGTGTATGAAATGTATTATCAATTTGAGGAGCCCGTGAAAAAGTTGGCTGGACATCGGATTCTTGCCCTAAATCGGGGGGAGGCGGAAAAGGTGCTCACCGTAAAGCTGGAGGCCCCCAAGGAGCGGATTCTCCGTTATTTGGAAAAACAGCTAATCACACGGGAAAATCCCTATACATCTCCGATTTTGGCAGAGGTGGCTCAGGACAGCTATGATAGGTTGATTGCCCCGGCCATTGAGCGGGAGATCCGCAATGAGCTGACAGAAAAGGCAGAGGACGGAGCTATTCGGGTATTTGGAAAAAATCTGGAACAGCTCCTGATGCAGCCTCCCATTGTGGGGCGGGTGGTATTGGGCTGGGACCCGGCTTTTCGCACCGGCTGCAAGCTGGCGGTGGTGGACGCCACTGGAAAGGTACTGGATACGGTGGTCATTTATCCCACAGCGCCCCAGAACAAGGTGGCAGAGGCCAAGGCCGTGTTGAAGAAGCTTATTGCAAAGTATGGGATCTCTTTGATTTCTGTGGGAAATGGCACGGCCTCCCGGGAATCGGAGATGGTAATCGTGGAACTTTTAAAGGAACTCAAGGAAAAAGTACAATACATCATTGTCAATGAAGCCGGAGCCTCTGTGTATTCTGCCAGTAAGCTGGCTACAGAGGAATTTCCCAACTTTGACGTGGGACAGCGCAGTGCGGCCTCCATTGCCCGCCGGCTTCAGGACCCTCTGGCTGAGCTGGTAAAAATTGATCCCAAGTCCATAGGCGTGGGACAATACCAGCATGATATGAACCAGAAAAAGCTCAGTGAGGCCCTGGGAGGCGTGGTGGAGGACTGTGTAAACCGTGTAGGAGTGGATCTGAATACGGCATCTGCCTCCTTACTGGAATACATTTCCGGCATTAGCAAAACCCTGGCGAAAAATATTGTGGCCTACCGGGAGGAAAACGGACGCTTTCAGGATCGGCGGACCCTTTTAAAGGTGCCTAAGCTTGGGCCAAAGGCCTATGAGCAGTGCGCAGGCTTTTTGCGCATAACCGGCGGGAAAAATCCCCTGGACACCACCAGCGTGCACCCGGAGTCCTATGAGGCGGCGGAAAAGCTACTGACCTCCTTAGGCTATACCCGGGAGGAGCTGTTAAAGGGAGGGTTGGCTGGAATCTCCAGAAAGGTACCGGATGTAAAAAAGCTGGCTCAAAGTTTGGGAGTGGGAGAAATTACCCTCCAGGATATTATCAAGGAGCTGGAAAAGCCTGCCCGGGACCCCAGAGAAGAAATGCCCCGGCCTATACTGCGCACGGATGTGCTGGAGATGAAGGATTTGACGCCAGGTATGGTGCTGAAGGGAACCGTCCGCAATGTCATAGATTTTGGGGCCTTTGTGGATATTGGCGTGCACCAGGATGGCCTGGTACATATTTCCCAAATCACGGACCGCTTTATCAAGCATCCTTTAGAGGCTGTCAGCGTGGGGGATGTGGTAGAGGTAAAGGTGTTAAACGTAGATTTGCAGAAAAAACGAATTGGGCTGACTATGAAGCTATAGAAAAAGGGCGTCAAAGAGTCCCAGGCATAGCTTAGAGAGGAAAATGGAGCAAATGCCGGAATACAGAATCCTAAGATTGCAAGAGCATCCAAAGCTGACGGAGGACTTGGCAGAATGGTTTCACAGGAAATGGAGCATTCCCGCAAGGGCCTACAAGGAAAGCATGGAGATATGTCTGCAAAAGAAAGGTCCTGTGCCGCAGTGGTATGCGGCTATGTTGGGGGGAGAAGATTGTGGGTGGGGTTGGGATTATCGAAAATGATTTTCATAATCGAAAAGATTTGACCCCCAACATCTGCGCATTGTATGTGGAAAGAGAACACCGCTCAAAAGGAATTGCAGGCTGTTTGCTTCGCAAGGCATGTGAGGAAATGAGGGAAAGAGGAATCCACTCCCTTTATCTGCTGACAGACCATACCTCCTTCTATGAGCGCTATGGTTGGGAATATCTGTGTATGGTACAGGCGGACGGTGAACCAGAACTCAGCAGAATGTATGTCCATAGAGAACTGTAAAAACCGCTGATAGTTTACAAATGAAAGGAATAAAGGAAAAATCAGAAAAAAGATCCTGGGATATCCATACATCTTTACAGAAAAGCCTTGCATATATTCCGGCAGGTGGTATAATGTTCGAAAAGGGCAGAGCCTCGGGAGCTATCTGGTTTTGCCTGAAGGACTGGCCAAAGGTTCCACTTTTGTGGCCATTTGGCTGTCAATGTTGTGTTATTATGAAAGAATAATATGCAAAATAGGTTTTTATGCGTCAAGTGTTCGGTGGATGGGGAGTTGCCACGGAAACGAAAAGGTCGTGCAGAGGTATGGACCTTACGATATGATTACCGCACCCGTTGCAACAATATAAGAGATTACGGAAAGTAAGCGTACCAGAGAGCATCTCATATTGTGAAGGGATATTTCGTCATATGTTCTGTCACAGTATGGAGATGCTTTGTTATTTTTTGGGGAAGCATACAGCGAAGAGAGGGGAAAGGGGTCTATTTTATGATGGATTACGAAAAGATAAAAGCCGGAGTAAAGCTGTTGCTGGAGGGAATTGGCGAGGATGTAAACCGGGAGGGGCTTTTGGAAACACCGGATCGGATCGCACGTATGTGTGCGGAGATCTATGGGGGGCTTTATGAAGACCCAGCGGAGCATCTCCGGAAGCAGTTTGCCGCGGAGCGCAATGATATGGTAGTGGAAAAGGATATTACCTTCTATTCCACCTGTGAGCATCATCTGCTGCCCTTCTATGGAAAGGCACATATTGGCTATCTGCCCAACGGAAAAGTGGTGGGCCTAAGTAAGCTGGCCCGGACTGTGGACATTTATGCCAGGCGTCCCCAGATTCAGGAAAAAATGACGGCGGACATTGCCAATGCTCTGATGAAGCATCTGGAGCCCAGGGGCGTGATTGTGGTGTTGGAGGCGGAGCATACCTGCATGACTATGCGGGGGATCAAAAAGCCGGGGAGCAAAACGGTAACCATGGTGACCACCGGTGTATTTGAGAATGATGAGAAGCTTCAGGACCGGTTCCTTCGTTTGATCCGGGAGCGGTAGCCGTTGTTTGCTATAGAAAAGTAGAATGGGAAAAATGAGGGAGTGCAGACGGATGGAGCGTGTAAATCAGATTTGGCAGCATGCAGAATACCAGAGATGTCTGCGTAAGATTCAGGAGTTGGAGGCAGAGCGGAAATTTTGCCGTCATACGCCGGAACATTTTTTGGATGTGGCAAGGATTACCTGGCTTTTATCCCTGGAGGCTGGTATGCTGCTGGAAAAGGAGCTGGTCTACGGGGCGGCGCTTTTGCATGATATTGGCCGGCATCTCCAGTATGAGCAGGGGATTCCCCATGAGGAGGCCAGCGCCCAGATTGCAGAAGGGATTTTGCAGGACTGTGGGTTTGATGAGGAAGAGATAGAGGAGATTCTTAAGGCCATCCGGATGCATCGGCAAAGTCAGAAGACACAGAATTTTTCTGGTCTTTTGTATCGGGCGGACAAGTTGTCCCGCAGCTGTTTTTGTTGTCCGGCAGAGGCAGAATGCAACTGGCCTCAGGAAAAAAAGAATTTGGAAATTATTTTTTGATAGCCCTAGGGTCTGAGAATACGACATAGCTAGAAAAGTTGGAAATCATCTCCTGATAAATTCAGGGGTGGAAAATGTGGCACAGCCAGAGAGAAAGAAGCAAAAGAGACAAGAGTAGTGAAAAAGAAGTTGTAGGCAGCGAATAAAGAAGGGCATAAGGAGACAACAGATGCGGATTGGAAACAGGGAGTTTGATGTAGACAATAAGACCTATATTATGGGAATTTTAAATGTGACGCCGGATTCCTTTTCAGACGGAGGAAAGTGGAATCATCTGGATGCAGCCTTGCAGCACGCAGAGGAGATGGTTCGGGAGGGTGCGGACATTGTGGACGTGGGCGGAGAATCCACCAGGCCCGGACATATTAAGATAACGGAGCAGGAGGAGATCGAGCGGGTGGCGCCTATGATTGAGGCTATCAGAGCTCGCCTGGATGTACCTATTTCCATTGACACTTACAAAGCTTCCGTGGCCCAGGCTGCCCTGGAGGCCGGGGCAGATTTGGTGAACGATATCTGGGGATTAAAATACGATCCCAAGATGGCACAGGTCATTGCAAAAAGCCAGGCAGCCTGCTGCCTTATGCACAATAAGGATAAGGCAGAATACAAAGATTTCTATGAGGACATGCTTCAGGAGACGGCCCAGTGTGTGGAGCTGGCCCTGGAGGCTGGCATTGGGAAGGACAAAATTATCCTGGACCCGGGCGTGGGCTTTGGCAAAACCTATGAGATGAACCTGGAGACCATCTGCCATATGGAGCGGTTTCATAAGCTGGGTTATCCACTGCTTCTTGGCACTTCCCGAAAATCAGTGATTGGACTGACACTGGATTTGCCTGCGGATCAGCGGGAGGAGGGAACCCTGGTGACTACGGTTATGGCTGTGCAGAAACGGTATGCCTTTGTCCGGGTGCATGATGTCCGAGCCAACCTGCGGGCTATCCGGATGACGGAGGCCATCCTGGCCCAGGGCTAAGGAAAGCACCCAGGGTCCAGAAGCTTTACGGAGTAAAAGCTTTGGATGTGATGTCCGGGGAGAGGCTCCATGAAACTAAAGAAATCATAGAGGAGAGCGGTAGGAATGGATAGAATACAGATCAAGAATCTGGAGATATATGCCAAACACGGGGTATTCCCGGAGGAAAATGTGCTGGGACAGAAATTCGTGATTTCTGCTGTGCTCTATACAGATACCCGGGAGGCCGGAAAGTCAGATGATCTGACAAAGTCCATCCACTATGGAGAGGTCAGCCATTTTATCCGGCGTTTTGTGGAGGAACATACCTGGAAGCTTTTGGAAACCGTGGCAGAGCGCCTGGCAGAGGCCTTGCTTCTGGAGACGCCGGGCCTGGAGAAGGTCAGCCTGGAGATCCAAAAGCCCTGGGCTCCCATTGGATTGCCTCTGGAGACGGTGTCTGTGGAGATTGAGCGCCAGTGGCACACGGCATATGTGGCCCTTGGGTCCAATATGGGGGATAAGCAGGCCTATCTTCAGCTGGGAGTGGACAGGTTAAAGGAGACCAGAGGCTGTCAGCTTCTGGCTGTGTCAGACTTTATTGCCACAGAGCCCTATGGGGTGACGGATCAGGCGGAATTTTTAAACGGGGTTTTAAAGCTGCGTACCCTTTTTACGCCTCATGAGCTCTTGGAGCGCCTTCATGAAATTGAGCAGGAGGCCAAACGGGAACGGATCATCCGCTGGGGGCCACGGACCCTGGATTTGGACATCCTCTTGTATGATGATCTGATCTTAGATGAGCCGGAATTACACATTCCTCATATAGAAATGCACAAACGGGATTTTGTGTTAAAGCCTCTGTGTATGATGGCACCCTATGTTCGCCATCCCATCTACCAGAGGACGGCCCAGGAGCTTTTGGACCAGCTGGAGAGACAGACCTCTTAGCGAAGACTTCATCTGGCAGAAATTTCACTGGCAGAACGGACGGAAATTTGAGATAAAAAGCTTGCACTGTTTAAAAGAACATGCTATGATGAAATACGGAAAACAGAAAAAAGATAATTCTTCGGGGCAGGGTGACTGTTCTGCAGTGCTAGATGGCGGCAGAGACGGAATTCCCTACCGGCGGTGACAGTCCGCGACCCGCTTCGGCGGCTGAATTGGTGAAATTCCAATACCGACAGTATAGTCTGGATGAGAGAAGATACATAGACAGATCCTGGGTGGATCTTAATGCCCCGAGCACATTTTTTATGTCCGGGGCTTTTTTGTACCATGGGAAAATCTGGGGAGAAGCCAATGCTTTGTGGCAGGCGGAGGAAAGAAAATCCTCTGCTTCCGGAAATAAGAAAAGAAAAGGGGCAGTATGTAAAAGAAGAATTATCCTTCCAAGGGGACTCCATGTGCTGGCGCAATAGGGCGTACAGGTATGAGGGGACCAAAAGAAAGGAGAGACAGCATATGTCAAGCTTATTGGAAACCGCAAAAGAAAATCTGCAATTTTTAGGTGTGTGCCTGCTGATTGTCATCGCTATTTTTCTGGTGGCAGCCTTTACGGAGCGCTGGATACAAAGAAAGAATCAGCTTTCTGGGGAGGTGTCCCCGGCTCGTCGGGTGGCCATTGTGGGGGTATTTTCCGCCATATCCGCAGTGCTGATGCTTTTTGAGCTGCCCCTGTGGTTCGCTCCGGGCTTTTACGAGCTGGATTTCAGCGAAATTCCAGTGATGATCTGTGCCTTTTCCATGGGGCCGGTGGCTGGCGTGACGGCAGAGCTGTGCAAGGTGCTGCTGAAGCTGGTGATCAAGGGAACAAGCACAGCCTTTGTGGGAGACTTTGCCAACTTTGTGGTGGGTTGTACCCTGGTTCTTCCAGCCTCCATGGTCTACTACAGGAAAAAAAGCAAAAAGATGGCCATAATAGGACTGGGGCTGGGGACGCTGATTATGACTATATTTGGAAGTTCCTTTAATGCCCTTTATCTGATTCCTAAATTTTCCCAGCTATTTGGCATGCCCATGGAAGCCATTATCGGCATGGGAACAGCGGTAAACAGCCATATCAACAGCGTTTGGACCCTGGTGCTGTTTGCAGTGGTGCCCTTTAATATTCTTAAGGGCCTGGCCGTCTCCTTGGCCACGGTGCTGCTTTATAAGCATATCAGCCCAATTTTAAAACGAAATGGGTAGACAAGAGAAAAAGCGCAAGAGGGGATACGCGGATGGGAGCATCTGAAAGTTACCTTTATGGCAAAATCCGATGCAAAGACCGATACTCTCTGGGAGCCATATGAAACCGTTCTTTGAATACCCGGTTAAAGGTGCGCTGACTCTCAAAACCGGCGTTTAAACAGATATCCGTAATAGGCTGATCCGTGTGGATTAGCCGGATACAAGCCTGGTTCAGGCGCAGATCATTGAGATACTGGTTAAAATTCATATGGAAGGTACCGGAGAATACTCGGGATAACTGGTAGGGGCTGACACCCAGAGCCTTGGCCATGGAGGAAAGAGACACTTCTTCCGTAAAATTCCGTGCCAGATAGGAAACCACCTGATAGACCAGATCGTTATTGTCTATCATGTCCTTTTCCATCAGGCTATAATAGGGAAGACATCTGGCCAGGATGATTTGAACAAAGGAGAGATGGAGCGTGGAGTCAAAGGGCACGGGCTCCTTTTTCTTTGCATCCACCAGCAGCCGGTTCAGAAGATATCCCACATCAGGATGTAAATCCTCCTGGGGGATCACAGGATTTTCCGGGCAGTATTTCTGAAGGGATTCCGTGAAATCACCCCCGAGAATGGGGGAGGCAAGCAGGTAGGTACAGGTACAGCCTCTGGGATCAAAAATCTGGTAATGATGAATGATATCAGGGAAAACAATGGCCAGATCCCCCTGTTCCATATGGTAGAATTCCTGGCCGATTCCCAGTTCCAAGGCTCCGTGAGTAACATGGATGCACTCCATAGAGCTGTGGATATGGGGAGGAAAATGGCTAGATTTTCTGTGGGATATTTCCAGATCCCTGCCATAATAATTATATATTGGACGCATAGATGAACCCTCCTGCAAAATTTGGCTAGTTTTCAATGGGATTTGACATGTATTATAAGGAAGACTGCGCTATAATGCAAGTGCTTTCAGAAAAGAGAGCACAAGCAGGAGGTGAAAGAAATGTTGAAGAGTATCAAGGCATATCTGGAACGTGTAGCTGAGTTTGATGACAGATGCTATATTTATTGCTATATCAACTACTAAGCAGAAGAAAATAAAATTTTTTGGAAAAAATATCACAAAGAAAGTAATCGAAAAAGACAGCAGGGAATTGGATGCGTCCAAATACTGCTGTTTTTTATTTTGTGTCAAAGGTTGGGCTTATAAAGTGTTTTTGAAGTTGAGATGTCAAAGACACTTTTTATTGTTTTCAAAAAAGAGCTGTGTTATACTTAGAGACACAACCTGTCTGCAAGAGACAGCGAAGGGCCTGACAGAGGGTGATTCTGCCGGGCTTTTTAAGGCGTTAGGGGATGCAGACGGAAGCAGAAAGAAAAAGGCGGGAAATCCAGATGAAGATCGACTCATACAGTGCCGGGGAGACCCTGGAGATTGGAAGGAGAATGGGGGAAGAGGCCAAGCCGGGCATGGTCTATACGCTGATTGGGGATTTGGGCGTGGGAAAAACAGTGTTCAGTCAGGGCTTTGCCCGGGGGCTGGGGATTCAGGAGCCAATCAGCAGCCCTACCTTTACCATCATACAGGAATATGACAGTGGCCGGCTGCCCTTTTACCATTTCGATGTGTACCGGATTGGGGATGTGGAGGAAATGGAGGAAATTGGCTATGAGGATTACTTTTATGGCCGGGGAGTGTGCCTTATTGAGTGGGCAGATTTGATAGGGGAGCTTTTGCCGGAGCGGCTGACATACATCTGTATAGAAAAAGAGCTGGAAAGGGGCTTTGATTACCGCAAAATTACGGTGGAGGAGAGAAGATGAAGGTATTAGCTTTGGACAGCTCCGGCCTGGTGGCCTCGGTGGCCATTGTGGAGGAGGAAAATCTGCTGGCCGAATACACAGTGAATTACAAGAAAACCCATTCCCAGACCCTTCTTCCCATGCTGGATGAGATAGCAAAAATGATAGAGCTGGATCTGGAGACCATTGATGCCATCGCCGTGGCAGGAGGCCCTGGTTCTTTTACGGGTTTGCGGATTGGATCGGCTACAGCCAAGGGACTAGGATTGGCTCTCCAGAAACCGCTGGTTCATATTCCTACTGTAGAGGGGCTGGCCTACAACCTGTGGGGAACCTTAAAGCTGGTGTGTCCTCTTATGGATGCCCGGCGAAATCAGGTTTATACAGGCATTTATGCCTTTGAGCAGGGGCGTTTGCAGGTGATTGCGGATCAGATGGCGGTGGACATAACCCTGGTAGCCGAAAAGCTTAACGCTCTTGGACGGGCAGTGATTTTTTTGGGAGATGGGGTGCCGGTGTATGGAGAGCAGCTGGTGGAGCTTTTAAAGGTGCCCTGGGAATTTGCACCGGCCCACTTAAATAAACAGCGGGCCGGTGCCATCGGTGCGCTGGCTTTGGAGTATGTCCGTCAGGGGCGGACGGAAACGGCGGCAAAGCACCGGCCGGATTATCTGCGCATGCCGCAGGCCGAGAGGGAGCGTATGCAAAGGGAGACTGCTTCCCGGGAGGCGGCTGCGCATGCATGAGAAGACGCTGCCTTGTCCGAGGGGTTCAGGGCGATTGCCGGGGAGTTCAGCTTTTAAAGGCGCCTTGTCCCGGGAGGGCTTCCCAGATGTGAGATTTCGTCGGATGGAGGAGGCAGATCTTGACCAGGTGGCTGAAATTGAGAAGAGCATCTTTTCTATGCCCTGGAGTAGACAAGCTTTTTTGGACAGCATCCGTCTGGCTCATACCATCTATGTGGTGGCAGAGCTTGGCGGTCGAATTGTAGGCTACTGCGGCTGCTATCAGGTTTTGGAGGAAGCGGAAATCACCAATGTGGCGGTAGAGAAATCCTACCGGGGCCGGGGAATTGCTTTTCAGATGCTGGAGACCCTTATGCAGATAGGGAAGAGCCAGGGAGCCTTTGCCTATACCTTGGAGGTGCGGGCCAGCAATCTGACAGCCATTCGCCTGTATGAAAAGCTGGGATTTCAAAGCTTTGGAACACGAAAAAACTTTTATGACAAGCCTGTGGAGGATGCCGTGATTATGTGGCGGCACTGGCAGGTGGCAGAGGGAACCCCTTGATGGTTGTCAGCAATTCCCACTATCAGAATTCGATATTTTCCGTTAAAATAATATCGAAACTGACAGGAAAGTGGCGGACAAAAAGCCGTGGCTGGTAAAGAGCTAGGGCAGAGAAACCTGGGATGTCCGCTGACAGCAGACAGGGGAGGATGCCAATTATGCGTAAATATAAGAATACAGAGGGTAGAGTGCTGGAGAAGATAATCTGCAATGGCTGCGGAAAGGAAATTTCCCTGCACCAGGGATTTCCCCGGGAGGGCGTACTGGAGGTGCGGCAGATCTGGGGATATATGTCGGAAAAGGATGGGACACAGGACAGCTTTGACCTGTGTGAAGGCTGCTATGATAAGCTGACAGCCGGATTTCAGATTCCACCTACCCGAGAGGAAGTAACGGAATTGTTGTAAAAGGCGGGGAAACAGGCCCTGCCAGAAATGGAGTAAAGAATGCTGGATGTATGTTTGCTGGGAAGCGGAGGAATGATGCCGCTTCCCTATCGCTGGCTCACAGCGCTAATGACCCGGTTTAACGGCAGTAGTCTGCTGATTGACTGTGGAGAGGGAACCCAGATTGCCATTAAGGAAAAGGGCTGGAGTTTTAAGCCGATCGATGTGATTTGCTTTACCCATTTTCATGGGGATCACATCAGTGGATTGCCGGGACTTTTGTTGACCATGGGAAATGCCGAGCGCACGGAACCCCTGACGCTGATCGGTCCTAAGGGACTGGAGCGGGTGGTAAATTCCCTGCGGGTTATTGCGCCAGAGCTGCCTTTCCCTCTTGTATTTCGGGAGCTTACGGGGCCGGAGGAAACCATTTGGCAGAACGGATACCGGATACGGGCCTTTCGGGTGAACCACAATGTGGTTTGCTATGGATACACTTTGGAGATTGACAGGGCGGGGAAATTTCAGCTGGAAAAGGCGTTGGAGCAGCAGATTCCAAAGCCCTACTGGAGTAGGCTGCAAAAGGGAGAGGTTATTGAGGCGGAGGGAAAAACCTACACCCCAGAGATGGTGCTGGGAGCGCCCCGGAAGGGTATCAAGCTTACCTATTGCACGGATACCCGCCCCACTGGGAGCATTGTGGAGCACGCTAAGGACTCGGATCTGTTTATCTGTGAGGGCATGTACGGGGAGAAGGAGAAGGAAGCCAAGGCCCGAGAAAATAAGCATATGACCTTCTACGAGGCGGCCAGGCTGGCCAGGGAGGCTCAGGTAAAGGAGCTGTGGCTCACCCATTACAGTCCCTCTCTAAATCATCCGGAGGAATTTATGGAGGAAGTGCGGAGCATATTCCCCAGGGCTGTGGCCGGTAAAGACAGAAAATCTGTGGAGCTGATTTTTGAAGAAGAGTGAGCTTTGAAGGGGAGTGATCCGGAAAAGGGAATGGATTCAAAAAAAGGGTCCCCCAAAAGGGAGATTTTTCCAGATGTTTTCTTGAAAAGGGATGGACCTGGAAGAGGATGGAAAGGAAGTACACAGACCATGGAAAAGGATATCTATATACTGGCGATTGAGAGCTCCTGTGACGAGACGGCAGCGGCGGTGGTAAAAAACGGCCGTGAAGTGCTCTCCAATGTGATTTCCTCTCAGATTGAGCTTCACAAGCTGTATGGAGGTGTGGTGCCGGAGATCGCATCCCGAAAGCACATAGAAAAAATAAATCAGGTGATTGAGGAGGCGCTGGACACAGCACATATGACCCTGGAGGAGATGGATGCCATTGGGGTGACCTACGGTCCCGGTCTTGTGGGAGCGCTGCTGGTAGGGGTGGCAGAGGCCAAGGCCATCAGCTATGCCAAGGGACTGCCTCTGGTGGGCGTGCATCATATTGAGGGGCATATTTCTGCCAATTATATTGAAAATAAAGAGCTGGAGCCGCCCTTTCTCTGCCTGGTGGTATCGGGAGGGCATACCCATCTGGTGATTGTGAGAGATTATGGGGAATATGAGATCGTAGGCCGTACCCACGACGACGCGGCGGGGGAGGCCTTTGACAAGGTGGCCCGGGCTATTGGCCTGGGATACCCCGGCGGACCGAAGATCGATAAGCTTTCCCGGGAGGGAAATCCGGATGCCATTCCCTTTCCCCGGGCGCGTATTGAGGATTCTCCCTATGATTTCAGCTTTAGCGGGGTAAAATCCGCAGTGCTGAATTATCTGAACGGATGCCAAATGAAGGGGGAGGAGATTAACCGGGCGGATGTGGCGGCCTCCTTTCAGAAGGCGGTTTGTGATGTGCTGGTGGAGCACAGTATGCAGGCGGCAAAGGATTACGGCATCAAAAAGCTTGCTTTGGCCGGAGGGGTGGCCTCCAATTCTACCCTGCGGGCAGCCATGGAGCAAGCCTGTGCCCGGCGAAAAATCGCATGCTATCATCCCTCGCCCCTTCTGTGTACAGACAATGCGGCCATGATTGGGGCGGCTGCCTACTATGAATATCAAAGAGGTGTCCGACATGGTTTGGACTTAAATGCAGTGCCCAATTTACGATTAGGTTAAAGAGCTTTTGTCAAATAGACAATTTTCAGAGGGGGTATCTATGGAAAGAAAACGTTGCACGGCTATTGTGCTGGCAGCCGGACAGGGAAAACGAATGGGAACTGATGTTCGAAAACAGTTTCTGGAGCTGGGAGGAAAACCGGTTTTATATTATTCTCTGGAAGCATTTCAGAATTCTCCCCGGATCGATGATATTATTCTGGTAACGGAGGAGGAGCAGATCCTCTATTGTCAGGAGGAAATTGTAAAAAAATATGGTTTTTCCAAGGTGGACGCCATAACCACTGGTGGAGCCGAGCGCTATCTCTCTGTCTGGCACGGACTGCAAGCTATGGAGGGAGATGACATGGCGGTGCCCAACCGGGAGGGATATGTATTTATTCACGATGGAGCCAGACCCTTTGTCAACGAGGAGATCCTGGAGCGGGCCTATCAAGCTGTGGAGCAGCATCAGGCCTGTGTGGTGGGAATGCCCGTAAAGGACACCATAAAAATCGCGGACCAGGAGGGCTTTGCCGCTTCCACGCCGGAGCGCAGGCTGGTCTGGATGATTCAGACGCCCCAGGCATTTTCCGTCCCCTTAATAAAAGAAGCTTATGCCAGGTTGCTTGCATCCGGATGCAGGGATGTGACAGATGACGCCATGGTGGTGGAGGCCATGACCAGTCATCGGGTAAAACTGGTGGAGGGCGCTTATACAAATATGAAGCTGACCACACCGGAGGACCTGAAGCTGGCCCAGATTCTGCTCTCTTCTGATTGACTCTCGGTTGATGAGACAAGCCAGTTTTCAAATCTGGAAGCCTTTGGCAGGCTACTGGGGGAAGCCAGTTGCTTTTTAGTGGGCCGGGTGATACAGGACATGTAGCTGCCCCGTGGACGTTTCCATCACATCCGCATCGATCTCATAGACCTCCCGGATAAATGAGGGAGTGAGCAGACTTTTGGGCGAACCCTCCCCTACAAGCTGTCCTTTTTTTACCACATACAGCTTGTCGCAGTACATAGCCGCAATATTTAAGTCATGCAAAGCCATGAAAACTGTCTGGTCAAGGGCGTGAATGAGATCCATTAGCTGAAGCTGATATTTAATGTCCAGATGGTTGGTAGGCTCGTCCAGCACAAGGCAGGGAGTCTGCTGAGCTAAGGCCCGAGCCAGAATTACGCGTTGTTGTTCTCCACCGGAAAGTGTCAGAAAGCTTCTTTTGGAAAAATTTTCCATTCCAACTCTTTCTAGGGACTCTCTCACGATAGCAGTATCCCTCTGCGTATTTCGTTCCAAAGCTTTTTTGTAGGGAGATCGGCCCATTAGTACCACCTCTTCCACCGTAAAGTCAAAATTAGAAAAATTGTGCTGAGCAACCACGGCCAGCTTCTGGGCAGCCTCTTTTGGAGAGATGTGGGATAATTCTGTGCCGTCTAGAAAGATAGCTCCGCTAGTGGGTTTTAAAACCCGGTAGATACATTTTAACAGGGTGCTTTTTCCGCTACCGTTGGGCCCTAGGATCCCCACAAGTGCTCCTTTGGGAACATGAAGAGAGATTCCCTCCAGGATATTTGCGTTGTCAATAGAATAAACAACATGGTCTGTTTGAATCATGACATGTTCACCTTCCAAAGGAGTATTTGCGGGCATGAATCATCCAGAGGAACAAGGGTCCTCCGATCAATGCCGTGAGGATTCCCACTGGCAGTTCCGCCGGTCTACACACCAGCCTGGCTGCTACGTCAGCCCAGATCATAAACAAGCCCCCGAAAATACTTGCAAGAGGTATAAGCCTAGTGTGATCCGCCCCCACGATTGCCCGCACAAGATGGGGAACAATCAGGCCAACGAAGCCAATGCAGCCGCTGACCATGACAGAACATGAGGTTAGAAGCGCTGTTAAAAAAATCAGGACCTTACGGACCGTGTCGATAGGAACCCCCAGTGTGATTGCGGTATCATCTCCTATCATCATGGCATTCAGGGGCCTGGACAAAAGTAGCATAACCATAATAGATGGGACCAGCACAAGGGAGGGAATGGGAAGCTCATCCCAGGAGGCATTGCCCAGGCCGCCAAGCATCCAGAAGGTGGCCTCCCGGACCTGGGCGTCCTGGGGAGCTGTGTAGACAATGAAATCTGTCATAGCTCCACAGATGGCAGATATGGCCACACCCACAAGGACTAAACGCATGGGCGTAATTTCGCCGCCTGTGCGGGAAAGCGCGTAAACCACCAGGATAGAAGCCATAGCACCGCAAAAGGAGCCCACCGGGATAGTAAGTCTGGTGCCCCAGGGAAGGATCAGGCCAGATACAATGGAAAGCACAGCCCCTACGGAGGCCCCGCTGGAAATTCCCAGCACATAGGGCTCAGAGAGGGGATTCTTTGTGAAGGCTTGCATGGCAATGCCAGATACAGCCAGGGATGCGCCAACCACCATTCCCAGCAAAGCCCTGGGTATACGCAGGTAAATGACAATATTTTGAACGCCGGGTTTTATATCGCTAATGTCAATCCCTGGGTTTACTTTATGAAAGATAATTCTCCACACATCCAAAAAAGAAATATCGGCGCTTCCTATACTGACACACATAACCAGTGAGACAACAAGGAGAAGAAGGAGTATCACACAGGAAATACCAGTATTTTTTTGTACCAGCTTGCAAAATTTCTGTACCATCATTCAAAGCATTCCGGGTGGCAGGCTTCTGCAAACTTCACAATGGTGTCCGCTGTCATGGAGCTGGCAAATACCTCACAAAGGTGTACGGAGATGATTCTATCATTTTTAATGGCGGTTATATCAGACAGGGCCGGATTTTCTTTCAGCTGAGCGATTTTTTCTTCCAGAGAGGTTGCGCCGTAGTCATTGATAATGATTACTTCCGGGTCCCGTTCTACAACCGTTTCCCAGCTTACTGTTGACCAGGTGGTATCCAGATCCTCAAAGATGTTTTGCCCTCCTGCATGGCGGATAAGTTGCGCAGTAAAATTATTGCCACAGGTGTAAGGGCCATCCTCCATCAGAGCGTCAAAGACAAATACTCGGACAGTTTCTGAACCGGCAATTTTTTCATCGACCTGTGCAACCTTGGATTTCATTTCATCTACAATCTTCTGGGCCTTATCTTCAAGCTGAAAAATTCTACCTAGATTATAAAAATCCTCATAGACATCCTCCACATCGGCTCCAAGCTTATAGCCTTCGATAGAAGACAGGGAGGCAATTCCGTAGCTGGTGAGAATGTCGTGTGTAGTTCCATTTTTCTCACTGAAGGCGCTGCTTCTTCCATATATAAAGTCGGGGGATACCTCAAGAAGCTGTTCTAAAGTAGCTGCCTGTTCATTGAGAACCTCTTTAGAATCATATTCCGCCTGGAAGGCAGGATTGATTTCTGAATTTTTATAGCAGACATAGGAAATTTTGTCCCCGAGACCCATTGCAAACAGTTGGTCCGCGGTGTTGGAATTTGCCGCAATGACTGTTTCCGGGACCTTGGTGAAGGTAACAACCATATCATTATAGGTGGTTAACTCAAAAGGAAATCCCTCTGTGATGTCAGAGTCTTCCGTAGAGGGTGTCTTGGCCTCCTCTTCCGCCAGGGATGCGCTCGGTTCCTCTGTTTTTGCTTTCTGAGTAGAGGCTTCTGTCTGAGCCTCCTGTGTGTTTCCATTGCCACAGGCGGTCACAGCAAAAGCCATGGCAACAGCCAGTAGAATGGCAATCTGTTTCTTTGACATGTCAGTCTCCTTTCGTGAGAAAAAGATTTGTGGGATGCAATAATGGAGAAGAAAGACTGACAAAGCCAACCCTATATGTTGAAAATAGGCACAAAAAAAACATGCACTTTCCTCACCGAATTGCATTCTTTTTGTAAAAAGAGCCGGTCTCCTGACTTAAGCTTATAGCCTTTGCCGCCTTCCCAATTTCTCAGTGGCATATGACATTGGCAAGCTAATCACAGTAGAGTGAGCTGCTGCAGATTTTCACTGCATTCCCTTTTGATAATTTGCGTATTACGAAAAACAAATCATCGCTCTTTTCATAATTTTCACGGCCACATCATAGCATATTACCTTGAAAAATGTCAAGCACATATTTCTTAAGGTTTCTTTTCGTAATATTTTTCTTTCTTTAATATAGTATAGCCTTAGAGGAGAAACATAGAGTCACGCTGTAAGAAGGGATGCGTAGTGGAAAGGAGATACGAGATTGAGAATAAGAATAGTTGCGGTGCAGTGAAATGTAAAATTATGGAATCTATGTAAAAAAATAGCAAAAAAAATAGCAAAAAACAGTTGACAGAGAATGGAAAATATGCTAGTATATCACTTGTCGCCACGCAAGTGATTAGGCATCAAGCGTGCGCGGGACTCGAACAGTCTATGACTATTACATGGAGAGGTATCGAAGTGGTCATAACGAGGCGGTCTTGAAAACCGTTTGTCCGAAAGGGCGCATGGGTTCGAATCCCATCCTCTCCGTTTAACCTGGAGAAATACCCAAGCTGGCCGAAGGGGCTCCCCTGGAAAGTGAGTAGGTCGTTAATAGCGGCGCGAGGGTTCAAAGCCCTCTTTCTCCGTTAAATC
>JAAWAC010000028.1 GCA_022791975.1 Lachnospiraceae bacterium | reverse complement strand
GATTACGCCGGGGAATTTTACCTTCCGCACCCGGGAATTTGAGCAGATGGAGCTGGAGTTTTTCTGTAAGCCGGGGACGGATCTGGAGTGGTTTGCCTACTGGAAGCAGTATTGCATTGACTGGCTCAAATCCCTTGGCATGAAGGATGAGGAGCTTCGGGCCAGAGACCATTCTCCCGAGGAGCTGTGCTTCTACAGCAAGGCCACCACGGACCTGGAGTTTTTGTTCCCCTTTGGCTGGGGCGAGCTGTGGGGCATTGCGGACCGGACGGATTATGATTTGACCCAGCACCAGAATGTTTCCGGGGAAGATATGTCCTATTTTGATGATGAGATCAAGGAAAAATATGTGCCCTATGTGATTGAGCCTTCTCTGGGCGCGGATCGGGTGGTGTTGGCCTTCCTGTGTGCGGCCTATGACGAGGAGGAGCTGGAGGGCGGGGATATGCGCACAGTTCTCAGGTTCCATCCGGCCCTGGCTCCCGTGAAGATTGGGGTGCTGCCCCTGTCTAAAAAGTTAAACGAGGGAGCGGAGAAAATTTACGCTCAGCTTTCCAAGAGCTATACCTGTGAATTTGATGACAGGGGAAATATCGGCAAGCGCTACCGCCGCCAGGATGAGATTGGGACGCCCTTCTGCGTGACCTATGATTTTGATTCGGAGACAGACGGGGCCGTGACTGTGCGGGATCGGGATTCCATGGAGCAGGAGCGGATTCAGATCCAGGATCTGGAGCAGTATTTTGCAAAGAAACTGGCCTTTTAGAGGGCAGCAGGGAGGAGAACGGCCCGAGGCTGTTTTTCCACAGGCGATGTAATCACTCTCCCGTGCAGCAGTAGAATTTTCTTTGGAGCAGGGCATTTGGCCAGAGAAGACATGACACAGGGAGACTGTGAGATATTCTAATGATATAAAAAACGGAGGTAAGAGAAAATGAAGGGAAATATTATCGTAGGTCAGTCCGGTGGACCGACAGCAGTGATCAATTCCAGCCTGGCTGGCGTGGTGAGTGCAGCCATGGAGCTGGGAGTAGAGAAAATCTATGGTATGCATCATGGCATTCAGGGATTTCTGGCAGAGGATATTGTGGATATCCGGGATTATGTAAAGGGCGAGGCGGATATTGAGCTCTTAAAGAGAACACCCTCCTCCTTCCTGGGCTCCTGCCGCTATAAGCTGCCCAAGATTGAGGGCAACGAGGAAGTCTATGACAAGATGTTCGAGATTATGGAGAAATACAATATCGAATGTTTGTTCTACATTGGCGGCAATGACTCCATGGATACCATTAAAATGCTGTCCGACTATGCGGCAATGAAGGGAAAGCCCCAGAGATTTATGGGCGTGCCCAAGACCATTGACAACGATCTGCCTATCACGGATCACTGCCCGGGTTATGGCTCTGCAGCCAAGTATATTGCGGCTTCCTTAAAGGAGATCATTCGGGATAATGCAAGCTTTGGTATTGAGAAGCCCACGGTTCTTATCTGTGAGATTATGGGACGCCATGCAGGGTGGCTGACCGCTGCTGCTGCTCTGTCCCGGGATGTGGACTGCGAGGGTCCGGATCTCATTTATCTGCCGGAGGTTCCCTTTGATATGGACAAGTTTATGGCAAAGGTGAAAGACCTGGCTGCAAAGAAATCCTCCGTGGTTATCGCTGTGTCTGAGGGGGCAAAGCTTGCCGACGGGCGCTTTGTGTGCGAGTTGGGCAATGCCTCTGACTTTGTGGATGCCTTTGGCCACAAGCAGCTTTCCGGTTGCGCAGCTACCCTGGCCAACAAGGTGGCAGCGGAGACAGGCCTTAAGACCCGTGCCGTGGAGTTCTCCACCCTCCAGAGAGCTGCTACCCATATTGCCTCCCTTACGGATATCAATGAAGCTTTTCATGTGGGATATCTGGCTTGCAAGGCAGCAGATGAGGGCAAGACTGGCATGATGATCACCATCAATGTGGACTGCCGGGCTCCCTATCAGGTGTCCTATGGCATCTATGACATTCACGCCATTGCAAACGTGGAGCGTCCTGTTCCCGCAGAGTGGATCACCGAGGACGGCTGCGACATTAACGAGGGCTATGAGGCCTATGCTCGTCCCCTGATTATGGGAGAGTTGCAGCCCATTATGGTGAACGGACTTCCCCGTCATCTGGTGCTGAAAAGAGATACCTATCGCTAAGAAAGGGATTTGCGGCAAAAAATGTAAAGGAAATAAGTTACCATACAGAGAATCGGGCAGGAAACTGTCCGATTTTTCATGTTTTTTTGATTTTTCATGTTTTTTGTTTTTGTTTAATCTTTTATTACTATGAGTAGTTTTATGTACATTTTATGTAAAGCTTTCCAAAAATACCCTTGACAATTTTTACATATATGATATGCTAATTGTGTGCGCAGGGTTTGGTCGTTGACCACACTAAGGCGCTTTTTCTTTGCCTGAAAAAGCGGGGAAGAACGAATATTAGGAGGGAATAAGATGGCAAAATGGGTTTATCTGTTTAAAGAGGGAGACGCCAGCATGAGAAATCTGCTGGGCGGTAAGGGAGCAAACCTGGCGGAGATGACCAACCTGGGGCTTCCGATTCCGCAGGGATTTACAGTGACGACCGAGGCATGCACGGACTATTATGAGAATGACAAGCGGATTTCCAGCGAGGTACTGGGCCAGATCAATGCGGCTCTGGTATTTCTGGAGGGAATGCAGGGAAAGAAATTTGGTGATACGGAAGATCCCCTTTTGGTTTCCGTCCGTTCCGGTGCACGGGCTTCCATGCCGGGTATGATGGATACCATCTTGAACTTGGGACTGAATGATGTTTCTGTGGAGGGATTTGCAAAGAAAACCGGAAATCCCCGGTTTGCATACGATTCCTACCGCCGGTTTATCCAGATGTATTCGGACGTGGTGATGGAGGTTCCCAAGTCCTTTTTTGAGAAGATTATTGATGAGTTGAAGGAAAAGAAGGGTGTTAAGTTTGACACAGAGCTTACCGCGGAGGATTTAAAGGAGCTGATTGCTCGTTTTAAGGCTGTTTATAAGGAGGCCAAGGAGGAGGACTTCCCCCAGGACCCCAAGGAACAGCTTTTGGGCGCCGTACAGGCGGTGTTCCGCTCCTGGGACAATCCCCGCGCTATTGTATATCGCCGCATGAACGACATTCCCGGGGACTGGGGAACAGCCGTAAACGTGCAGGCTATGGTATTTGGAAATATGGGAAACACCTCCGGCACTGGTGTGGCCTTTACCCGGAATCCGGCTACCGGTGAAAAGGGAATTTTCGGTGAGTATCTCATCAACGCCCAGGGCGAGGATGTGGTGGCTGGTGTGCGTACTCCCCAGCCCATCACCAAGATGCAGGAGGATCTGCCAGAGTGTTATGAGGAGTTCCTGCGGATTGCCAAGAAGCTTGAGAATCACTACCGGGATATGCAGGATATGGAGTTTACCATTCAGGAGGGGAAGCTGTACTTCCTTCAGACCAGAAGCGGAAAGCGCACGGCTCCGGCGGCTTTGCAGATTGCCTGCGATCTGGTAGATGAGGGCATGATTTCTCAGGAGGAGGCTGTGCTGCGTATTGAGGCCAAGTCCCTGGATCAGCTGCTGCATCCCACCTTTGATCCGGAAGCTTTGAAGGCTGGCCAGGTTATCGGCGAGGCGCTGCCTGCATCTCCGGGCGCAGCGGCCGGTAAGGTGTACTTTACTGCTGAGGAAGCCAAGGCAGCCTATGAGGCTGGGGAGCGGGTGATTCTGGTGCGTCTGGAAACCTCTCCGGAGGATATTGAGGGAATGCATGCGGCCCGTGGTATTTTGACAGTTCGGGGTGGCATGACCAGCCATGCGGCTGTGGTGGCCCGTGGTATGGGAACTTGCTGCGTATCTGGCTGTGGGGAGATCAAAATCTCCGAGGAGGAGAAATGGTTTGAGCTGGGTGGACATCACTTTGTGGAGGGAGATTATATTTCCCTGGATGGCACCACCGGTAAGATTTATAAGGGAGATATCGCTACCAAGGATGCGGCTATCACCGGAAACTTCCAGCGAATTATGGGCTGGGCAGATAAGTTCCGTCGTTTGCAGGTGCGCACCAATGCGGATACTCCCGAGGATACCAAGAATGCTGTGCATTTGGGAGCAGAGGGGATTGGTCTGTGCAGAACAGAACATATGTTCTTTGATCCGAAGCGCATTCCCAAGATTCGCAAGATGATTCTCTCTGACAATCAGGAGGCCAGAGAGGCTGCTCTTATGGAGCTGCTTCCCTTCCAGAAGGAGGATTTCAAAGCTATGTATAAGGCTTTGAAGGGACGTCCCATGACAGTTCGCTATCTGGATCCGCCTCTTCATGAGTTTGTGCCCACCGAGGAGGAGGATATTCGTGCTCTGGCTGAGGATATGGGATTGTCTGTAGAGTCTGTGAAGGCAAAATGTACCGAGCTTCATGAGTTTAACCCCATGATGGGACACCGTGGTTGTCGTCTGGCTGTTACCTATCCGGAAATCGCCAAGATGCAGACCCGCGCGGTGATGGAGGCTGCCATTGAGGTGGAGCGTGAGGAGGGCTTTGATATTATTCCCGAGATCATGATTCCTCTGGTAGGTGAGCGCAAGGAGCTGAAGTTTGTAAAAGAGACCGTGGAGGAGACCGCAGAGCTGGTGAAGAAGGAGAAAGGCTCCGACATCCAGTATCGGGTAGGTACCATGATCGAGATTCCCAGAGCTGCCCTGACAGCAGACGAGATTGCCAAGGAGGCCGAGTTCTTCTCCTTTGGCACCAACGATTTGACCCAGATGACCTTTGGCTTCTCCCGAGATGACTCCGGCAAGTTCCTGGATTCCTACTACAAGGCAAAGATTTACGAGTCCGATCCCTTCGCACGTCTGGACCAGAACGGTGTGGGTAAGCTGGTGAAGATGGCCACTGAGCTGGGACGTGCCACCCGGCCGGATATCAAGCTTGGAATCTGCGGAGAGCACGGCGGAGATCCCTCTTCTGTGGAATTCTGCCATAAGGTAGGCCTGAATTATGTGTCCTGCTCACCTTATCGGGTGCCGATTGCGAGACTGGCAGCGGCACAGGCAGCTATTAACAACAAGTGATACACTGGATGCTGAGTAAATAGTAGTTTGATTATTTACAGGTATGAATAAAGAAAAGTCCTCTGTTACTTTATAGAAAAAGTAGCAGGGGACTTTTTTGTGTAATGAAATAAGTGAGTTCTGAAGAACTATATAAATTATCTGGTAGAAATATGTATTGCAGGATATGATATCTGATGTTATTATAAACAATAAGCAGAAAGGCAGGTGGAAGTATGTCTATGATTGGTTATTATGACGGAACGGCAATTCAGGTAAAAGAGCCATTACAAATGAATCAAAAGGTTAGTGTGATTCCGATAGAAAACGATACAGATTTAGGAGAGTCAGCCGCAGGAGGACTTCATAAGTATGCGAATCCTTCTTTAATTGAACAGGAAAAGGATGCGTGGAGAAAGGCGGCGATTAAAAAACATGCAGGGGAATAATTGTATACTTGATGCAAATGCAGTGCTGAGATTTTTGTTACAGGATAACGAAGAGCAGTTTCGGCAGATAAAAGAAATCATTCGAGGAAAAAACTGTTATGTAACATTGGAGGTACTGGCAGAAGTCT
>JAAWAC010000027.1 GCA_022791975.1 Lachnospiraceae bacterium | reverse complement strand
TTGTGTGTACCCAGCCCTTTGGCTGCCTGCCCAACCATGTGGTTGGCAAGGGCGTTATCAAGGAGCTGCGGCGACAATACCCTCTTTCCAACGTGGTGGCCATTGACTATGACCCGGGGGCCAGCGAGGTAAATCAGCTGAATCGGCTAAAGCTTATGCTGTCCGTAGCCCATAAAAATCTTCAAAGAGAGGATGGATAAAATCATTTAAGGGGACTATTCTGGGAAAATTTTCCAGAATAGTCCCCTCTTTTTTATACTTTTTGTGAGCAGATCTAGCAGTCTTCTAAATCCCCAATGACACACACCTGGCCGCTATCCATGCCCACAACCCGCAGAGGCGCAATGGTGACCTGGCGAATCGCCCGGTCCCCTATGGCAGACAGATCCATATCCTCCACCGCCGTAATATAGTGTTCCGTATGGCATCCCAGAAGCATCTGGTGGGCCTGGGCGGACAGATCGTTGCAGGGAGATCCCACAGAAAGAAAATCAAAACCCACGGTTCGAAGCCCGGGGAAGGTTTTCACCAGATACTCGCAGGTATCCGGGTGCAGAAAAGGCCCCTGGCACTGGTATACCTTGGGATCTTTGCGCTTCACCTGGAAAAACCCTGTGCGCAGAAGTAAAAGGGTACATCCCTTTATAGCCTCCTCCTGGGGTTTTAAGTCCTCCGGCATCACCCCCTCCTCCGGCCTCTTGGGCACATCCAGCAGCAGCACCTTCTCATGGACAAAGTATTCTGCAGGAAGCTCTGCAATCTTTAGGGCTCCCTTATGAAAATGGGCCGGGGCATCAAAATGGGTCCCGAAATGATCTGGAAGCACACTCTCCCCGGTCATACAGGCGCTGTCCTCCCCAATCTCTGTGCAAATGCGGGTGCGCAGCACTGGCTCACCCGGCCAACACAAATCCTCCGGGTCCAAGGGATATGATAAAAATTTATACATGAGATGTATCTCCTTTCTTTTTCTGGCTTTTTGCAGAGAGCAGGCTTTGCAACACAATAAACACGCACATCAGGCTTGCGATCACAATCTTCCCCCACCAGGAGGAAAGGGTGCCCTGGAAGGAGATGAGAGACTCAATCAGGGCAATAACCATGGTTCCCACCAGGGTTCCAAACACATTGCCCACGCCACCAGTCATCAGGGTTCCTCCCAGAACGGCTGCTGTGATGGCATTCATCTCCCGGCCTTCTCCCTGTCCCAGAGAAGCCCCCGAGGTATTTAAGACAAAAGCAATTCCTCCAATGGCTGCCAGCACACTGGTAATCACATAGGCCATAAATTTTGTCCGTCTCACATTGAGTCCCATCAGCATGGCAGAGGTTTCATTACCGCCCACCGCGTAGAGATTTCTCCCGAATTTGGAATATTTCATAATGAGATAAAATATTACCACAGCTGCCAATGCAATCAAAGCACTGCCTGAGATAGAGGGATAGGTGACAATTCCCCTTTTATTGGTGGTGCCAAAAAAGGGAAAGGTCCACTTCCAGTTAGCCAACTTTACGAACAGTTCATCGGTGACGCTTACCATCTGCTGGTAGATCATAGCCGCTGCACCTGCCGCAAAAAACTGTCCTGCCAAAGTCACAATAAAGGGCTGAATCCGCAGGTAAGCCACACAGTATCCCTTCACAATGCCAAACACCAATCCGGTCACAAGGGCCAGCAAAAATGCCTGCCATACAGGCATTCCCTTAAATTCTATGGAATAGGCCACGATCATACAGGTCCACCCCAGGGTGGTACCCACAGAGATATCGATTCCCCCGGTGATAATCACCATGGTCTCCCCAATAGCAATGAGAATCAGGGCCGCGTTGTTGTTAAAGAGATTTAAAAATACCTGGAGCTTGGCAAACCCTCGATTTCCAAATTTTACCATTCCCACTATATACAGGAGCACAAAGAGAAACACCGTAATCATCAGAAACAGGGTATTCACATTCCGCTCTTTTTTCTTCTTTCTCATTCTGCCATCACCTGCCTTTCCGCCTCCTTTTTCTTCTTCAAACGGGCGATCATCTCCTGAACTCCCGGGGACTGTATGGCCACAATGACAATGACAATCAGGGCCTTATAAAGGGGCAACTGGGCCGCAGACACGTTCAACGCATACAGGGAAGTGGTCAGAGTCTGAATGGTAATGGCTCCGATCAAGCTTCCTGTCAAAGAAAACTTTCCGCCGGACATCAGATTTCCTCCCAGAGCAAAAGCCAGAATGGCATCCATCTCAATGCTGGCATTATTGTTGGTGGCATCCGCCGCGCCAATGCGGGCACAGGAGATCACCCCGGCAATGCCCGCCAAAATGGCCGTGATCACAAAACATCCAAAAATGATCCGCTCTGTCTTGATCCCCACCAGCTTGGCCGCCTTCCGATTCATTCCCACAGCCTCAATGCTCATTTTCAAGGCTGTCCGCTCCAGGATTACAAAGACTATCAAAAAGGTGATAAAAGCAATGGCAATGGGAATCTGTAGGGGAATCCCTGGAATTGCTCCCGCCAGGCTCTTAAACTTCGGCACCTTTATAGTGTATACTCCGCCGTTGGTTAAAAGCTGGGCCCCGCCTCTGGCCGCCGTATACAGGATTAGCGTGGCTACCATGGGCTGGATCTGCAGCTTTGCCACCAAAAACCCGTTAAACAGGCCACACAGGGCTGCCAGAAGAAGGCTGAGCACAAAGGCCGCCACCAGGGGCATCCGATAGGCTGCGCCATCCCCCAAACAGATGCAGCACAAAGCCCCACTAAAGGCCGCCACAGAACCTACGGAAATGTCCACGCCCCCGCAACTGGCTCCCACCAGGGTCATTCCAATGGTAATGAGAATCAATTCGCTGCCCCGGTTTAAAATATCAATCATATATCCATAGAATACGCCTTCCCGAATGGTAATCTGAAAAAAGGTCGGCGTCATTATCACATTCACAAGCAACACCATCGCCAGACAGAACACCGGCATAAACAGCTTGTGTGACGTCATCTTTCTCAGCATTCCCCCTCACCTCCTGCAATGGCCTTCATCACGGCCTCCTGATTTAACTCCTCCCTCTGGGTCAGCTCTCCCACCTTCTGTCCATCCCGCATTATAATCATACGGCTACAGGTGCGAACCATCTCATCGATCTCCGAGGAAATAAAAAATACCCCCATCCCCTCCTGAGCCAGCTTCACAATCAACTTCTGAATCTCCACCTTGGTACCCACGTCAATCCCTCTGGTGGGCTCGTCCAGAATCAAAAGCTCCGGATGGGTCAAGAGCCATCTCCCAATAATTACCTTCTGCTGATTTCCACCGCTTAAATTGCGAATCAGAGTCTCCCGGTCCTGGGTTTTAATATGGAGAATGGAAATATACTCGTCAGTAAACCGCTCCTGGTCCTTTTTGGGAATCAATTTAAAGATTCCCTGGCGAGTCTGAAAGGCAATATTGAGGTTTTCCCGGACTGTCAAATCGGGGAAGATGCCCTCCGCCTTCCGGTTCTCCGGACAAAAGGCCAGGCCGCACTTCATCGCATCGTAGGGATGCTTTAATTTTACCTCCTGCCCCTGAAACCTTATTTGGCTCTCCTTGTCCGCCATATCTGCGCCATAAAGCAGCCGCACCAGCTCTGAGCGCCCCGATCCCAAAAGGCCAGCCACTCCCACCACCTCTTTTTTATGGAGCTCCAGGCTGTAGGGCTTCACCACCGGCAAGCGGGAAACCTGCTTGGCCTCCAGAAGGGGCGTACCGGATTTCTCAATCTGGAAGGACACATCGCTTCGAATCTCCTCCAGATCGTCCAGATCCTTTCCCATCATCTTTGCAATAAGCTGCATCCGGGGAAGCTCCTCCACCGGATAGGTGCCCACCATAGTGCCGTTTCGCAGCACGCTGATGGTATCACAGACCTCATATACCTGTTCCAGGAAATGGGTCACAAAGATAATACCCACCCCCTTTGCTTGCACCTGGCGCATCAGACCGAAAAGCTTCTGCACCTCCTCCTCATCCAGACTGGAGGTAGGCTCATCCAGAATCAAAACCTTGGACTGAAAACCTACAGCCCTGGCAATGGCTACCATCTGCTGAATGGCTACAGAATAGCTCTCCAGCGGAATGGTCACATCCAGATGAATATCCAGATCCTCCAAAATTTTGTCTGCATTCCGGTTCATGGTCTTCCAGTCAATCATCCCCCATTTTCTGGGCTCCCGTCCGATAAACAGGTTCTCCGCCACAGACAGATTGGGACACAGATTTACCTCCTGATAAACCGTGCTGATCCCGTTTTTCTGTGCCATCTCCGGCGAAGTGTTCACCACATCCTGTCCATCCACCAGAATTCTTCCCGATTCAAAGGGATAAGCTCCGGTCAACACCCGAATCAGGGTGGATTTTCCCGCTCCATTTTCCCCCATCAGCGCGTGGATGCTTCCCTTTTTCAGAGAGAGATGCACATTATCCAGCGCCTTCACTCCATTAAAGGTTTTGGAAATGCCCGTCATATCAATGATGTTCCTCTCCTGCTCCACCTGCGATTCCCTCCTTTCACACCTGTTCTTTGGTCATGTTTTCCATATTAGAAAAGGGCCAGCACAGAGCC
Source organism: Lachnospiraceae bacterium (assembly GCA_022791975.1). GTDB lineage: Bacteria > Bacillota > Clostridia > Lachnospirales > Lachnospiraceae > RGIG4284. Next base: position 85,698 of record JAAWAC010000027.1, on the reverse strand, counting down.
AAACCTTTCACTTAACTCTGTACCGGCCATTGCTGTTTGACTTACACCATGCTCTTAGTACACACGGGAATCCACATTTTCTGCTGCTGTCTCCTGTGGGAATAAGCCATCACTCATGTAAATCACCTTCTCCACCTCTTCTCCGTTCATAATGGCCGTAATGGTGTCAGCCAGATGATCGTCCACGAATGGTGTACACTCCTTGATACAGTTAATATGACCCTCCACCATGGCCTCAAAGCCTGCCTTGGTTCCGTCAAAGGAAATAATCACAATGTCCTCCCCAGGCTTCAAACCTGCGGCTTTAATGGCTTCAATGGCACCCAGGGACATATCGTCATTCTCAGAATAGAGAATGTCAATTTTTGTGCCGCTCTTTAAGAAGGACTCCATAACCTCCTGTCCCTCAGCCCGGGTGTAGTTTCCTGTCTGCTCCAGAACAATCTTGTAGTTGGGATTGGCATCACACCAGTTGTGAATGGCGTTGGTACGGGCAATCTCGGAATCTCCACCGATGGTTCCCTGGAGAATCGCCACATTCAGCTCGTCCTCTCCCCGCTCCAGTGAAGTCATATATTCACCCAGCCAAGTACACAGCTCATTGGCTGCCTCTTCATGGGCCTGGGGAAGAATATAGCTGTCCACAAAGTCCTCATTGCTCACATTGATGGTACGATCGGTAACGATGACCGGGATTCCTGCATCGTAAACCTCCTGAAGTACCGTGTCCCAGCCGGTAGCCGTAGCCGGGCTAATAACAATCACATCCACATCCTGGGAGATAAAGTTCCGGAGAGCTTTAATCTGATTCTCCTGGTCATCCTGAGCATCGTCGAAAATGCAGGTCCAACCTGCTTCCTTGATGGCGTCCTGAATGTTATTGGCATGGGCCACACGCCAGTCATTGTATGTAGCATACTCGGAATATCCGATAACCAAATTGGAAAGGTCTGCTCCTTCCTCACTGGGGGCCTTTTCCTCCTCCTGGGGGGCTTTTTCCTCCTCGCTCTCTTTTGTCTCCTGATTTGCAGGAGCAGTCTCCTCCTTAGGCGATCCGCCGCAGGCTGCCAGAGCACAGGCCATAGCCATGGTCAGTACAAGCGCTAAAAATTTCTTTTTCATAAAAACTCTTTCCTCCTTCATGGATTTGTTGCATGGTGCTCTTTGTTCCTGAAAACATAAATATGGGACAAAGAAGCAGGGTTTAACGCTAAACACATTTTACCCCCCCAAGGTATGATGTCAACAACTTTTCTTTTTTGCCCTGTGTTTTTATGCATTTTGCCGGAATTTTGTCTAGTTATTTGGGAGTATATACTAATTGACAAGTGTATTTTCTACACTTATGATGAAAACTATCTGAGAGAAAATAATAAAAAGAAATTTTTAAATAACATCACATGATATAAGGAAGAAGCTAGCTATGGAAAACCTAATATTCAGTCTCAACGCAACCATCCCTGTCTTTTTTACCATGCTTATGGGCCTGTTCTTCCGGCGCATTGGCCTATTTGACGAAGCTCTTATTCGCCGCCTGAACCAATTCGTATTTAAGGCCGCCCTGCCGGTCCTCCTTTTCCTGGATATCTCCGGGGCGGATTTTTACCAGGTCTGGGACACCTCTTTTGTCCTGTTCTGCTTTTTGGTCACCCTGCTCTCCATCAGCCTGGCCGCTGTTTTATCCCTCTTTATAAAAAACAAAAGCATCCAGGGGGAGTTTATCCAGGCTGCCTACCGAAGCAGTGCCGCCATTTTAGGCATTGCCTTTATTCAGAACATCTACGGAAATGCAGGCATGGCTCCCCTGATGATCATTGGCTCCGTGCCTCTGTACAATATTATGGCGGTACTGGTTCTCTCCTTTTTTCAACCAGAGCGAGGGAAGCTTAACCGCCAGCTACTTATAAAAACCGGACGGGAAATTCTGACCAATCCCATTATCCTGGGCATTGTGGTGGGACTTATCTGGTCCGTCTTTAAGCTTCCCCGGCCCCAGATTCTCCTTAAAACCGCCAATAACCTTTCTGTTCTGGCAACCCCCCTGGGACTTATGGCCATGGGAGCCTCCTTTGATCTGAAAAAGGCCCTGTCCGGCTTAGGCTCGGTGATGCTGGCCGGCATCCTTAAGCTTATCGGCCTGGCCTGTCTTTTTCTTCCCATCGCCATTGCCCTGGGTTTTCGGGAAAGCTACCTGGTGGCCATTCTGGTGATGCTGGGCTCTCCCACCACGGTCAGCTGCTATATTATGGCCAAAAATATGGGCCACGAAGGCAGTTTCACCTCCGCGGCCGTGATGCTTACCACCCTCTTAAGCGCCTTTACTCTCACCGGTTGGCTCTATCTTCTGCGAAGCCTGGGTTTGATTTAGGGCAAGAGGAGTTGTATTATCATCATACGTTTTCAATCTGCCAGTCAATGGGCGTTACTCCATGCTCCTCCAGAAATTGATTGGTCTTGCTAAAGGGTTTGCTGCCAAAAAATCCCCGGTAAGCGGACAGAGGGCTTGGATGAGGGGCCTTCAAAATCAAGTGATTGGGATTGTGCAGCATGGACGCCTTTTTTTGCGCCGGGCTTCCCCAGAGAATAAACACAATAGGCCGATCCTGCTCATCCAAAACCCGGATGGCCGCATCTGTAAATTCCTCCCACCCCATACCCCGATGGGAATTCGCCTGGTGGGCCCGGACTGTCAGCACCGTATTCAACATCAGCACTCCCTGCTTTGCCCACTTGGTGAGATATCCGTTGTTGGGAATGGCACAGCCCAAGTCATCGTGAAGCTCCTGGTAAATATTTACCAGCGAAGGGGGAACTGCCACATCGGGCTTTACAGAAAAGCACAACCCGTGGGCCTGTCCGTCATTGTGATAGGGGTCCTGCCCCAGGATAACCACCTTTACCTCATGAAGGGGCGTGAGATGAAAGGCGTTGAAAATATCTTCTGAGGGCGGAAAAATTTTCTTGCTGGCATACTCCTCCCGTACAAATTGATACAGCTTCACATAGTAAGGCTTTTGGAATTCTCCCTTTAAGGGCTCCAACCAGTCATTTTGAATCATTCCCATGACAATCTCTCCTTTGTATTTTTCTTTTATATCCGCACCGGCACTCCCTGCTGGTGCAAATATTCTTTTAAATCCATAATTTCCATTTCCTTATAGTGAAATAGGGAAGCTGCCAGAACAGCGTCCGCACGTCCCAGAGTGAGAGCGTCCCGAAAATGCTCCATGGTTCCCGCTCCACCGGAAGCTATCACAGGGATAGACACCTCCTCAGCAATGGTTCGGGTAAGCTCCAGATCGTAACCTGTCTTGGTGCCGTCACAATCCATGCTGGTCAGTAGAATTTCCCCTGCTCCCAGTCTGTCCGCCTTTCTGGCCCACTCCACCGCATCTATGCCCATATCCACCCGACCGCCGTTTTTGTAGATATTCCAGCCGCTGCCATCAGGCCGCCGCTTAGCGTCAATGGCCACCACCACACACTGGCTGCCAAACTTATCTGCTGCCTCCGAAATCAGCTCCGGCCGCAAAATGGCAGCTGTGTTCACGGAAATTTTATCCGCTCCCTCCCGCAAAAGCATGCGAAAGTCCTCCACCGTCCGGATGCCGCCGCCTACAGTAAAGGGAATAAACACCTTCTCCGCCACCCGACGCACCATATCCACCACCGTATTTCTGGCATCCGAGGAGGCGGTAATATCCAAAAACACCACCTCATCCGCCCCAGCCTTGTCATAGGCCGCTGCAATCTCCACCGGATCTCCTGCATCCCGCAGATTTACAAAATTCACTCCCTTCACCACCCGGCCGTTGTGCACATCCAGGCAGGGAATTATCCGTTTGGTAAACATCTTCCATTTCCTCCCCTGTATCCCTGAGCTATCCTCTCTCAAAACGCGTTCCCCTGTTAAGAAAGGGTACCATTCATCTAAGAAAGATTAGAAAAATTTTCCAAAATTTTAAGCCCCACCTGGCTGCTCTTCTCCGGATGGAACTGACAGGCGAACACATTCCCCTTTTCCACAGAGGCATGGATGGAAACGCTGTAATCGGTCACAGCCCGCACAATCTCCGGCTCATGGGCCTTCAGATAATAGGAGTGGACAAAATACACATAGGGCGTCCCACTAAGCCCCTGAAACAGCCGCCCATGATTTTGTAAATCCAGGGAATTCCAGCCAATATGGGGGATTTTTAGGCCTTCCTTATCAGGAATCCTTAAGATCTCTCCCTTTAGGATCCCCAGTCCCTCCACCCCAGGGTTCTCTTCACTGCGGGAAAACAAAAGCTGCAATCCCAGGCAGATCCCTAAAAAAGGGGTTCCCTTTTCCACCACATCATGAATTACTGGCACCAGTCCGTAGGCATGAAGCTTTTCCATGGCATCTCCAAAAGCGCCCACTCCCGGTAGAATCACCTTATCTGCCTTTCTAATCGTATCCCTGTCTCTGCTGACCACCACTTGTTCTCCCAAAGACACCAGGGCCTTTTCCACACTTTTTAAATTGCCCGCATCGTAATCAATGATCGCTATCATATGCTACCTCCACCCAAATCATACCATTTATTCTTTGGATTTTAAAGATATTTCATGAAATTTTAATGAATCTTTCGTATTCCATTGTTTTTTGTAGAAAATAATTGTAACATATAAGGAAACAAAAAGCTAAAGGACGGAATATTTATGAACCCTTATTCTCCATCTCCCTATGAAGGGCCTACACAGGCCAACCGCTCTACCTATCCCCAGGAATTTATGGATAACTATCGAAAGCCCTCCAGGCCCTGGCAGGGAATCGTATTCTTTATAGTTATCCTCATTCTTATGGTGTTTGTAGCTGCCCCCATGCAATATTTTCTTGGTATGCTGGGGCTGGCGTTAACGGAGCTGCTACTTCTGGGCACAGCCCTTTTAGGCGCATGGGCCCTGCGACAGGATATACGGCAGATATTTCCCATAAAGCGGCCTACCTGGAGGGGCTTTTTCGGAACCGTGCTCACCTGGCTGGGCACCTATCTTATCACGCTCCTCTCCACCCTGATCCTGATGTATTTCTTTCCCCAGGGCTTCCGCGATGTGAGCAATGGTATGAACAGCGTTTTTTCCACCACACCCGTCATCATTACTTTTTTCATTGTGGCCATCCTGCCCCCTATCTGTGAGGAGGCGGTGCACCGGGGCGTGATTCAGTATACCTTTGGAAATATTCGCAGCACCTTTGTGGTGGTTCTCAGTATGGGAATCATTTTCGGAATTTTCCACTTGGACCCTTATCGATTCCTTCCCACAGCCCTACTGGGCATGGGTCTTTCCTTTGTGATGCAAAAAACCCACAACCTGTTTTACCCGGCTCTGTTCCATTTTATCAATAACGCCCTGTCTGTGCTGGTCTCCAGTGGAAACTCTACCGCCGGGGAAGTCTCTATGGATATGTTCTCCGGCTCGCTGATCCTAATGTCCATAGGGGTCTACCTGATTTTGGCCTCTCCTGCACCATTTTGTATCCTTGGAGCCCAAAGGCTACTGCAACCCCCCCATCAGCCCAAAAGGAGTCTTTTGCTCCCTGCATTGCTTATCGCCCTTCTCACTGGGCTGATGATTATTTTTGGCTTTCTTCTGCTGGTCCTGACCATGATACGCAATCCTGATCTGGGGCAGCTAACGCAGGAAATGGAAAATATGCTGGTGGCTTGGCTGCCCTGGCATTAATTTAAATTCAAAGAAAAGAGGGATTATTTATGAAAGACATTTTACTTGTGGTAGACATGCAGAATGATTTTATTGATGGGGCTCTAGGCACTCCAGAGGCAATATCCATCGTTCCCCAAGTGGTGGATAAAATCCACGCCTTTGCGGGAGATATCATCTGCACCCGGGACACCCATTCGGAAACCTATCTTACCACCCAGGAAGGGAAAAATCTCCCCGTGCCTCACTGTATAGAGGGCACCCCAGGCTGGCAGCTGGCTCCTGCCATTGAGGAAGCCTGCCAAGCCAAAGGCGCCGCCATTTTAAACAAGCTGACCTTCGGCTCCAGAGATCTCCCTTCTTTTCTCCAGGAAACCTATCCGGAGGGCATTGCATCCCTTCATATTATAGGACTGTGCACAGATATCTGTGTGATTTCCAATGCCCTGCTGCTTAAGGCATTCTTTCCGGAGGTTCCTATCACTGTAGACAGCTCCTGCTGCGCCGGTGTGACACCAGAAAGCCATGAGACAGCTCTGGCTGCCATGAAAATGTGCCAAATCCGGATAGAATAGCCTGTCTCCCCGTATTTTTGAAGCTTCCCTGGCAGATGTTGACGGCCTTATTGGGAAAGGCCAAAATACTCATCCAGCCCATCGCAGATCCCCTGCACCAGCTGGCTCTGGTATGTGGCATCTGCCATTTTTCTGTCTTCGTCCGGATTTGTCATAAATCCCATCTCCACAATGGTCACTGGCACAGTGCACCAGTTGATACCACTCATGGTGTCCGTCTCCCACACCCCTTTGCTGGCCGCTCCTGTGGTAGTCAGCATATGATTTAACACCGCATCGGCCAGATTGCGGCTGTCCTGATAAATGCCTGGCGTATATGGATTACTGGCTGTGGGACAGATGGTCATAATGCCGTTGGCACTGCTGTTCTCCGCCCCATTGGCATGAATGCGCACAAAGGCATCTGCCCCTGCCTCATTGGCCAGGGCTGCCCGCTCGGCATTGCTGATATTCACATCGTTGGTCTCCCGGATCATAAGCACCTCATACCCTCTTGCCTCCAGTTCCTCCCGCACCTGGAGAGTCACCTGGAGAGTCAACTCATATTCCTTTAGACCACTGACCACCCCAGAGGTACCTCCGGCCACTTTGGCCTTGGACTCCGCGGCTCCCGGGCCAATGGGCTCCTTTTCGCTGTTTCCCTTTGCCTGATGCCCTGCGTCCAGGGCCACCAAAAGTCCACTTGTCTTTGGCTCCTCCGTGGTCAGGTACTGAGAAGACACAAAGTAGGTGCCCGTCTCCCCCTCCAACGTCACTTGGCTCCAGCTCCCATCCTGGCTATATCCCATGCGAGTCATGGCCGTCCGGCGGGAAACCGTTTTTAAAATATCTGCTTCCGTGGACATCCCTGTCCGCACATTGACGCGATCCGTGGCATACACCATCTCCGGCGCCTCCAAGCTTACCGTTCCCTGGTTCTCCCGTGCCAAAGCTTCCTCTGTCTCAGGATTCTCCTGCTCCTCCCCAGCTCCCTGTGCCCTGGACTCCTCTCCTGTGCCATTCCCCTCTAAATCCTCCGTCCCAGAGTCCCTCTCCTCTCCCTGGGCTTCCTCGTCCTGACTAGGCTGCGCAGAAATCTCCTCCTGCTCATCCTCCGTCCCTCCGGCACAACCTGCAAAGGACAGCACACATCCTGCCAGCACAACCGCAAAGAGACCACCTATCCACTTTTTCATTTTCCTTCTCGCTCCTTTTAACCTGGATTCCTAAAATCCAAAAACTTTTTACAATTTTTTATTGATTTTTCTTTACAAAAGCAAACAAATATATTATAATATCGATTGCTGATAAGTGCAAGCTGAAATAGCTCAGTTGGTAGAGCGACGCACTCGTAATGCGTAGGTCGAGGGTTCAAGTCCCTTTTTCAGCTTTCGAAAACCCGTATAAAATAAAGGTTTTTATGATTGAGTATAATAAAGTGTTCAAAAAGATAATCAAACATATGTTCGATTATCTTTTTTGTTTTTCCTTCTCCTATTCAAAATGGTTTTGCTTGTCCCGTGATCTATTCCAACCTCCTAAAAAGCAGCAGGGATTTTACACCCTGCCACCATTTTTCCTACTTTTTAAAAATGGAAGTCTCTCTCCTTAGCCTTCGTCTAGAATATTCTGCACAGCGCTCCATTCGATAACTGGTTTATTCTTCTGATTGCAAACAGCTGTCTGCCTCTTTTTACTGCTTACCTTGGCAATATTCAGAATAAGGCTTCCAATCCCTACCAGGAAGCAAATGCCCGCTGCAATCAGGGCAATGGTCAGGCTGTTTTCCACTCCTGAAAAGAAATAGCATCCCACTCCCAGGATAATGCCAAGGATTACACAGACAATGGGCGTGCTGAACATTTCATTTTTCATACCGCTGACTGCCCAGGACTGGGGCTTATGGCAATGGGGACATTCATCCTGAAAGGCCAAGGAATATATCTGCTTTTCCGTGGCATTGCGGTGGGCCTCCTTCACAGCCCGCACCAGGTTTGTGTGGGCCATGGTATTTAACTTCTCCACCTTCTCTCCATCCAGCTCCTTAAAATTGCTGTTAAGCTCTGCTTCCATGCCAGAGATGGTGGCCATAAGGGAACCGCTGTTTTTCATACACTGTTCACACTGAAAGGAATATGGCACCTTTATGCTCTCGGTTTTTTTATGTTTGTAGTAAGTACCCAATTTCAAATTCCTCCTGTATCAAAATTACCGCAAATGGTCTACAGCTGCCCTTTCCACAGCCAGCCCGGCCCGATACTGGACCATAAAGGCCTCAAAGCCTGCCACATCCTTGTCATTGGGCTCCACACAGCTGCCAGCTGCGTCTGCAAATACCCGCTTGCTCAAATATTCTGGCAGACTTTCCTGCGCTGCCCGGTTCTTTGCATAGGCAGCCAAAAGAGCCATGCCCCAGGGTCCGCCCTCTCCAGCTGTCTCCATTACAGACACCGGTGTATTCATGGCCGCCGCCATCATCCGCTGTCCCACACCCTTTGTCTTAAACAGACCACCGTGTCCCAGCAGGCTGTCAAGCCCCACCTGCTCGTCAGCCAGAATATCCATTCCGATTTTTACCACGCCCAGGGCTGTAAATAAATGAGCCCGCATAAAGTTTGCCAAATTAAAGTTGGCATCGGGCTTGCGGACAAACAGGGGACGTCCCTCCTCCATGCCGGTGATAAACTCTCCGGAATAATATCCATAGGACAAAAGCCCTCCACAGTCTGCATCTCCCTCCAGGGCTTTGTTGTACAGCATCCCATACAGCTTATCTCCGTCCATGGCAAGCCCTGCGGCCTGAGAGAATTCCCGGAAAAGTCCCACCCAGGCATTGAGATCCGAGGTACAGTTATTGGCGTGCACCATAGCTACAGGAGAGCCATCCGGGGTGGTCACCATATCAATTTCCCTGTGCAGCTTGGCAAGCTCATGCTCCAGCACAGCCATCACAAAAATGGAGGTACCCGCGGACACATTTCCCGTGCGCTTTGCCACGCTGTTGGTAGCCGCCATGCCAGTCCCTGCGTCTCCCTCCGGCGGACACAGAGAAACCCCTGCCTCCAGACGTCCGGATGGATCAAGAAGCCTTGCCCCCTCCTGGGTGAGCACGCCGGCATCCTCACCGGCCACCAACACCTGGGGCAGTAGCTGCCCTATCTTCCAGGGGAACCCATAAGAGGACACATGGGCGTCAAACTTGTCCAGCATATCCTGCCGATATGTCATAGTCTTGGAATCCACTGGGAACATCCCGGAGGCATCCCCAATCCCCAGCACCTTTTTTCCTGTCAACTTCCAATGGATATACCCAGCCAGGGTTGTCAGATAAGCAATCTGGGGCACATGCTCCTCCTGCTCCAGCACAGCATGATACAGGTGAGAAATGCTCCAGCGCTCCGGAATATTAAACTGAAACAGCTCTGTCAGCTCCGCCGCCGCTTTTCCCGTCATGGTATTGCGCCAGGTACGAAATGGGACCAAAAGCTCTCCCTTCTCATCAAAGGCCATATAGCCATGCATCATGGCGCTGACACCCATGGCTCCCACCCGGGTCAGCTCCACCCCATAAGTATTCTTCACATCCTCTGCCAAACTTTTGTAGCAGCCCTTCAATCCCTCCCAGATATCTGTCAGGGAATAGGTCCAAATCCCATTTTCCAGCCGGTTCTCCCACTCATGACTGCCGGACGCCACAGGCGTATGGGTTTCATCAATCAAAACTGCCTTGATCCGAGTGGAGCCCAACTCAATACCAAGTATGGTCCTTCCCTCTTCTATCTGTACCCTCTTGTCCTCCATTTCCATCACCCTCCTGAATTTATATTCTACCTATACTATATCGCCCAGGCAAAAGACTTGTCAATGAGAAATCCCCAGCAGAGGACAAAAAGTTCCGCTTTGGCTATTTTCACACAAAAAAACAAGAGGACGCCCAGACGCCCTCTCATTTTAAAATCCCTATTACCGCTTCTGCTGCAAATCAAACTGCTGCATGTAAGCCTTTTCCTCGTCAGTATATTTCCGCAGGGTATTGATCACCGCACCGTCCTTCCACTTGCGGTCACCTACAGACTCGGTGGTTCCCATAACGGTTACATTTACCTGTCTGCGTCTTGCTCTTACATGATCCCAGTCAATGAAATAGATATGTGCGAACTCGCCACCGTCCAGCACGCCATCCTTGATGGTCATGGTCTCGCTTCTCCCAAAGAATACGCTGCGCAGATGGCCATCGGTATTCATGCTGGTGTAATCTCCCGGCTCATTTACATAGCGGCCGAACTGTGCATGAACAGGACCCGGATGACGATACTGATGCTCTTCTGCAAAATCCGGAATCATTTTCCGCATAATGTCCAGCAGGTCATGCTGCAAATACTCCAGATCAAAGCTGTCAATATCATGAGAGCACTCCTGTACCATCACAGAGCAGGTGGTATGATGAGATGCGATGCAGCAGGTGCCGTTCACCACGCCTGACTCCTTCACGATCTCCATGATCTCCTTGGACAAATCATGGAAGGTGGGAATCCAACCCCTGGACTGTACCTCTAATTCCTTCTGATAAACCTTAAACTCCATTGTAATTCCTCCATTTCTTATCTAAATATAAGCCGTAAAACCAGAAATCCACTCCGGCCCATCCGGCCAGTGTCCCTATGTACTTTTACTTTCCCTGATTCAGTCTCTCCCCTACGGCACCGCCGGGATGAATCAGCGCAAACTGCTCATTTACATATCCCGTTTCCTCTATGAGCGCCGCCTGGAGAGCATCGAAAATCACATTCACCGCAAGAAAGCTGCTGGTCCCCTGACTATTATACTTGTCTGTCTCCAACTCCACATGCATGGGCAATACCACATCCGCTCCCTGGGCTAACGGCGAATCCATCTTCTCCGTAATGGAGATAACCGCTGCTCCCTTTTTCTTGCAAATATCCAGAATGGGCAACAGCTCCTTGGTCTTTCCTCCCCGGGATGCCAACACCATCACATCCCCCTTCTGCATAAATCCCAGAGCTCCATGAACAGCCTCCGCCGGTGAAATAAAGCGGGCGGGCCGCTCCATGCAACACATCAGGTGAGCCATATGCATGCAGGCGATTCCCGAATGTCCACAGCCGCTGGTCCCGATCCGGGGCGCCTTGGCCAGCAGATCCACAGCTTTCTCAAAAGCTTCAAAATCCATATAATCCAGGGCATCCTGTACCGCCTTTTTCTCAATGGCAAATGCCTCTTTTCCTCGTTTCAACGCTTCCTGGTTCATGCCTCCTCCTTTCCCTCTCAGCTTTCTTTTTATTTCTTTAGCTTTCCGTTTTTATTCTATCACCTTTTTTAATAGAAATCAATACGAAAGTTAAAAGAAAATAATATTGACTTTCCAGAAAATATGCTCTATACTGAAAACAGATAAAATCTTACATAGAAATGGAGGAAGCCATGAGACAACGTTTAAAAATAAAACCGCCTTTTTTTGAGATCGGACCCAAATCCTATCTGTATGGAGATGATATTCTGGAGCTGGCCAAGATAGCTGATGCCGCCTCCGCCAAATATGATGTGGACATTATCTACACCACACCAGTGGCAGACATCCGCCGTGTCAGCGAGGCCACAGAGCATATCCATGTATTTGCTCCCCATATGGACCCACTGCCCATTGGACGAGGTCTGGCTGATATTTTGCCGGAATCCATCAAGGCTGCAGGCGCCCAGGGCGTTATGCTTAATCACTGTGAAAAGCCGGTTCCCCTTCCCGTTCTGTACCAGACCATCAAGCGTGCAAAGGAAGTAGGCCTGATAACCATTGTCTGCGCCGATTCCATAGCTGAGGCCAAAGCCATCGCCTGCCTGGGACCAGACATTATTGTTCCTGAGCCCTCCGAGCTTATCGGTACCGGCAAGACCAGCGACATGGATTATGTATCCGCCTCCATTCAGGCGGTAAAATCCCAAAATCCTCACATTCTAGTCCTTCAGGGAGCAGGCATTAGCAACGGGGATGATGTATATCGTGTCATCTTTGCCGGAGCCGAGGCTACTGGTTCCTCCAGCGGTGTAGTAAAGGCTGCTGACAGAGCCGCCATGGTGGATGAGATGATTGGGGCTGTCCGGAAAGCCTGGGATGATCTTCACGCTGGAAAATAAAGCATACTTCCTAAGGGACGGTGCAGTATTCTTTGCTTGCAGCAGCAGAAGGTTATGATTCCCTTTCTACTGTTACTGCATAGATAACACATTTTCCCAACGGATATTCCTGAAACCGCAACATCAGGAGGATTCCGAAAAATCCATGGAATAGGCCCGCCCTTTGGCGGGCTTTTCCTTTGGGCCCACAGATAGATTTCTTGGCATTCAAAAAAGCAGGAAGCTCAAAACTGCTCCCTGCCTGCTTTCTTCTTCCATATCTTTCCAGTCCACTCTCTTTCCATCAATGCATTTCAGCAGACCAGCACCTCCAGCCCGTGCCGGCGTACCTGCTCACAGCTCTCCGGTAAAATCTCCTTGTTTGTCACCCAGGTATGGATATGATTCAAATCACCCACCTGAGAAAAACTCTCATGGCCGAATTTGCTGGCGTCTGCGGCCACGATTATCTGTCGAGCCCTCTCCATCATAACCCGGTCCACCTCTGCCTCCTCCGCGTGATAGGTGGTCAGTCCCATCTCTGGGTCCAGTCCGTCCATGGACAATATAGCTTTATCCGCCTTATACCTGCGCAGCTGATTCAGCACCTCGTTTCCATAGGTAAAGGAATACTGGGCATTGATCTCTCCTCCTAGCAGAAATACCCGGAAGGTGGGGAAGCTCCCCAGCTCTACGGCCACCGTCAGAGAGTTGGTCACAATATTCAGGTTCTTATTTTTTTTCAGCTCCACCGCCGTAAAATAGGTGGTAGTCCCAGAATTGATAAATAAAGTCTCTCCGTCATGCACCAGACTGGAAACTCCCGCTGCAATCTCCTTTTTGGGTTGCAAATTTTGTTGGGTCCGAAAGCGAAAATCCAGATGGTAAAAATTATTCACCGTCTGCACCGCTCCTCCGGAGGTTCTCTCCAGATATCCATCCCGCTCCAGGGCCGCCAGATCACTGCGGATAGTCACTACGCTGGTTCCCAAATCCCTGCTCAGCTGATTGACCTTTACCTGTCCGTCCCGATTCAGTATACTCAATATCTTTTGCCTGCGCTCGTCAATCTTCAAACCGCCTGTCCTCATAGCCAGTCAATCCTTTTCTATTATATTTTCCCCTTTCTTTCCTCTCCCTTTCAATATACCATGTTTTTTCCAATCTGTCACTACTTTATGAACAATATTATTTTCCACATTCCACCCATGATGCTTGCCTATAGGCCCCAAAAAGTCTTAACCAGACCCTAAAAGCTCCAAGAGCTGGGCATATTCCTCCCTGGTCACCTCCCGGTAACGTCCCTGAGGCAGGCCCCGCAGCTGAATATTCAATACCCGCACCCGGCGAAGCTCCTCCACCCGATACCCTAAAGCTTCACACATGCGCCGGATCTGCCTGTTCAGCCCCTGGGTCAGAATAATGCGAAACCTCTGCTTTCCCATGCGCTCCACCACGCAAGGCCGGGTCACCGCATCCAAAAGTACCTTTCCTTTCTCCTCCTTTCGGATGGAAACCCCTTTTCGCATTTGCTCCAAAAAAGCCTCTGTCACCGGCTTATTTACCCGGACCAAATATTCCTTTTCATGATGGTTGGAGGCTTTCAGGATCTGATTCACCAGTTCTCCCTGGTTGGTCATTAGAATCAGCCCTTGGGAATCCTTGTCCAGCCGTCCAATGGGGTAAATCCGCTCCGGATAGCCCACAAAATCCACAATATTCCGCCGCTCCCGCTTATCCGTGGTACAGACTACTCCCACAGGTTTATTCACAGCCAGAAGCACTGGCCGGGTTGTGCCTCCTACCTGCCTGTTCCCCACGCAGATCACCTGATCCTCACGCACCTTCATTCCCATGTCAGCCACCCGGCCATCCACCGTGACCCGGCCCTGCTCAATCAGTCGATCCGCCTCCCTGCGGGAACAAATGCCCTTTTCACTGAGATACTTATTTAAACGAATTTCCTCCATGATGCCTACATCCCCTTTCCTCCCAAATCCTTTTCCTCTACTCAGCACAAACCTACACAAAAGCAAAACGCCGCAAAACCAACCATTTCTGCTGATTTTGCGGCATCCTCTCTTAGCTTTCTCTACTCATCCACGCTGTAGTTAGGCGCTTCCTTGGTAATATGAATATCATGGGGATGGCTTTCCTTCAATGAGGCGGCAGAAATCTTGATAAATCTGCCCTGGGTTTTCAGCATCTCCACCGTGGAGGTACCGCAGTATCCCATACCAGAACGCAGGCCTCCCATAAGCTGGAAGATGGTGTCTTCCACCGTCCCCTTGTAGGCCACTCGGCCCTCCACGCCCTCGGGAACCAGCTTCTTGGCATCCTGCTGGAAATAGCGATCCTTACTGCCATTTTCCATAGCCGCAATAGAGCCCATCCCCCGGTATACCTTATACTTTCTTCCCTGATACAGTTCAAAGGTACCCGGAGATTCATCACAGCCAGCGAAAATGCTTCCCATCATACATACATTGGCGCCTGCTGCAATGGCCTTGGTCATATCCCCGGAATACTTAATGCCGCCATCTGCAATAACAGGAATGCCGTACTCCTTCGCCACCTCATAGCAGTCCATAATAGCTGTAATCTGCGGAACACCAATGCCTGATACTACACGGGTAGTACAAATAGACCCCGGTCCGATACCTACCTTCACAGCATCCACCCCAGCCTCAATCAGAGCCCGGGTGGCATCCCCTGTAGCCACATTGCCAGCGATCACTGGCAGATCCGGAAATGCCTCCTTGACCATTTTCGCACAGCGAATCACATTGGCAGAATGTCCATGGGCGGAATCCAGCACAATTACATCCACCTGGGCCTTTGCCAGGGCTTCCACACGCTCCAGTACATTGGCCGTGATTCCCACCCCTGCGCCGCACAACAGACGTCCCTTGGCGTCCTTGGCCGATAAGGGGTATTTAATTTGCTTTTCAATATCCTTAATGGTGATTAAGCCCTTCAGATTAAACGCGTCATCCACAATCGGAAGCTTTTCTTTTCTGGCTTTTGCCAATATGGCCTTAGCTTCCTCCAGGGTGATGCCCTCCTTCGCTGTAACCAGATTCTCGGAGGTCATGGACTCTTTGATTTTCTTGGAGAAATCCGTCTCGAATTTTAAATCACGATTGGTAATAATCCCTACCAGCTTGCGCCCCTGGGTAATGGGTACACCGGAAATACGGAATTTGGCCATAAGCTCGTTGGCCTCCGCCAGGGTATGCTCTGGAGACAGGTAAAAGGGATCTGTGATCACGCCGTTCTCAGAACGCTTTACTTTGTCTACCTCCTCCGCCTGCTGCTCAATCGTCATATTCTTGTGAATAATCCCAATGCCACCCTGGCGTGCCATAGCGATAGCCATGCGGTGCTCTGTAACGGTATCCATACCGGCGCTCATCATCGGAATGTTCAGCTTTACTGTTTTGGTCAAAAATGTGGATAAATCAACCTGGTTGGGAATCACCTCAGAGTATGCCGGCACAAGCAGCACATCATCAAAGGTAATCCCTTCTCCAATAATCATACCCATTTCCTCTTTCCTCTCTTTCTCACCTGAATTTTGTTGAAAAAGCTACTGACACCCATTTCCCAAGTCACATATATATAGTTTTTCTATCATAACAAAAATGTCGGTTCCTGTCAATTCAAAATTTTACTGGGTACCGTCCGGCGGAAAATTGCCATGAGCTCCTCCTCCGGCTCCACCCAAACCTGCACATACCCCTGATCTTGTTTAAACAACATGGCAAATATGGGCTGCCCCGTAGATCCAGTGGTGGCATCCACACTTTTCTTCACCCTGCCCTTATAGCCCTCCAGGCGAAGGGACTCCTTTGGCATCATACACTCCAGCTGCTCCATCTGAAAGTTTCCCAGACGCTTACGCTTCCAGCTCTTTACCACATCAATATCCAGCTCTCCATTAACGTAAAGGTATTCATATTCCTGACTCTTCTTGTTGTTGACAACCCAGGTAGCTACACCAGCCGCGATGGCAAGTACAATCGCCGGCCAGTAAAGCAAAAGACCTATGGCCGCAAAAAAAACTGCTGCTGCAAAAAGCCCCTTTGACAGCCCGCCTCCTGTCTCTTTGTTTGCCCTTACAATTTGTTCTAAATATTCATCCTGCATATTTTTCTCATTACCTCCACCCTATTTAATCTGTTTTTTCCTACTATATATTAATTATATCTCAACCTGTCCTCCAGCACCAGCTGTTTTTTTCATCACAGCCAAATATTCTGGGATGTTTCTTTTTTTGCCCACCATCATAAAAGAGAGGCATATGACCCTAGATCCGATATCCAGGCCATATACCCCTCTTCCCTATTACTTTCTTGCTTTAACCTTTTTTCAGGGCTTACATCATACCCATTCCGCCACCACCTGCGGGCATAGCGGGTGCTTCTTCCTTAATGTTTGCCACGCAGCTCTCGGTAGTCAACAGAGTAGCCGCCACGCTGGTCGCATTTTGCAGAGCACTTCTGGTCACCTTGGCCGGGTCCAGAATTCCTGCCTCTACCATGTTCACATACTCCTCCTTCAGAGCATCAAAGCCAACACCCGGCTCAGACTCCCGTACCTTATTGATAATCACAGCGCCCTCCAGACCTGCGTTGGCTGCAATGTGATACAGCGGAGACTCCAGAGCCTTTAAGATTACCTTTACGCCAGTTCTCTCGTCACCCTCTGTGGTATCCAGAAGCTTCTCCACTTCCTTAGCCGCATGGATATCTGCGGAACCGCCGCCGGCGATAATGACCTCTTCCACGGCTGCTCTGGGGGCTGCCAGAGCATCCTCCATGCGCAGCTTCGCCTCTTTCATCTCAGTCTCGGTGGCAGCGCCTACCCGGATCACTGCTACGCCTCCGGCCAGCTTAGCCAGACGCTCCTGCAATTTCTCTCTGTCAAAGTCAGAGGTGGTCTCCTCGATCTGATTGCGAATCTGGGAAATTCTGGCATCGATCTCAGCCCGCTCTCCGGCACCATCTACGATTACCGTATTTTCTTTCTGTACCTTCACAGACTTTGCACGGCCCAGCATATCCATGGTGGCATCTTTGAGCTCCAGACCCAGCTCCTCAGAAATCACCTGTCCGCCGGTGAGAATAGCGATATCACGCAGCATCTCTTTTCTTCTGTCGCCGTAGCCGGGAGCCTTTACGCCCACGACAGTGAAGGTACCACGCAGTTTGTTTACGATCAGGGTGGTCAAAGCCTCGCCCTCAATATCCTCCGCAATTATCAAAAGCTTCTTGCCAGACTGTACCAGCTGCTCCAAAAGAGGCAGAATCTCCTGGATATTGGCAATCTTCTTGTCCGTAATCAGGATATAGGGATCATCCAGAACTGCTTCCATCTTTTCCATATCTGTTGCCATATAGGCAGAAATATATCCTCTGTCAAACTGCATACCTTCTACCAGGTCCAGCTCCGTTTTCATGGTCTTAGACTCTTCAATGGTAATAACGCCATCATTGGAAACCTTCTCCATAGCGTCCGCCACCAGCTGGCCAACCTCGTCATCCCCAGCGGAGATAGCCGCAACCTTAGCAATCTGATGCTTGCCGGTTACCTTGCTGCTCATGCCTGCAATGGCATCCACAGCTGCGTCGGTTGCTTTCTTCATACCCTTTCTCAGGATAATGGGGTTTGCTCCTGCTGCCAGGTTCTTGATACCCTCATGAATAATCGCCTGTGCCAGAACTGTTGCGGTAGTAGTACCATCGCCAGCCACATCGTTGGTCTTGGTAGCTACTTCTTTTACCAGCTGAGCGCCCATATTCTCAAAGGCATCCTCCAGCTCGATCTCCTTTGCAATGGTCACGCCGTCATTGGTGATCAGGGGAGCGCCAAACTGCTTATCCAGCACAACATTTCTTCCCTTGGGTCCCAGTGTTACCCGTACAGTGTTTGCTAATTTATTTACGCCCTCTTCCAGAGCTACTCTGGCGTCTACGCCATATTTGATTTCCTTTGCCATGATTCTTTTTCCCTCCTGAATTTATATGCCCTTATTTATTTCTCAACAACTGCCAGAATATCGTTCTGCCGTACAATGATATATTCCTCGTCGCCCAGCTTCACTTCATTGCCTGCATATTTGGAGTAGATAACCTTATCCCCAACCTTTACCTGCATGGTAACCTCTTTTCCATCCACAACGCCACCAGGACCTACGGCGATAACCTCTGCCTCCTGGGGCTTTTCCTGTGCTTTTCCCGCAAGAATAATGCCAGACGCAGTCGTCTCTTCTGCTTCAGACTGCTTTAATACAACTCTGTCTCCCAATGGTACTAACTTCATTTCTATTCCTCCTTAAGATCTGTGTCTTCTTCGGTTATTAGCACTCGCCAACATTGAGTGCTAACCTATGTGCATTATATTAATGCTTTCTCTTTTATTTGTCAACACCTTTCCCAAAATTTATATTTTTTTTAGAAATCTCATAAATTTTAATAATTTTTCCTTTCTGCCACCCCTCTTAACGGCTTCTTTATACCTTCCTTGGATTTCTTTACGCCCTCTTTACGAATTCCCCTGGTTTCTTTACGCCCTCTTTACCGGCATCTCCCTTATAATAAAGCTATAAAAATAATTATATACAAAGGAGCTTATTTTATGATGGAAAAATTGCAAGATGTTCTGTATGAGAGAGAAAAGGTTTTGTGGGAGGGAAAGCCAGAGCCCTTCTCCCTTCTGGATGACACCTATAAGCAGCCGCTTCTTATCACCTGGGGCGTCAGCATCGCTGTTGTAGCTGCATTCCTGGCCTTTTATATTCCCTTCTACCTGCGAACCGAGGGAACGCCCACACAACTGATTACAGCCCTGGTGCTCATCGGCCTGATACCTTTTTCCCTCTCCATTCAGCCACTGACTACCAAGCGCTCCCTGGACAAAAAAGTCACCTATCTTTTCACTAACCAGCGGGCCATCTGTATCAACGACACGCAGATCAATACTTTTAACATTACCCGGGAAACTCCCTGCAAGCTTCAAAAGCTGCCAAATGGAAGCTCTGTAATCTATATGGGAGAGGATGGCTGCAAAATCAAGCCCACTGCCAGCCGTAACGCCGCTGTACGTCGGATTAAAACGCCGGATTCCCCGGACCTGACCGGTATGGTCTTTTACGGAGTAAAGGATGCCATGGAAGTCTGCAAAAGCTTTGCACCCTTTTCCAATGTCTCTGAGGTATAAGACTCTTTTAAATCTTCTGGATTGCCACATCCGGATCACACAGAAAAAGAAGCAACGCCTTTTGGCGCTGCTTCTTTTGTTTCGGCTACTTTTTCTGTTTTAATCTTGCCAGCTCATCAAAAATCACATCATTGACCACCTTAATGTAGGTCCCCTTCATCCCAGAGGAACGGGATTCAATAACCCCTGCACTCTCAAATTTGCGCAGAGCATTGACAATCACCGAACGGGTGATCCCCACACTGTCTGCAATCCGGCTGGCCACCAGTATCCCCTCGTCTCCATCCAGCTCATCAAAAATGTGGATAATGGCCTCCAACTCTGAAAAGGACAGAGTACTGATAGCAGATTTCACAATCTGCACCTTTCGTGATTCCTCCGCGCTCTCCTCATTGACAGAGCGCATCATCTCCAGTCCCACCACCGTGGTTCCATACTCACTCAAAATAATGTCGTCAATATCATACTGCCGCTGATATTTGTACAGAAACAACGTCCCCAGACGCTCTCCCGCAATATCAATGGGCGTGATAATAGCTTGATACTGATCCACATTCTCCGAGACAAAACCCAGGGTCTGTAGATTCACATTTTCCTTTGTAGAGAGGATACTCAGCAAACGCTCATTGAGCAGGCTGTCAATGTGGCCGCCCACCTGATCCACAATAAGCTCATGGATCTCCTGCACTCCTGCACAGCAGCTGACTCCCAACACTTTTCCTTTTTTGCTGATAACCAACACATTAGAATCCAGAATATCCGTCAGCACCTGGCAGATATCGTTGAATACTACCTTGCTGGAATTGTTGTTGTGCAGTAATTTGTTAATCTTTCTGGTCTTATCTAATAACTGTACACTCATCTGAATATTCCTCCCTGTTATTTCATCCTAACACAGAGTATATCAATTTTCAATCTCTTTTTCGAAATATTTTTATAAATATCTGAATATTCGCAAAACTAAGCCTCTTTCTCCCGGATCTCCTCCTTATTCATGACAAATCCGCAACCTTCATTGGCGCACACCAGTTTGGCTCCCTTCTCCAGCATATACCCGCCGCAGCTGGGACACTTCTGTTTGGAAGGGCGCTGCCAGGACATAAAGGCACAGGTGGGATTATCCTCGCAGCCAAAATATTTTCTGCCCTTTTTGGACTTGCGCAGCACCACCTCTTTCCCACAGATAGGACAAGCCACCCCGATCTTCTCCAGATAAGGCTTGGTATTGCGGCACTCGGGAAATCCCGGGCAAGCCAAAAAACGGCCGTGGGGGCCATATTTAATTACCATATTCCGGCCGCATTCCTCGCAGATAACATCCGTCACCTCATCCTCAATCTTAATCTCCTCCAGCTCCTTCTCCGCGCATTGCACTGCATCCTCCAGATCCGGATAGAAATTTTCCACCACCGTTTTCCAGCTGACCGTCCCTTCCTCCACACGGTCCAGAAGCCCTTCCATATTAGCGGTGAAATCCACCTCCACAATGCTGGGAAAGGCTTGCTTCATCATATGATTCACCACTTCTCCCAATTCCGTCAAATACAGATTCCGGTTTTCCTTGGCCACATACCGGCGGGCAATGATGGTGGTGATAGTGGGCGCGTAAGTGCTGGGGCGCCCAATTCCTAGCTCCTCCAGCGTTTTTACCAGGGCCGCCTCCGTATAATGGGCCGGCGGTTGAGTAAAGTGCTGCTTGCTGTCAAAATCCTTTAATTTCAGAGCTGTGTCCGGGGTAAGCCCCTTTACCAGCATATTGCTCTCTGTCTTTTCCTCATCCTCCTGCATATAGACAGACAAAAAACCGTCAAATTTCACCTTGGAGGCAGCTACGGTAAAGCGATAGCCGGAGGGCTCCCCATCAATCTTTACATTTGCCGTCTCATAGACAGCGTCCGCCATCTGGCTGGCCATAAACCGCTTCCAGATAAGCTGATAAAGCCGAAGCTGATCCCGGCTTAAGGAATCCTTCAAAACACTGGGGGTCCTGGTGATATCCGTGGGTCGGATAGCCTCATGGGCATCCTGAATCTTCTTTCCGCTGGCCTTTGTCCCCTGGGATTTGGACACATAGTTCTCCCCATACTGCTTCTCAATATAAGTCCGTGTATTTTTCTGGGCTTCCTCGGAAACACGGGTGGAATCTGTACGAAGATAGGTGATCACACCCACGGTTCCGTTTCCCTTGATATCAATTCCTTCATACAGCTGCTGAGCCAGCCGCATGGTCTTCTGGGTGGAAAAATTTAATGTTTTGGAGGCCTCCTGCTGCAAAGTGCTGGTGGTAAAAGGCAAAGGCGCTTTTTTCACCCGCTCTCCCCGCTTTACATCCGCCACCCGGTAGTTATCTCCTTCTAACTCCTTTAGAATCTTATCCAGCTCTTCCTTGGAGGAGATGGACATCTTTTTGCTTTTGGTCCCATAAAACTTTGCTGTCAGAGGCTTTTTTTCTCCTGCTACGCCAAACTTGGCGTCCAGACTCCAGTATTCCTCCGGAATAAAGGCATTGATCTCCTCCTCGCGATCTGCAATAATGCGCAGAGCCACAGATTGAACGCGTCCTGCGCTGAGCCCCCGTTTTATCTTTGCCCACAAAATAGGACTGATGCGATAGCCCACCATCCGATCCAGCATCCTTCTGGCCTGCTGGGCATTTACCAGATCCATATCAATCTGACGCGCTTCCCTAAGAGAGGCCTTTACTGCGGTCTTTGTGATTTCGTTAAAGCTGATGCGATACATTTTTTTGTCCTCCAGCTTCAAAGCCTTGGACAAATGCCAGGAGATGGCCTCCCCCTCCCGATCCGGGTCCGTAGCCAGATATACTCGCTCAGCCTTCTTCGCTTCCTTTCGAAGCTTCGCAAGAATATCCCCCTTTCCCCGGATTGTAATATACTTGGGCTCATAGCCGTGCTCCACATCAATGCCCAGTTGGCTCTTGGGCAGATCCCGCACATGTCCCTGGGATGCCAATACCTCGTAATTAGAACCCAAAAATTTCTGTATTGTCTTAACCTTTGCCGGGGACTCTACAATCACCAAATATTTTGCCATAAAAACCCTCTTTCCGTCTAGTAAAAATTATGCCTTTGATGATGAAACATGTTCTCTACTATAATAATTCTTCCGCACCTCACATACACATCCTTTTACTTCCAGAGAAACCAAAATCTTCATTGTTTGCAGCAGTGACAGTCCGGTTCTGCTACAAATCTCTTCTATATGCTGTGCCTGTAAGCCTAAACAACTATACACCAAAAGTTCTGAGCTTTCAAGTGATTTTTTATATTTCTCCCCTCTTGTACCTTTCTTTGGCAGTTCTACTCCCAGGCTTTCCAAAAGCCCCTCCGGGGTTAAAGCCATAAAAGCCCCCTGGGAAATCAACCGATTGCACCCCTCACTTAAGGTGTCTCCCACCCGCCCTGGTACTGCAAATACATCTCTTCCCTGCTCCAGAGCCAAATCCGCCGTGATCAGGGACCCGCTCCGCTCTCTGGCCTCCACCACCAGAATTGCCTGGCAAAGTCCGCTGATAAGACGATTTCGCAGAGGAAACAGCCGGGACAGAGGCGGGGTTCCGGGAGGATATTCACTGATCAGACCTCCGGACCTTGGAATCGCTTGGTACAGATCCTGATTTTGTCTGGGATAACACACATCTACTCCGCAGCCCAGCACTGCGTAGGTGGCTTTTCCTCTGTCCAGAGCTCCCCTGTGTGCATATCCGTCCACCCCGGCTGCCATACCGCTTACGATCTGTACGCCCTGCTCTGCCAGTCCCCCCGCAAAGCTTATGGATGCCATCCTCCCATAGGAACTGCACCTGCGGGCTCCCACCACGGCCACCGACAAAGCTTCCTCCCGGGGTAAGTTTCCCCTTACAAAGAGCCCCAAAGGACTATCTGGAATCCGCTTAAGCAGAGAGGGAAACTCCGGCCGTTTAGAGCTGTAAAACTGTATTTCCTTTCTTTGGAGCTCCGCAAAAGCTTCCTCAGGCTCCCACTCTCTCCTTCTCCTGAGCATATCCCCATATCTGACAGCCTTTTTCGGAAAGTGCTTTTTGATGTCCTCTTCCTCTGCCTCAAAGACCGCCCGGGGAGATCCATAATGTCCAAGAAGCTCCCTGGCCCATACCCGCTCTAAATATAATTCATGACAAAACCAGTACCAATATGCCTCCATTTTGTTACCTCGTCCAATATTTTTTATCCAGAGCCCGGTAGCATATGGCCTCCATCAGATGATCCCGGCCAATATAAACCTCCTCCTCCAGATCTGCAATGGTCCGGGCAACCTTCATAATCCGATGGCAGGCCCGGGCGCTTAGATGTAGTTTATGAAAAGCATTCCTTAAGAGCTCCTCTTCCTTGTGCCCCAGATGACAGAATCTCTCAATCCCTTTACTTCCCAAATCCGAATTAAACCGGTATGGACTTCCCGCATAGCGCTCCTGCTGAAGCTTATGTACCCGCTCCATTCTCCGTCGGATCTGGGTGGAAGTTTCCTTCTTCTCCCTCCCCACCAGCTCCTCATAGGAAAGCCGGGGAGCCTCCACACAGATATCAATCCTATCCAGAAGCGGTTGGCTTAACCGCCCCAGGTATCGGCTCACCTCCTTTGTCCCACAGCTGCACAGATTGAAATCCGGATAATAGCCACAGCTACAGGGATTCATGGCAGCCACCAACATAAACCGGGCAGGATATACATAGGTTCCATAGCTTCGACAGATACGTACCTCTCCCTCCTCCAAAGGCTGGCGCAGCACCTCCAGGGCAATCTTTTGAAACTCCGGAAGCTCGTCCAGAAACAGCACTCCATTGGTACCCAGGGAGATCTCTCCAGGCATGGGAATCCTCCCGCCTCCCGTGAGAGCTGCCGGCGTAATCGTGTGATGGGGCGCCCGAAAGGGTCTTTCCCGAATCAAAGGTTCCTTTTCTTGCAGCAGCCCTGCAATGCTGTAAATTTTTGACAATTCCAAGCTCTCTTCAAGAGTAAGAGGTGGCAAAATTGTGGGAATCCGTTTGGCTATCATAGTCTTTCCCGCGCCTGGCGGTCCGATCATCAAAAAATTGTGCATGCCGGCTACAGCCACCTGAGCTGCCCGTTTTACGGTCTCCTGTCCGTTGATCTCCGAAAAATCCACTCCATAGGAAGGTTCCTCCAGAAAACCTGGATTCACAGGCTCCTCCTTCACGGCATGCAGGGCCGAAAAACAGTCATTGTTTCCCGCCGCTGGCAAAAGCTCCTTTAGGTGCGTAGCTCCCAGCACCTGGATTCCTGTTACCAGAGCTGCCTCTTTGAGATTTTCCAAAGGCACCACACAGCAGGTACATCCCATATTCCGGGCAGTTTCCACCATGGGAAGAATTCCCGGAATGCCGTGGATCTCCCCATTCAAGCTTAGCTCCCCAGCCATAAGCACTCCCTCCAAATCCCGGGGATCAAAAAGTCCCAGAGCTGCCAGAAGCGCCACTGCAATGGGCAGATCAAATTTCGATCCGGCCTTTCGCACATTGGCTGGGGCCAGATTCACAGTAATGCGTTTAGGCGGTAGCAGGATTCCACAGTTTCGAAGAGCTGTGCGCACCCGGTCTCCGGCCTCCCTTACCTCCGAGGCCAGATAACCCACCATCAAAAATATGGGCATGCCGTCACTGATGTCCACCTCCACGGACACCCCAAAGCCGTCGATCCCTCGCACATCGGCAGATAAAATTTTTCCAAACAAAAAATACCTCACTCCTTTCCCAAGTACATATCCCTATTCTTCTGTTTTTGGTTCTTGCTGTTTGTTTCCTGTTGGGAACCTTCCCCGGCGAACGCCGGCTAGAGAGCCTGTGAACAGGCCAGATCTTTCTTTTGTGTGTTCAGTATAACATAAAGAAAAATCCCCCGCAAGGGGGACTTTTCCCTAAAACCTGCTTTGGAAAAAGCAAACCATGGAAAGGATGCTTTTAGCGAAAGCCCCGTGTTATCCCGCATCATACCCATTTTTGCGGTACACGTATAAAAACACAAGCACGGCCAACAAAATTTCTCCCAGGATAACCACAAGTCCCGTGAGATCCACCCCAGAATCTCTCTGTACCAGATCCCGAATTATATTTTGAAGCACCCCTGTAAACAGGAAATCACCTATCTTATCTAGCACTGGGTTAAATCCCCTGAAATTGGGAATCATCACCAGGATTAGCATGGGCACGGTGGAAACAGTGCTGGCTGTCATCTGATCCTTGGCGCAGATGCCCAGGATCATTCCCAAAACTCCGCTGGCAATGGCACACAAAAGGGAGACGCCCAGCCACAACCCCCAGCCGGACACAGTCAGCCTCACACCCGCCACCAGAGTCACCAATATGTTCACAACCACCATCATGGCCACCACCGGCAGAATACTCCCCAAAAAGAATTCCAGGCCGTTGACCGAGGAGGTCATCAGCGCCCGCAGAGTGTGCTTCTCCTTTTCCTCTGCCAGAGACATGCCAGTGCAAAGGATGCCCGTCATGGAAATATTCATGGTAGCCCCCAAGCTCAAGGCCATAGCCAACAGAGTGTTGGACATCGTCTCTCCCCCCTTTGCTGCCAGAGTCTGATAGAGAAGCTTCATAATAAAGGTTATCCCCACAGAAAACAGGGGCATAACGATAAAATTTTTGGAAAACAGTGTGCGCCATTTCATCTCCAGCACAGCACCCAACTTGTTTTTGTGAATTCCCTTCATTGCAGCGCCCTCCCTGTTACCGTCAAAAATACACTTTCCAGCGTGGGCTCGCAGGAGTGAAGGCTGTTGACCTGATCCTCCTGGAGAAGCCTGGAAAGCCGCTCCACATCCTCCTGGTTTTGTCTAACACCAGCTTGGTTCCATCCGTCAGAAGCACCCGGTACCGTTTGTCCTGATTGTAGCGCAGGCAGAGGCCTTCCGGCGTACCATATTCCACAATCTGTCCGTTGTTGAGCAGAGCCACATGGTCGCAAAGCTTCGTGGCCTCCTCCATATTATGAGTAGTTAAAAAGATAGCCATGCCAGCTTCCCTAAGCTCCAACAAAAGCTGGTGGATAGCCTGAGCCGTGGAGGGATCCAAACCGCTGGTAGGCTCATCCAAAAAGAGGACCTTGGGGCTGTGGAGCACTGCCCGTGCCAGCACCAACCTTTGCATCTGTCCCTTAGACAGCTTGCCCGCCGGCTTTTTTTTGTGTTCATAAAGTTCTGTCCGCTTCAAGAGCTCATCTACGTAGGTAAGGGCCACCCCGTGAATCCTGGCAAAATACCGCAAATTGTCATAGACCGTGAGTCTTTCGTACACACCGGACTGATCCGTGACAATGCCAATCTGCTCATAGATAGTCTCATCAATATTTTTTACATGGGTATCCAACACATAGGCATCCCCTGCGGTAGCCTTCAGCTGCCCGGTGAGAATCCGGATAGTTGTGGTTTTGCCCGCGCCGCTGGGTCCTAAAAACCCCAAGATCTCTCCCCTGTGCAGGGAGGCGCTTAAATCCTTTAATACCTGAGTCTGACCAAAGCTTTTGGAAATATGCTCCAGCCGGATATATTCACTTGTCATCTTCTACTCCTTATGCTTCATCAATGCAGATTTTGCGGAGCGGGATATCAGACATTCCCGTCCTCCCACCCGCAGTTTATTATGCTTTAAATCAATTTCCTCAATCTTATCTAGGGCCACCAGATAGGATCGATGTGCCCGAAAAAAACCCGTCCCCACCTCCGCTTCTATTTCATTGAGTCCTCCCAAAAAATCCATACAGCTGGTAGCCGTGTGAAGAAGCACATGATGCGACCTTGGGGCCGTCTCAAAAAATAATATCTCCTCCAAGGGAATATGACGCAGGGTATCCCCCACCCGCAGGGTATAAACTCGTCTGGGATTTTTACATTCCTCCAGTAGCCTGTCCCGAATGGCCTCTAGGCAACTGCTTAAAGATGCCTCCAATTTCTCTGGCTCCTTCACAATATAATCAAAGGCCTCCAAATGGTATTGAAAGGTGCGGCTAGCCAGGTTTCCATAACTGGTAATATAGACCAGAATGCCGTGGGGGTCCCGCTGTCTAAGCTCCTTTCCCAGCAAAAATCCGTCCCACTCCAGATCCCGCAGATCCACATCCAGAAAGTATATATTTCCTTTTCCACCTGTCTGCTCCAGCGCATCCAAAAGCTGTGTGGGCTTTGCCGCACTGCAAACGATTTTCATGTCATAATCTTCTATGAGGATTTTCTTCTCCAGAGCCGTCTCTATTTGGCGGCGCACGCCGGCCTCATCATCACAGAGATAAATATGGATCATGCCATACCTCCTTATAAGCTCTCTGTATCCACCCTGCCCGCTGCCTAAGTCTGATGGGCCAATGCTATCGCCAGCTCCTGGACAAATTCTCCTTCCTCCCAGCTGGTGGCATTGGAGATATTTGGATAGGCTCTCAGAATTCTTCGGTAGCTGGCAAGCCCCAAGCCTCTTCCATAGCCTTTGGTGGAATACCCCTCATCCCAAATTCTTCCCATATCAGCCCCTTTTTTCCAGGGATTAGCCACTCGAACCATAAGAGAATCTTCCTGCTGTAAAAGCAAAATTTCTACCCAGGGCTTTTCTGTCTCCTGAGCAGCCTCCAGGGCGTTATCCACCAGAATGCCCAGGCAGCGTACAAAATCCCATCGTTCCATTCCAAGCCTTATTACGGGATAGAGAACCTCCAGTTTGCATTCAATCCCCTGTTCCCGCATCTTTGCAAGCTTTGTGAGCAAAAGACTGCGTACCTGAGGAATGCGCAGGTTTCCCATGTGCACCGAAACCTGAATTTTTTCTCCCAGCCGCCTGTCAAGCCCAACCTCCAGCTCCTTCAGGGACTGGCCCAGCTCACTGCTCTCCCATTCTCCGGCAAAGCTGGCCAGCAGATTCTTATAATCATGACGAAACTCGCGCATTTCCTGCCGTAGCTCCTCCAGACTCTGCTCATAGAGCTGCTGCTGAACAATTATATCCTGCTGGGCCTGGAGTTGACTCTGATCCACATTCCGCTGTACCAGATAAAATATGGGGACCAATGCCAGTCCCCCCAGTACCATTGTCAGAAGAAAATAGGAAGGCAAATCAAGAGAGCCCATGCCCTTTTGCAGGTGAAAGAAAAACACCAGTACAGCATCCAGAAAAATAATCAAAAGGCTG
The DNA here is from genome assembly GCA_022791975.1 of Lachnospiraceae bacterium. GTDB lineage: Bacteria > Bacillota > Clostridia > Lachnospirales > Lachnospiraceae > RGIG4284. The sequence goes on along the minus strand of JAAWAC010000027.1, from coordinate 56,918 downwards.
GTACTCTTTAAATGGCCTCCGCTTCTCAGCAGAAGACGAAATTTCTCTCCAAACGCAAGCTTTTTAAGTGCACGACAAATTCCCAGATCCAGCAACAGAACCGGGGATACAAGCAACAGCCTAAGCCCTGGACTCTCATTTTGAAGCTTTAAGGCCAGAAGCAGGAAGCCCAACAGGCTGTTGCCCAGTGTGGATGTGAAAATCTGTAACAGTCCCGCCAGACCTATGGCGGGCAGACACCTCCAAAAAGTTGTCCGCCAGGCCCACATGCACCACAGGGTAATCACTATGATATTCTGGGCCGATCCTATAAACAGACGGGGCAGGCTGGGAATCCTTCCCAAGGAAACCCACATAAATACAGCGCACGCCCCAGGGGAAAACAATAAAAGGGGAGGCAGCTTTTTTAACCTCCTTCGTATGGAGCCCTCCTCCATAAGGGTGTAAACAAAAATCAGGACTGACAAATGTCCCAAAAGGGTATCTCCCCACATTAACAAAAAATTCTGCCAGAGCGGCAAACCATTTCCGCTCATACGGAAGGTCCTCCTCAAACTGTGTTACTGTATTAGTGAAATCATTCATAGTATACCACAGTCAGGGAGATCCGTCCATACTAAATCCCTACGTCTCCGGCTCTTCCACACTCTCCTTTCTCTGAAACTGCCTGGACAGCAAAAATATCCCAAAAAACAGGCCATTCAAAAGCAGGGCGATCGGAATCATGGCCCAGGTTACCTCCTGGTTTTGCAGCGCCTGTTCCGTCTGCTCCTGGCTAAACACCACCGCCAGGTTATTATTCAGAAAATGTATCACCACAGGAACCCAGATATTCTGAGTCTTTCCATATACATAAGCCAAAAAAATTCCCAGAGACACGCAGGTAATAATCTGTGCTGTAGTCTGAATCACTCCCTTATCCGGTGTCACATAAAAGAAGAAATCCAAGGGCAGATGCCAGAGCCCCCATACTAGACCCAGCACCAGCACACCGCCCCGCAATCCAAATTTTTTCTGAAGCAGGGGCTGAAGATAATACCGCCATCCATATTCTTCTCCGAAAAAGGCAATAAAGGATAACAAGAAGCTCAGAGGCAACGATGCAAGTATCAGCCAAGTATCCGATTGTTTCAGAATCTCAGCCACAATCTCCATCTCTCCCTGCATAGCACAGGCCAGCACCAGCCTTGCCATATACAAAAACAAAAATAATCCCAGACAAAATAGAGAAGGCTTCCAGTTTCTCCATTTCATCCCATAGGCTATCCGCCGTTTCTTTCCAGACACAAAATAGCATACAAGGCAAATAAGATTCCCTACTATCAGCCCGTACTGATTCACCAGAAGCCAAATTGACACCTGCATTCCTCCAGGCAAGGTCATCATTTGCCCTGGTATAAGCACGGTAAATATGGTGGTTACCAGCATGGCCACCGTCACCACAAGATAGCTTATGTAAAAAACTCTGGGCACCTGCTTATCTCCTCTTCGGGTGATGAGAAAAGCAAGACAGACCCCCGCCGCCGGGTACAGCATCTGGGTGCTGGCAAAAGCGCTTACGGACAGTTCCTTTGCCCATGCATACCACAAGAGCAGCCCCATAAGATAGGGAGCTCCGTAGGCCACAATCGTAAAAATAAAAAGCTCCTTTTTTTCTGTTTCTGTGTACATTCCTTTTGTCCTCTCTTTCTTGTTATAGCATACTAACCAGGAATTAAAACCTTTGAAACAGTGTTATTATACTATTTTTACTTGTATCTTGTAAGAATATTTCCTGAATGGTTTGGAACAATGCGTGAGTTGTACGTTTACTTATATGTAAACCTGAAAAACAGGAGTAAAACAGGTTCTATCCACTCACGCTCCTCCCTGTTCTACTCCCTAGAAGTCTTTCTCCTACGCCGGCCATTCCATCCCCGCCCGCAGTTTCTCCACCGCCTTTTTCTCGATCCTTGACACATAAGACCGGGAAATCCCCAGTTTCTTTGCAATTTCTCTCTGTGTACACACTCGCTGACAGTACAGCCCGTACCGCATGACCAAAACCCTGCGCTCCCGCTCTGTCAACACCTCTCTCAACAGATGATAAGCTCTCTGACTGTCCGATTTTAAACTGATCTGCGTAAACGCATCCCGCTCCTCGCTTTCTATTATATCCAGGAGATGAATCTCATTGCCCTCCTTGTCTGTTCCAATGGGCTCATAATAGGAGGTTTCCCGGGAAGTCTTTTTCTTGCTTCGCATAAACATGAGAAGCTCATTTTCAATACATTTAGCCGCATAAGTTGCAAGCTTGCCCTTTCCCTCGTCAAAGGTGGAAACCGCCTTGATAAGCCCAATGGTTCCAATAGAAATCAAATCCTCTGTATCATCCTCCGCGCTCTGATATTTTTTCACAATATGCGCTACCAGCCGAAGGTTATGCTCCACCAGGATATTGCGTGCCTGAATATCTCCTTCCCTGAATTTCTGCAGATAGCAGCATTCCTCTTCCGCCGTAAGTGGTTTCGGAAAAACTTTCAAAAAGGCACCTCTTTGGTGAGTTTACCATAGTTTATGAAAACTCTCCCAAAGAAGTGCCTTTCCCTTTTTTATTTTCTATACTTCCAGATCTACTGGGTCACAGCCGCATATGTGGTATAAGCCCGGTTTAGATATTCTGCCTCTCTTACCAGGAACAGGGACTGCACCCCATCATCCATGGTCTCAAAATCAGCACAGTTAAAGGTATCTGTGGTGCCATCCTCCCGGTTAATATTCAGAGTTACCAGCCGATCCTCCGCATACTTCAGCGTATAGTTCTGTCCTGAAACATTTAAGGTGTACTGATCATAGCCTTTGGAGGGATATTCGGTAACCATCAAAAGTTTTCCCTCTTTAAAATAAGCCTCATACACCAGCTGATGATCTCCTTCCAGCTGAACAGTTACGATCTTCTCAATATCGTAGGTCTCCGGATGGTAATAAACCTCTATGCTCATGGTTCGATCCTCACTCATGGAATACAAAGATCCCGCCAGCATCAGGTCATTTTTAAGCTCTCCCTGGATTAAACTATTTATCCTCTGTCCAGATGTCTCATCCCACACCTGACTATAATCCATGGAATTGGGCGCATAGGAAACCTCCTCATAATTAACACTTCCCGAGATCCCCGTAGCTTTCTTGGCCAGGTAGGCCTCCTCCCCTGTAGGTTCTGCAGTCTCCGCTGGTTCCTCGGTCTCCGCTGTAGGCTCCTCCGGTTCTGTAGGCTCCTCTGGCTCTTCTGGCTCATCAGCTTCCGGATCTTCAGCGGATTCTTCGCCTTCTTCCTGGTCTTCGCCTTCCTCCTCTACTTCACGCTCCTGCCGGCTGGACTCCTTGGTTTCTCCAGAACCCTCCCCATCTGAACGAAGCAGAAGAAAGATCAAAGCTCCCAAAGCTCCCAACAATACCAGAGCTGCCAGAATACACCCAATGATAAGTCCTAAATGCTTTTTGGGCTTCCCCGGTTCATAATCCACCATCTTCTGGGGACCTTCTGCCCGACGCATATCATTCACCGGCTTGGGTGCATCCTGGGACGCTCCACAATACTTGCAGAATTTACTTCCCACTGGCAATCCCTTTCCGCATTGGCGGCAAGCCACCATCGGTTGTGTATTCTGAACTGGATTTTGCACAGACTTTGGAGTCTCCCCAGGCCTTGGAGCCACTCCCCTATTCAAATCTCCGGTGGGACTTGGCTTTCCTGCCAGATCTGGTTTTGCTACGGATTCCGGCTTCCCTATAGGCTCCGGTTTTACTACAGGCCCTGGCGTTTCCACACTTCCCGGTTTCAAAACAGAATCTGGCTTCGCTACGGGCTCTGGTTTGGCAACAGGCTCCGGCTTCACTACCGGTTCCGGTTTTACTACCGGCTCCGGCTTCACTACTGGCTCCGGTTTTACTATAGGCTCTGGCTTCACCACTGGTTCCGGTTTCGCTACCGGCTCTGGCTCCGGTTTTACCACTGGTTCCGGTTTTACTACAGGCTCTGGCTCCGCTACGGGCTCCGGTTTTACTACGGGCTCCGGCCTCACCTCTGGTTCCGGTTTCGCTACGGGCTCCACTACTGGTTCCGGTTTTATAACGGGTTCCGGCTTCGCTACGGGCTCCGGCTTCACCACCGGCTCTGCCTTGGCTTTGCTTACCGGCTCCGTAGGCTTTGGCGTTTCCTCAGGCTTTGTTCCTGCCTGGGGGGCTCCGCAATATTTACAAAATTTACTTCCCGCTGGCAGCTCTTTACCACATTGGTGACAGGTTAAGGTCTGGGGCTTAGGCTTTGCCTCAGGCTGTGCAGCTGCCTGGGGAGCCCCGCAATATTTGCAGAATTTACTTCCCGCTGGCAGTTCCGCCTTACATTTTACACATTTCATTCCAACTTCCTCCCTTGTATGGCAGACGTCTTTTCGCCTGCTCCATTTCCTCTCTTCTGGACTTATTTTATCCTACTGGGAAAAAAATTACAAGGCATTTCCATACTCCCAAAAATCTTCTTCAAAAACAGTCCCAACTGCCGGAACCTCTAGGCCCGCCGCCGCATTCTGGGGTCCAAAAAATCCCGCAGGCCGTCGCCCACGAAATTTGCACCAATGGCTACGGTAAAAATAGCCAGTCCCGGGAAGGTGGCAATCCACCAGTAGTTAAAATTCAACACGCCATCGCTGACCATGGCTCCCCATTCCGCCAGAGGCGGCTGCACACCCAGCCCTAAAAAGCTCAGCCCTGAAAACATCAGGATTGCATTTCCCAGATCCAGGGTTGCCATAACAATCATGGATCCCAGGCTATTGGGCAAAATTTCCTTGAACAAAATCCGCAGATGGGAGGCCCCCATCAAACGGCTGGCAGTAATATAATCATTTTCCTTCACAGATATAACAATGCTTCGCGTCAACCTGGCATAATTGGGCCACCAGATAATGGCCATGGCCAAAATGGAATTGGAAATATTAGGCCCCAATGCTGCCGCAATCACCATAGCCAGAATCAAAGGCGGGAAGGACTGGATCATCTCGCTGATACGCATCATCACGTCATCCACAAGCCCTCCCGTATACCCGGCAATACCGCCAAACAGGATTCCTACCACAAAAGAGACCAGTACAGTCACTACCCCTGCAGACAGGGAAATGCGGCTGCCATAAAGCACCCGGCTGAACACATCCCTTCCCAGGCTGTCCGTGCCAAATAGGTGCTCCCCACTGGGAGGCTGAAACCGAATCAGCATATCCTGATCCTTCACCGGGTCAAAAGGCGCCAGCACAGAGGCAAACACTGCAATGACCACCCAGGCCAGGCACATAAAAACCCCCAGCTTAAACATAAAATTTTTCTGTTTCCAGATATCTTTTATCACCTGCATGACATTCTCCCCTCCTGCCTACTGATAACGGATTCTCGGGTCAATCACACCGTAGAGAATGTCAATCAACAGGTTCACAATCACATAGGTCACTGCTATCAGCAGAGAAACCCCACAGATAGCCGGAAAATCCAGTGTGGTAGCCGACAGATAGGCGTACTGCCCGATGCCCGGCCAGGAAAAAATCTTTTCCACAAACACCATGCCTCCCAGCAGGTTACAAAAGCCCATGCCAGCCACCGTAATCACCGGAATCAGGGCATTGTTTAAGGCATGTCCCCAAACCACCCGGCTTTCCTTCATTCCTTTGGCCCGGGCTGTCCGTATGTAATCCATAGACATGGTCTCCAAAAGGTTGCTGCGGGTCTGCCGGGTAATCAGTCCCATGGTAAAAAATCCAAGCACCAGGGCTGGCAGCACAATATGAGCCAGGGAATCTTTCAGCATTCCCCACTCCCCCCAGGCAATGGCGTCAATCACATAGAGCCCCGTTCCTCCTGTGGGATTAAAAAGTCTGGGATCAATGCGCCCTCCGCTGGGGAACCATTTCAGCGTTCCGCAGAAAAAGGACATGACCACCAGGGCAAACCAGAAACTTGGCAGCGATACACCGCTGACAGAAATGGTACGCAGAACCTGGTCTATGGGCTTATTCTGGAACACAGCCGAAACCACGCCGGACAACACCCCCAACAGAACCGCAAAAATCATGGCGAAAATAGACAGCTCCAGCGTTGCCGGAAAATACTGTCTTAGATCGTCCATAACCGGTCGACCCGTCCGGATGGAAGTTCCCATATCTCCCTTTAATAAATTTTGCATATAGATGAAATACTGCTCATACAGAGGTTTATCCAATCCCCATTTGGCCTCGTAGGCCGCCACAATCTCCGGATCGTTTAGGGCCGTCTGGCTCAAATTGGCTGCCGCAGGATTGCTGGGCACCATATGAGAAATGGCAAATACCATGATGGATACCCCGAATAACAGTACTACCATCAGGGAAATTCGTCTTAAAATATAGCGAAGCAAGAGGGCACACCCTTTCTAAATAAAAAATATAGATAATACGCCGGGACCCGTGGACCCAAAGGGCCCACGGGTATCACGGCTGTCACTTATTTTGCCTTTAAATCACACAACTGGATCTTGCACAAATCGTTGTAGGGTGCAGATTCCAGAGTATCCGTGCGGTAGGCATAGGTCTTGGGATGCTGCAGAAGGAATGCAAAGGGGTTATCCACATCAAACAGCTCCTGAAGCTCCTTGGAATACTCCGCACGCTTGTCCTCATCAGGCTCCACAAAAATCTTGCTGGCCAGATCCAACATGGCCTGATTCTCGCTGTCCACATCCCATTTTGCCCGGTTTCCATAGGCTGTACCTTCCTCGCCAACTCCCGGCATAAATGCAAACTGGTTGTTGATGTCATAGTAATCCGGGGTCCAGAACATAATGTAAAACGGCATGCTGGCATCCCGCATCTTCTCATAAACCAGGGTGGTCTCCAGGGTCTCTATCTGCACATCTATATTGATCTCCGCCAGATCCTGCTGAATCTTCTGGGCCAGCACCGTCCACTCGGTTCCCTCGGAATTGTTGTTGGCACAGGTCAGGGTCACAGAAAAGCCATTCTCATATCCGGCTTCCTTCATAAGCTCCTTTGCCTTGTCCAGATCCCGGTAGGAAGCGTCTCTGGTCTGAGCGCCTGCAAAGCCACTCTGAACAAAGTTCAGAGGAATGGTACAACCCTCACCGCCCAGGGTCAGGATTCCTTCATAGTCCAGAGCGTAGCGAACGGCCTGCTGCACCAGAGGATTGGACATCTCAGGAGACAAACTCTCGTCCCGGCTCATAACCAGGAAAGTCAGCAAGGCGGTAACCCCTTTCTCGATCTGCACATGTTCTACGCCCTCCAGCTGTTTGGCTGTCTCACTGTTCAGCCCCAGGGCAATATCGATCTCTCTATTTTGCAGGGCAGTGATCTGCGCATCCACGCTGGTCATCTCCCGCATAATAATCGTATCAATGTTCTTTTGCTCTCCCCAGTAGTTGGGATTCTTTTTCAATACCAACTGCTCCTTGGGAGTCCAGCTCTCGATGATATAGGGACCACTTCCCGCACTGGTGGTATCCAGCCAGGATTTGGCCGTATCCCCGCCGTTATCCGAGCCGCCGTGCTCCTTTACCACCTCGCTGTCCAGAATGCAGTAGGCATTGGAGGTAAGCTTTACCAGGAAGGAAGCGTCCGGCTCCGTCAGCGTGACAACCACCGTATAATCATCTGGTGCCTCCACATGGTCCACAACCTTCATATTGGCGTAAGCGTTGCTCTCCTTCATATTCAGCACCCGGTTAAAGCTCCAGGCCACATCCTTGCTGGTAAGCTTATTTCCGCTGGCAAACACCACATCATCCCGCAGGGTAAAGGTATAAACTGTATTGGTCTCATCCAGGGTATAGCCTGTGGCCACAGAGGGCTCCGGCGTTCCCATGGTACCGCTCTGTACCCGATACAACATATCGTAGGCTGCATAGGAAACCATATTGCCGTAGGGCTCATACATATTGCCCGGGTCCAGAGTCACCAGGTCTGACTGAGCTCCTATGACAATGGTTTTTCCTGCCTCTGCAGGCGCCTCTGTCTGGGCATTGTCCTCCTGGTTACTGGGCTGTTCCGTGTTCTCGGCCGGCGTCTGGGTGCTTCCCGCACTGCCACTACAACCGGACAGAAGTCCCACAGACATGGCCAGAACCAGCAGTATGGATATCAGGTTCTTTTTCATAATCGAATCCTCCTTCTATATATAAATGCTATATAAAGAGCTCATCGCTCCTCATACCTGTATATTCCAGGCCTTCTTTACCTCCTCCCGGAAATGACAGGCCACATAATGTCCCGGCTCCACCTGGGTGAGGGCCGGCACCTCCTGTCTGCAACACTCCCTCGCATAGGGACAGCGGGTGTGAAAGGCACAGCCTGAGGGCGGGTCAATGGGACTTGGCAGATCTCCGGTGAGAAGCTTGCGCTCCGGCCGTTGATATCCCTCCTGTTCTCCCTCCTCAATCAGAGGGATGGCAGAGATCAAGGCCTGGGTATAGGGATGCACCGCATGGTCATAGATCCGCTCAGCGGGAGCTAACTCCACGATCTTTCCCAGATACATGACCCCAATGCGCTGGCAGCAGTGCTTCACCACACTTAAATTATGGGAAATAAACAAATAAGTCAGATTCAGCTGACACTGGAGATCCTGGAGCAAATTCAACACCTGGGCCTGAATGGACACATCCAGGGCGGACACCGGCTCATCGCAGACAATCAGCTCCGGCTTCAAAGCCAATGCCCTGGCAATTCCCACACGCTGTTTTTGCCCGCCGGACATCTCATGGGGATACCGCTCCAGATAAACATGGGATAATCCCACCATATCACACAGCTCCCGAATCTTCTGCTGTCGCTCCTCCCGGGAATAAAGCCCATGAATTACAAAAGGCTCCTCCAGAATCTCGCAGATTCTCCTGCGGGGATTGAGACAGGAGGAGGGGTCCTGAAAAATCATCTGAGCTTTGCAGCGAAATTCCTTTAGGTCCTTTCCCTTTAAGGCAGAGATATCAGCTCCATGAAACCAGATCTGCCCACCGGTTAAGGGATACAATCTAAGAAAGGTTTTTCCCAGGGTAGATTTCCCACAGCCAGATTCTCCCACCAGCCCCAGAGTCTCTCCCTGATAAATCTCCAGATCCACGCCATCCACAGCCTTTAAGAGGGCCTTTTTTCCCCGCTCCTTTTTCACGGTAAAATATTGCCGGATTCCCTCCGCCTTTAACAGGATTTCTTCACTCATTCTTCCTCAAACCTTTCTTTGGTTAAACCCGGAAGCAGCGCACACACCGGCCGCCTGGCAGCTCCTGAAGCTCCGGCCGCTCCTTCTTACAGCGCTCCTGGGCGTATTTGCACCGGGGATGAAAATGACAGCCTTTTGGCATCTGTCCCGCATCCGGAACCATCCCCTCAATGGCCTCCAGCCGGTCTGTCTGGCGGGAAATCCGCGGCAACGCCTGCAACAGTCCCTGGGTGTAGGGATGCAGGGGCTCTTGAAACAACTGTTTTACCGTAGCTGCCTCGAAAATCTCTCCTGTGTACATAATCAACACACGGTCACAAAAATCGGAAATAATCCCCAAATCGTGGGTAATCATCATAATACTCATGTCATTCTGTTTCCGGATATCCTTCATCAGCTCCAGAATCTGAGCCTGGATAGTCACATCCAGTGCTGTGGTAGGCTCGTCCGCTATCAGAAGCTTAGGACTACAGGCCAGAGCTATGGCAATCATCACCCGCTGGCGCATCCCCCCGGACATCTGATGGGGATACTCATGAAACCGGTTTTTCGCATCTGGAATCCCGCAAAGCTCCAAAAGATGCAATGCCCTGTCAGCCGCCGCCTTTTTACTGATCTTATTGTGCAGCAGTAAAGGCTCCATAATTTGTCGTCCGCAGGTCAAAATGGGATTCAGGGAAGTCATGGGCTCCTGAAAAATCATGGCAATCTGGTTTCCCCGCACTGCCTGCATTTCCTTCTCGCTCAGAGAAAGCAAATCCGTCCCCTCAAAGGAGATGGTTCCTCGCACCCGGGCGGACGCCCCGTTTAACAGGCGCATAATAGACAGGGAGGTAACACTTTTTCCGCTGCCGGACTCCCCTACGATTCCCAGCACCTCACTTTTTCCCAGAGAAAAGGACAAATTTGAGATGACCCGCACCGTGTCGTCCCGGTTTACAAAATCCACATTCAGATTTTTCACTTCCAAAAGCTTTTCCAAAACGGCTTCCTCCCGATACGTATTGCCGCTGCTTTATCCAAGTAAAGTCCGGCCTCCAAAAAAAACGGAGTTTCGAAATATCCCCTTTCGATATCCCCATAACTCCGTTATGCGATATATTAAAATAGTATAACAGTATAAAAAAGGATTTTCAAGCCTTTTCTTTGATTATTCTTGTTCTATTGACAAAATAAGGTCCAGAAATTTCCACAAATTGGAAATTAAACTCCTTTCAAAAACCTACATTTTTTACAAAATCTAGAAATTTTTCAAAAACCACTTGACTGGCATACCGGTATGCCATATAATAAGACCGTAGCAAGCAAACAGGAACACCAACCTAACATTTATTTGAATAAGGAGGAAAACAATATGAAAAGAGCATATAAAGAATCCAAAGGAACCCATGATTATCTGGGAGCACTTGCACAGAAACTGGGAAATTGCCATCCCTATTCCGTGAGCAGTGGCATTCTGGTAGGAGAAAAGAACTGGGTTTCCAGCACCGTGGAAGCTTCCATCGGCAATCGGAGACATCCGGTAATTGGCGCATAAGGCTTTATTTTTTTTATCACCTGGCATACCAGAAAACCGGTATGCCAATTCCAAAAATCTACCAAACAGGTCTGGAAACGCAAAAGTCCAGCATTCATGAAAATCTAGCCAAGGCGGGGAACCTGACATCCATTATAATGTTAGGTTCCCCGCCTTTTCAGATATTTTCTTTCAAATTTCTCTTTTCGAGATTTCCCAAAAATAAATACTCCCCTATTTTCATCCCTGTGGGTTCCCCAACACATGGTGCAATACATCTGCCAGGGGCTCCATGGCATTCATCATCTCCTCCAGGGTATTGGTCTGAGCTCCCGCCTCCACCAGCACGCTCTTGGGACGCACATGGAGATTATAGCGCAATCCTTTGAGAAAAATCCGCCGGGCAAGCCCTGGATAGTATTTCTCACTAGCCAGCTTTAGCTGTAAGGAAAATGCCAGATTGTCCTCTATGTAGGGGTTTTCCAGATAGTCAATGGGTCCGTTGCGGGTGCTGTAGCTGAGACCATTGAAAAACATAAACTGGGCGGTGGGCTTTCCATCTACCTCCTTCACCAGGTGCAGGCTCTCGTCCACTCCGTCCCGATGCAGATCGATAACCACCTCAATGGAAGGGTACTGGGCCAATATGGCCTCGATTTCCGGCAGAGCCCTGGAATAGGCCTGGTTCCTATCCAGCTTTCCGTCAACAAAATCGTACACATTGGTATTATGTATTACATTATAGCCATACTTATCCTGAAGAATCTGGGTGAGCCGGTCTCCCACCCCCACAATGGTGGTGCTCATATCCCCCTCCACAGAATCCACAAAGCCCTCCTGGGAATGGGTGTGATAAATCAGGATCTGGGGCTCTGAGGCGTCATTTTGCAGGCCCAGGTCCATGGTTGCCATCCTAGGCGCATCCAACAGCTCCGGGCTAATATCCGTGGTGCTGGAAATGGTATAAAAAGTATTGCGCACAAAGGAAAAATCAGAAAGTTGTTCCGCCGTATATTCCACCCCTGGAAATTCTCCGTTTTCCTCCGCCTCCTGGTTCTGCTCCTCCAGAACCGCCTGATTTTCCGCCTCCATCTGGGCTAACAGCTCCTCCTGGGCCTGTTGCTCCTCCTGGGCTTGCTGCTCCTCCTGGGCTAGCCTTTCTTCCTCCTCCCGGGCCTGCTGTTCCTGTTCCTCCCTGGATCTTCTGGCCAGCAGCAGATCGTATATGGAACCGCTCTCAATTTCCGTCTCGTACAGCTCCTGGCCACACACAAACTCGTAAATAGGGAACAACTCCCAGGCCCAGCTCACCAGAATATCCTCCACCCCATTCGCTTCCCCTGGTTCCCGGGCCGAATACAAAAGCCCTGGAAAGATCAGCCGGGCAGCGGATTTTTGCAGAGTGAATTCCACCCCTGACAAAAGCTTGGCACAGGCATAGACCGCCCGCTTCACCGGCTGTCCCTTTATTCCATATCCCAATATATAGACACCCAGCATAAAAATCAAAAGCCAGATGCCCCCATTCATTACTTTTTGTTTCCGATCCATCGAATCACTCCATGCTTCTTCATTATATTCGTGAATCGGCAGGGCTATTCCTACCACCCTGCATCCAGGGCAATATTAATGGCCTCCGAGATGGTGTAGCTAAGCCGTTTGATCATCTCATCCACATTTTTAGGAGTCACAAACATCCCATTTAAATTGGGGGCAATGCGGCTTCTGTCCCCGGTGGCATCGTAAATAATGGTGGCCGCGTCCACCACCGTAGGCACCCCGATAGCCAAGATAGGCACTCCCAGATTCTCCCGTGTCAGCCCATTCCGATGGTTTCCCACCCCGGAGCCTGGGTTGATGCCTGCATCGCACAGCTGAATCGTCCGGTTCAGACGTTTGCTGCTGCGGGCAGCCAGGGCATCAATGGCAATGACCCAATCAGGATGGGTCTCCTCCACAATTCCCTTTACAATCTCAAAGGTTTCCATTCCCGTCTGAGCCATCACTCCCGGAACAATGGCACTGACCTGATTCATTTGCTCCTTCCCAAAAGCCCTTACTCCATATTCCCGGATAATATGCCGGGTGATCATCAGATTATTTACCACTTGAGGCCCCAGCGCATCCGGCGTCACATCCCGGTTGCCCAAGCCTACCACCAAGACAGACTGCTCCCCCTCTCCCATCAGCTCCTGAATGTACTGAGCCAGAACCTCCGACACCTCCCGGTGATAGTCTTCGTCCTCCTCCGACAACCCCGGCGCCTCCAAAGTCAGGTACTCTCCCACAGGTTTCCCCATGGCCTTGGCCCCATTCTCTGTTTCAATATGCACCCGGGTTACCCGAATGTCCCGTTCCTTATCATAATCCTCATGAATGGAAACCCCGCGAATTTCCACATGATCCTCCCCGAAGCTTTCTCTGGCCTCCAGAGCTAAATCCGTGCGTACCTGAAATCTGTCCATGCTGCCACTCTCCTTGTGTAACCCATTCTGGTTTTGTTACTATTTTTATCATCTTTTTCGGAAATATGTATTGACAGAATCAGTTTCCTGCCCTAAAATAAGTAAGTGTGTTTTGTTAAAACGTCCGTGTCCGGATTAATGGAACACGACCGATTACCATAATGGAAATTCGAATGATTGGGAGGTGTACAAGTTGGCTAACATCAAATCCGCGAAGAAAAGGATTTTAGTTGCCGAGGCAAGAACAGCCAGAAACAAGGCAATTAAATCAGAAGTGAAAACCGCTATCAAAAAGGTTGATGCTGCTGTAGCTGCCAAGGATATTGAGACTGCAAAGACTCTGTTAAGAGCTGCAATCTCCACCCTGAACAAAGCAGCTTCCAAAGGTGTCTATCACAAAAAGACAGCTTCTAGAAAGATTTCTCGTATGACCAAGGCTGTTGACAGCATCGCTTAATTTGTAACATAGAACAGGAAAAGGCATCCGATCCCGTCAGTCTGGTGCCTTTTTTCTTTACCCAATTTTTTAATGAATAGGGAGGATTTCCCATGAAAATGCTCCAGGAGGACATAAAAAACGGCACCTTTAAAAAGGTATATCTGCTTTTTGGCGAGGAGGCCTATCTGCGCACCCAGTATAAGCAACGGCTACGGGACGCCCTCACAACCCCGGAAGACACCATGAACCAGGCCTTTTTTCAGGGGAAGGGCTGCAATCCCAGAGAAATCATTGACCTGTGCGAAACCCTTCCCTTTTTTGCCCAGCGCCGCTATATCAGCGTGGATGACAGCGGCTTTTTTAAGAACAAATGCCAGGAGCTGGCAGAATACCTGCCCCAGATGCCTGATACCACCTGCCTGGTTTTTACGGAAACCCAGGTGGACAAGCGAAGCCGGATGTTCAAGCTGGTAAAGGATCTGGGACGGGCTGTGGAGTTTAAGACCCAGGATGAAAAAACCCTGATCCGGTGGATCTTAGGCCAGCTGGGCCGGGAAAACCTGCGCATTACCCAGGAGACCCTGCAGCTGTTTCTGGAAAAAACAGGCACAGACATGGATCGCATCTATAGCGAGCTGGAAAAGCTTATCTCCTACTGCCTGGGACGTGATACCATTACCTCCCAGGATGTGGAGGCTATCTGTGCCAATCAGGTTACCAATAAAATTTTTGAGATGCTTAACGCCATTGGGGAACGGCGACAAAAGAAGGCCCTCCATCTGTACTACGATCTGCTGGCATTAAAGGAGCCTCCCATGCGCATTCTGTTTCTCCTGAGTCGGCAGTTTAACCAGCTGCTCTCCGTGCGCAACATGCTGGGTCTGGGGCATGACAAAAACGCCATCGCCACACGCCTGGGCATGTCTCCCTACATTGCAGGGAAATACATCCAGCAGGCACGCCGATTTTCCAGCCAGCTCCTGCTTGCAGCCGTTAAGGACTGTGTTCAGGCAGAGGAAGAGGTAAAGACCGGGCAGATGAATGACATCCTCAGTGTGGAGCTGCTGCTAATACGGTATACCCAGGCCTGAGGCTATTCCTGGAAGATTCCATGGCTTTGGCGAAATGTTTCCACCTCAAAGGAGCTTCCATCGCTTTTTATGGTGATGGCCCCATCTCTGGGTGTCATATAGGTGTGACAGCCTCTCTCCTTTAGGCGGTGGAGAAGTTCCCTGTGGGGATGTCCATAAGAATTCTCCTCCCCACAGGAGATCAGTCCTACCACAGGTCTCACCTGGGAGAGCCATTCCTCTCCCGTGGAATACTGCGATCCATGATGGGCCACCTTCAATATATCATAGGATCCCAATAGTTCTTTTTGCTCCAGAACCCTGGCTTCCCCCTTTCCCTCCAAATCTCCGGTCAAGAGAACCCGCAGGCTCTTATATTCCAGGCTCAGCACCAGCGATGCCGCATTGCGGTTTTCGTAGGACTGTCCTCTTTCCGGCCCCAGACACCGAAGCACCAAATCCCCCTCCCGCAGACAATCCCCGGCACCCATAACCTGTACGGGGATTCCTTTTTCCTTTGCCAAGTTTTTAAGCTTCTGGTAAGCCTCATCCTCTTGAGTATTCCCCACGCTTCCTGTTCCCCCGGACATTGCCGGCAGAACCAGGCACCCCACCTTCAAAAGCTCTTCCTCCAAAAGCTCTGTGATGCCAGAAATGTGATCCCAGTCCAAATGGCTCACCAGCAGCACGTCCGCCTCACCTCTCCCCTGATATTTGAAAAAGGGCTCCAAAATATAGGAACCTGTCTGCTTCTCACTGCTGCTCCCACCATCCATCAAATAAGTATTTCCTCCCCGAGTGGCAAAAAAGATCGCGTCTCCCTGCCCCACATCCAGCATGGTCATCCAAAACTCCGGCTCTCTCCTCCACAAAAGCATCAGCATACATAATAGATATCCCAAAACAAGTCCTGTCCCTTTTCTTCCAGTCCTTTGTCTCAAAGCGGCATCCTCTGTCTCCCTTTCCCTTGCCTTCGCTCTTTTCCTCTTCTCCCTGTGCCAAAGAAACAACAGAAGGCCAACCCCGCTGTAATAAACTGCTATCTGCCAGCTTTTGGGACAGCCTCCACAAAACACCGCCCCCGGCAGTCTGTCAAAAGCTTTGGCCATCACCTCCACAGCTCCCAAAATCCCATGACAAATCCAGGCCGTCAAAGGAATGGCAAAGGGAAAGAAAAGTTCCAAGGCCAGTAAAGCCAGGGCCGCCGCCAGCAGAGGTGCCATCAGGGGAATCACCAGAAGATTCAAAATAGGCGCATATACAGGCACTTCATAAAAGCAACACAATAAGACAGGCAATGTAACAACCTGAATCCCCATACAGGCACACAGCCCCTCCCGAACAAATCTGGTCACCTTTTGGGACAGCACGCTCCATCTGGATACCTGCTCACGTTCTCTCTCTCCCTCCATCCTCTCCTCCCCCACCGGCTTTTCCTTCTCTCCTGGCAGCTTTCCCATGAAATACTTCCATGCAGGCAGCCTCTCTGTCATGTCCTTCAGCACTGGTGTCACCTCTGTCAACCCAAACACAGCTCCAAAGGACAGCAAAAAAGCTCCATCCCGGGCATAGAGAGGCTGCTCCAGCAACAACCACAAAGCCGCTATGCCAAGAGCCGTGCGGATATCGTAGGTCCGGCCTATCAAATCTGCTCCCACCACCAGAAAAAACATGGTTAAGGCCCGCAGTGTAGATACGCCGGCCCCAACCAGGACCCCATAACAGCCCATAAGCACCAGAGCCGGAATCCCGGCTGCCCCATAGGGCAGACCCAGCCTTCGAAGCCCCCGGTAGAGTCCAGCTCCCAAAATGGAAATATGCAGGCCGGAAATAGCCAACAGATGGGAGATCCCGCTCCTCTGATACAGGCTTCGAATCTCCTCTGGCAGCTCCCTTTTATCGCCCAAAAGCATGGCCTTTAAAATTCCGCCATCCCGGGCTCCCAGCCTTTTCTCCAGAGTCCGGGAAAAATAAAGCTGCAACCTTACTAATCCCTCCCGAAATCCATCCCTCCTTTGGTCCAGCACCTCCACGGCATCCCCAAAGCACAGGGCGTCGATTTTTTTCCTCTGATAGTAGAGAAGACTGTCGAACTGCCCCGGGTTCCCCGGAGCCTTATATTGTTTTATTGTTCCTTTGATATTCAGGGTATTTCCAATGAAATAAGATTGTTTAGAATTTCTCAGATAGACTAGAATCTTTCTGGCCCCTAAAATGCTGGTATCCTTCAGAAGTAATACCTGCATATCTTCTCGCTCTTCCCGCTGGTCCACGGTCCCCGTAAAAGCCACCCTTCCCTCCGGAGGCCCCGTGTGCATCCAAAGGGAGGTCGGTAGCGCCAGAAAAAACAGCAGCAGCAACAGGGCTGCTCCGTACAACGGACGTTTTTTCATATTTATAATTTTTTCCTCTTTCCTCTATTCCTCTTTTGTTTCTTCTTTTTGAGATTCCTCCTCGCTGCTCTCCAGCAGATCAAAATTTCTCTCGAAAATCGTTTCAAAGCTGATGCTTTCCCGATAAACCTTGGGCGTTTCCCCGTTGATAAGAATCTGTACCTTATTAACGCCGGACAGTTCTGACAGAGTATTGACAATGGAATACACAGGAATTTGCTCCGTCACATCATAGCCCTGGCCCAAGAAGCCCTCATCTAAGTTTACATAACATATTCCATCCTTGGTGGTAATGCTCAGAAGCTTGGTTTCCGGGGGAATGGTGGGATAGGCATGCTCCGACACTGGCCCTTTGATCAACTGCTCCACCACCAGCTTTTCCAGGGACATATTGCTGCTGTAGTTAAAATTATCCCGCTCCTTTACCAGCTTATCTCCTGTGGCATTGGCGAAATACAGCTCCAGGGTCACACTGTTGTAGGTGTTGATCTGATCTCCTGTATTCTCAATAAACAGCTCCGCATTCATCAGACCCACCGGGTTCTGGTTCGAGTCTGCCAATGACTGGTCATTGACAAAAAAAGCCACATAATCCACCTGGGGCAGCTGACACAGGGTCCGCACCACGGCCGCCCGGCAGAGCACCTCATACACCTTGCTCATCTTCAGATAGGCACTGTCAAAATACAGATACAGCTGCCCGTTTTCCAACTGGTACCGCTCCAACTTCACCGTGTCCGGCAACGCCTGCTTATAGGATGGGTCCTCCGATGCCCTTCTAAGGGCCTTCACCATCTGGTCCAGCTGCTCCTCCTGGCTTCCCTCCGGAGCAGGGATCTCCTCCGACACCACGGCTGTCTCTTCTTTATTAATATAATAGATCTGATAGCCTTCCTCCTGGTCCTCCCCAGACTCCCAGCCACAGGCCCAAAGTCCACACAAAGCCAGCAAAGTCCACACCAGACCAAGCCATCCTCTCTTCATACCTTTCAATTTCAAATATCTCTGCCTTTCCATAGTTACCCTACAAAATTCAGGGGAATCCGCACGGAGAATGTAGTCCCCTCCTCCAGTACACTGGAGACCTTGATAGCCCCCTTGTGAAGCAGAATGGCGCTCCTGGTAATGGCCAGCCCCAGCCCTGTCCCATCAATGGTATTGGAATGGGATTTATCCACCCGGTAAAACCGCTCAAATATATGCTGCTTGGACTCCTCGGGAATGCCAATGCCTGAATCCATCACCTTCACATAAAAAAACTTGTGATCCGCGTCCAGAGATACATGCACCCAGCCATTTTCGTGGTTGTACTTAATGGCATTCTCCACCAGATTGGTGAAAGCCAGCGTAAGCTTTACCTCGTCAATCTCCGCTATCACTGGCCGAAAGCTCTCCAACACCACCTCGATATTTTTTCGGTTGGCAATGGGGCGCAATCTTTTTAGGATCAGCTCCAGCAGATCATTGATGCTCACTGGCTCAATATTCAAATCCGCCGCCTTTTTATCCATCTTCACCAGGGACAGCAGATCCGTGATAATTTTATTTTCCCGCTCAATCTCCTTGGCAATATCCCCCATAAACTCCTGGTAGAGCTCCAGGGGAGCTCCCTCCTGCATCACCAGGGAATCTGCCAGCACCTTCATAGAGGCCAGGGGGGTTTTCAGCTCGTGGGACACATTGGACACAAACTCCTGGCGAGATTCATCCAGCACCCGCATCTGGGAGATAATACGGTTAAAGGTCCGGGAAACCTTCACCGTCTCCGCATAGCTGGAAATTTCCATATCCTGATCGTCATGGCCAACAGCAAATTCCTGGAGATAATTCCCCATATTGCGGATGGGACGCACCAGAAGATAAGAACAGAGCACAGACAGGGATAACAGAATCACAGCCAGCGCCACCAGAATCATATTTGCATTGTGCTCCAGATATTCCCGGTTATCCCGTATGCTGTCTGTGGAAGCGCTGATTAAAATCACTCCCACAATGGTTTTGGAGTCATTTTCCTGAATGGGGACTGTCATTTCCAGAAACCGGTTGCCTACCAGATGGCTGGTGTTTTCGCCCTTAAAGCACTTCACCACCTCCTCAGCCACCATAATCTTATTCTCCTCCAGGCCATATGTATCCTTGATAATCCGGAAATCCTGGTCAATAATCAAAATCCGGCCGTCATACAGGTTGGACAACTGGGTCAGCTCTCCGTCCACCAGCTCTGAGGAGCGCTCCCGCATATAGCTGCTGCTGATCAGCTGATTGGATAATATTTTACACTGGTTCTGTACCTCCGTGCTGCGCACGGAAACGGCCCTCTTGGTGTAATTCATCAAAAAACCCTGCTCCACCGCCACCATGGGCAAAAGCCCCAGAACCAGAAAGCACAGCAATATCCGAAACTGCATACTCTTAAAATAGCTGGTAAACACCTTATGCCTGAAAATAATAACCCACTCCCCACTTGGTATGCACATACTTGGGCTCACTTGGATTTGTCTCAATCTTTTCCCGCAGACGACGGATATGTACGTCCACGGTGCGCACATCTCCAGGATAATCGTAGCCCCATACCAGATTCAAAAGATTTTCCCTGCTGTATACTTTGCCAGGATTTAAGGCCATCAGCTCCAGTAAATCAAATTCCTTGGCTGTCAGATTGATCTCCCTTTCCTTAATATACAACCGCCGACTCTCCAGATCTAGCTTCAGGTCCGAGAGCACCACCAGCTTCTGTGCCCCTTTGGCTTCCTTGGGGGTGGTCCGTCGCATAATCGCTTTCATTCGCGCCTTAATTTCCAAAATATTAAAGGGTTTGGTGATATAATCATCCGCACCATATTCCAGCCCCAGGATTTTGTCCATATCCTCTCCCTTGGCTGTCAGCATAATGATAGGCATGGAAGAAAATTCCCGAATCTGTTGACAAACCTGAAACCCGTCAAGCTTTGGCAACATCACATCCAGCAGTACGATATCGTACTCCTTTTCTCGGGCATACTGTAAGGCCTCCTCTCCATCATAGGCACAGTCCACTTCCATATTCTCCTGTTCCAGGCTAAAACGCAGGCCCTTTACAATAAGCTTCTCGTCATCCACTACCAAAACTTTCTTTCCCATGTCTCACTCACCCTTGTCAAATCGTTATTTGGTCCTTAATTTTTAGAAAAACGCCCTCTTTAATGCCGGTAATATTCATGATCTCCTCAATATTCTCAAAGGCTCCCACCTCCTGCCGGTAGCGCAGGATGGCATCCGCCTTGGAGCCCCCGATACCAGGCAGAGTCATCAGCTGATCCCGCGTAGCCCGGTTCAGGGAAATCTGCCCACTGGTTCCGGCACCGGTATCCCCACCAGATTCCGCCCCGCCGCTACCTGATTCCGGTAGCACATAGCCAGGCCCCAGCGCCTCCACCTCCTCCAGAGAGGGGACTCGAATCATCTGGGCATCCCCCACAGTCTGGGCCAGATTGATGGCATCCACAGCTGCCTCCTCCGTCATGCCACCGGCCAATTCCACCGCATCCCCGATGCGCGCTCCCACCTGGAGGGTATAGACTCCCGGCTCCCTTACCTGCCCGCAGACATAGACCACCAGCTCCTCCTTATTTTCCCCAGCCTCCTGGTTGGAAGACAGATCCTCCCGGCTGTTCTCCCAGCCGGCTCCCTTGGTCTTCTCCTGGGCTATTCCGGCTTTGGAATCTGCCGGCTCCTCTGGACCTTGCCCGTTCTCCCAGCCGAAACCCTCCGTCTGGCTCTGCTCTGGGGAAGCTGTCTCCTCCCCTTCTCCGGCCACAAACACGGCCTCCTTTTTTGCACAACCAGAAAACAGGCATACCGCACCAAGAAGTATACCCCACACCATCATCCTGCCAGCTACAGCCCACTGGACCCTTCGCTTTTCTTTCATTTGTACCTGCCTTTCCCATGGAAAGGCCCCTCTGCATCAGATATTCTTATTGTACCGAACTTTGTCGGTGATTACAACACTTTTTTATTCCCACTTAAATAAAATCACACCCAGAATCGCCAGCCCCATGCCAATGCCCTTGCGCCACTCAAAAACTGCCTTTTCCGCCCCAAAAAGCCCCAAAAGCTCTATGATATAAGCTACAAGCAGCTGGGCAATCACAATCAGCATCACAGCCCTTGCCGGTCCCAGGCTGCTCATACTCTGAATCACCGTAAAGGTAATGAAGGCCCCAATCACTCCGCCCAACAGTGTATACCTGGGCTGCACCTGTATAATGGAGCCAAAGCTCTGCCGATCCCAGATGGCCCACACCGCAAGACAGGTTAAAAGTGCGGAAAACTGTACCCAGCTGGCGGATACCCAGACACTGGTTCCCTTCGTCACCTCCGTGTTAAAGACTCCCTGTACGCTCATCAGCGCCCCTGAGATTAGGGCAATAAAAATCCCAATCATGGCAAACCTCCCTGATTTTTTTATTGGGGAGCAAAAGATGATTCCTCTGCTCCCCTTTTCCAGTTCTAAAGGATAGTTTGCCCTGCCTTTTCTCAATTATACCATCGTATTGTCTCGCAGAGCCTCACTTAAATCACTATGAAGAAGCCTTCGGCCTCCCCAATAATAAGCCAATCCCACGAATCCAAAGATCAGAGCCACGTACACCCCCAGGGGAAGAAACGGAGCCTCCGCCAGAAATTCCGCCGGGTTTAAATAGCTCATCTTTATAAAGAATGTGGTGAATAATGCCATGGCAAGCACTGCAATAAGCACTGGACGACCTGCGATTACCAGGGCCTCAATCCACAGAATTTTCCGGATTCCCCCAGGGGTGACGCCTACGGAAAGGTATCGGGCAAATTCCCGTTTTCTCTGGAACAAAAAGCCCAAAGTGTTGGTAAAAATATTGGCAATCCCGATTAAGCCCAAAATAGCACAAAAACCGCTTACCACCGCCCGATAAGCATCCAACATCTGAGAATTGGAAATTTTTTCCTGTATTCGGTTCTCCGTCTCCGTTTCATAGGCTCCGGACAATAACTCCCCAACTTGCTCCTCTACCTGATTGATGGCCTCCTTATCCTTCAGAAGAAATCGCACTTGGGTCTCCATTCCCACCTGGTCTCCCGGGTGTCCCAGGGCATCCCACAGAGAAGCAGGCAGAAATATGGTGAGGGTTCCGTTTAAATATTCCTCCCTAAGCACTGGCTCCTGCTCTGTGAGGGCCAGAATTTTCACCTCTCCTGCCACCTCTCCTCCCAGGGCATCTGTGACTCTTAAACTCCTCTCCTGGTCCCGGAGAAAGGGAATTAAGATGGGATAGCGGAAATTGCTGTTGACACTGTCCCGAATTCGGTTGCGCACCACCACCCCGTCAAACTGTGGCGCAAGGGAAAGCTCCCTAAGGTATTCCCCAAAGCTTGCATCATCCAGGATCACCAGAGGCATTTTCACCAGCCAGGCCTCCCCAAGAGGCGTCATATCCCCCTCCAGCTCCCCAGGCCCTCCCAGACTCAAAAACTCCTCTGACAGTTGCTCTCTAGATAAAAGGGTGAAAGTCTCTGCCTTTTGGTAGGCCACACAGCTTTTCACCTCCGGAAGCTGTCTCAACTCCAAAAGCTCCGGGAAATCTGTCAGATCCGCCCCCTGTACCTGGGCCATCACATCCCAGACATCCTGGTATCGGAAAAAATAGGTATACCGGGTACTGATATCAGACAGGGTCATAAAGCAGAGAAACGCCCCAAGACAGAAAAGGGACAGGGTCAGGGAAAGGGATGTGGTTCGCAGAGATCTTTTTCGGGCCTTCAGAGAATTTCCCGCCAGCTCCCCCTCCATTCCAAACAAACGCCCCAGCACCAAAGAACGCTTTTTGCGCCGAAGACCTTCCTCCCAACAGGTATGGAGGGTCTCCAAAGGCGTCATTTTACTCATTTTAACTGCGGGAAACCAGGCGGATGCAAACACGGTGAGGACTGACAAAGCCAGCGTGCCACACAGCACGAGAGGATGCCAGGTAAAGGGCAGAGAGATCCTCTCAACATCCCGGCCAATCCACTCTGTCAACCGCAAAAATCCCATGGCTAATCCCAGACCCCCGAAGCTTCCCAGAAGGATAGGAAGAAGGCACAGGGCCATGGCCTCCTGCAAAAGACAGATTCGCAGCTGTCCCGGTGTGGCACCAATGCTGGATAAGATCCCCAGTTGACGAACCCGGGCAGTCATAGATGCCCAAAAAGCATTGCGGATAATAAGGACCAGAACAAAAGCCGTCACAGCCAGCACAGCCAAATAAAAGCGAAACACCCAAAAAAGGGGACCTCCCTGAGGATTATAGACCAGATATTGGGCCAGAAGGGTCTCATGCCAGGAAAGATTGGCCTCCTCAAGTCCCGCCTGCCGGGCTATCCTGGGAAGATCCGAGAAAGCCTGCCGCCTGTCCACAAAGGTAATGTCAATGACCCCCCTGCCTTTGTCCAGGTAGCCCAGGACGGTTTTTACATTCCCATCCCGCCCAAGCTTTTCCAGAACCTCTTCCCCCAAAAGCTCCGCCTCCACTGTGAGACGCCCTTCATAGCTCCCCTCCTCCAGACGGATACGCACATTATCATACTGCCACATATGGTAAAACAGACTGCCCAGCATAGACAAAAACAGACTGCCAATGAGAGCTGCCGCTGCAATGGAAATGCTTGCCCCCCGGTTTTGCCGGATGTAGCTGAGAGAATAATTCCTCCACATGCCCTCACCCCCTTTTCCTGTCCGCAACCACCTGACCGTCTGCGATGGTTACAATCCGGTCCGCCTCCAGAGCCACCTGCTCGTCATGGGTGATAAGCAAAATGGTCTGCGCAAGATTTCGGTTGGACAGTTTTAGCAGCTCCAGGATTTCCCGAGAATTTTTCTGATCCAAATTTCCCGTGGGCTCATCTGCCAAGAGAAGCGCCGGCCGATAAATAAGGGCCCGAGCCATAGCGACCCTCTGCTGCTGTCCTCCGGAGAGCTCATGGGGCAACCGCTTTAGCTTATCCTCTATCCCCAGAGAATGGATAATCTCCTCAAAATAAGCCTGCTCAAGCTTTCTCTTATCCAAGAGCAAAGGCATAAGAATGTTTCTCTCAACCGTCAGGGTGGGAATCAGATTATAAAACTGATAGACCAGCCCCACCTTTCTCCGGCGAAAGATCGCTGCTTCCCGGGCGCTAAGGGCGCTCATATCCACCCCATCCACCAGGACCTGCCCCTTTGTGGGCCGATCCACACTGCCCAGAATATGCAAAAGGGTGGATTTTCCTGATCCCGAGGCCCCCACAATGGCTGTAAATTCCCCTCGCTCCAAAGACAAGTCCACCCCCCGCAGGGCAGCCACCGCCTGTTCTCCCTTTCCATATACCTTTTCTACGCCTGTACATTTTAAAATTTCCATGTATGCCTCCTTCTATGCTGCCCGGACTTGTCCATCCGGCCCATACAGTCCGTCCCACAGGGACACCTTGATTCTGACATACAAAAGTGACAGCTTGGTGACAGCCTAGGGGTGATAGAGATGGATTTCAAAGCAGGCGCCTCCCCCTGGCAGATTCTTTGCCCGGATAACGCCCTTTTGGAGCTCCAAAATTTCCCTGGCCAGGGATAGCCCAATGCCAATCCCCTGGTTCTCCTGCCCCTGGCCACAGTAAAACCTGTCAAAAAGATAGGGAAGATCTTCCTGGGCGAACCCTGGCCCCTCATCCCAAATACAGATCTCCACATACAGCGGATTTTTTTCATAAGAGCAGTGTATCCACGTTCCAAAAGGTGTATGCTCCATGCAATTTTTCAGAAGATTTATCAGGGCTTCCAATGTCCAATCCACATCCACCAGGACTTCCACGGCCCCCCATTCTGGAATATCCACCTGCACATTATGCTTGGCCAGCAGCTCCTCCAGGTGATCGGCTGCCAGGCTTAAAAGGGTGAACACATCTGCCGGACGCCGGGAAAGATGTAAAGCTCCCGCGTCCAGCCGGGACAACAAAAGCAGAGATTCCTCCAGATGGATAAGCCGGGACATCTGCCGCTCTATCTGCTTTTGTCTTTCCCGAAGGTTCTCCTCCTTTAAAAGCTGTGCAGAAAGGGAGATAGCCGTGAGAGGTGTTTTCAGCTGATGGGCAATATTCGCCAGGTTTTCCCCGAAAGCTCTCCTGGCTGCCAAAGCTCCGTCCCGGCTCTGTCTTAAGGCTGTCACTGTTTTATAAAGCTCATCCTGGAGTCTGGAAAAAGCATCTTCCCGGGTCTTCAACAGGAGGCTGGCATCCCCTGCGTTTACCTGGACAAGATATAGGGTTAATTCTTCGATCCGCAAGACTACACGTCGCCTTTCCCTCCAATAAAACAC
This sequence comes from Lachnospiraceae bacterium, assembly GCA_022791975.1. Taxonomy (GTDB): domain Bacteria; phylum Bacillota; class Clostridia; order Lachnospirales; family Lachnospiraceae; genus RGIG4284. Next base: position 31,456 of record JAAWAC010000027.1, on the reverse strand, counting down.
CCCCAGCAAAAAAAGAGACCCTAAGATCCCAAAAGCTGATCCCCAAAGTCTCCACCGGGCGGACATAAAAAAATCCGACGGCGCATACCCATGTTCCGTCAGAAATCCTCCCCCTTGGCTCCTCTCATCCCACCTATTCTCAAAATGCTCCTGCCCTCTATTCTGATATCCCTTTAATCCGTCCAGCAAAGCTTCCTCCGCCTCCGGATGTTCCCGGAGGGTCTCCTGAAAGACTTTCTCCAGGAGTACGAAAGATCTCTGCCTCTGCTGCCCGGTCAAAAGCAAAACCGTCAGGAACATTCCAAAAAGTCCGGCGGCCAATAATGCCAGCAGAGCCCCTACCTGCCTCCCTCTCTCCATCATGTCATATCCTCCATGCGGTACCCAAAACTGCGGACAGTCTTTAAACAGGCAGGCTTGTGAAGTTTTTCACGAAGTCTTTTCATAGCGACTGTCAGCGTATTGTCGTTTACAAAGCTTCCGCTGCTGTCCCAGATCTCCTCCAGCAGCCTTTCCCGTGTTACGGTTCTCCCCTTATTGCGCATTAGGATCCGCAATAGCTGGTATTCTGCCTGACTTAAGGAGATCTCCTCCTCCCCGCAGAATACTCCCATCCGGCTCTGATCCAGCAAAATGCCCCCACAGGAAAGATAGGTCTCCCCCGTCCCCCGGCTTCTCCGCAAAAGAGCACAGATGCGGGAGTGCAAGACTTCCAGTGCAAAGGGCTTCACCACATAATCGTCGGCACCATGTTCAAAGCCTCGAACCACATCCCCGGCCTCTCCCCGAACGGTTAAAAAAATCACCGGTAGATCGCTCCATCGGGAGCGTATCCACCGGCATAAGCTGTCTCCCCGCCCATCGGGCATATTCCAGTCCACCAGCATCACAGCCGGAAGCTCCTGCTCCAGAGCCTCCCGGGCCCTTGCCAGGGTTTCAAATACAAATACCCGAAAGCCTTTTTCCCGGAGATATCCCTGCACTTCCAGGGCTATCTCCGGCTCATCCTCCGCATAATAAATCGTAAGCATGCCTTTTTCCTCTTTCCCATTACTGGGTAAGCTGCGCCTCCACCTTTCCGGCCACAGACTGGATTTCCTCCTGTACATCTCCACCCTTCCAGATGTTGGCAAAGGTGATCTCCATCCAGATCCAATAATTGCTCAGATCGGTAATCTTGGGCACCTCCACCGACTCCTCATACTGGTCAATAAGCACCTGCATCTGTTTGTTTTCATAGGGAACTCCGATTTTCACAGGCATCTTATTGGCCTCCATGTACAGGGAATCTACCTTGTTATAGGTGATATATTTTGCAAATTCCTTTGCTCTTTCCCGGCACTTGGAGTAGGCGTTGACCACCACGGAATTGGTGACCGAGAGCCCTTTGGTGTGAAGCTCTCCTGTGAGATCCGGCACCATGGCTATGCCATAGAAGGCTTCCTGCTCCTCCGGGGGAAGCTCCTCTACAGGCTCTTGGGACTCCTCTCCCTCTGTTCCTTCTGCCTCCTCTCCCTGATCCGCGGCTTCCATCTCCCCCTCCTCCGGGGGAAGCTGTGGCACCTGCCCCTGGGCTATGGCCTCATCCAACCGCTTAATGGCATCGGTCTTGGCAATGGTATAGATGGTCTTTCCCTCTATAAACTCCTGGAGCACGTCATCTGTGGTCACAGCCTCCGCGTCAATGGCAAAGAAGGCATTCAGACTCTGGTAATACTCCAGACACTGATAGACCTCATCGGCCGTCAGCTGCACCTGAGATGGATCATCCCCAGTGGGTCCTCCTAGGTTTACATAATTCGCTATAAAAAAGAAATTATAGAAAATATCCGCCACATTCCACTTTAGGATATTCTCCACGTTTGCCATGCGCTCCGTGGCCTCAAAAGTATCGGAATAGGCCAGAATCTCATCAATGCTGGCCGGGGCATGGTCCACATAATTGCGGTTGTACAGCAAAAAGCAGGTCTCAAAATAGAAGGGATAGGCCACAAGCTTTCCGCCACAGGTAGCTGCCTCCAGTGCCTTCTGCGGGAAAAATCCCTCCAGCTCCTGCTCCCGGAAGCTGTCATTCTCCACAGTCAGACCAGCCAATCTGGCCTTTTCCAAAAGCTCGCTGGAGGTGACAAACAGATCCGGCCCGCCGCCCTCCGAGATACTGGCCCGGTTTATCAGCTCAATATAGTCCACCGCCGTCACCAGCTGTAAGGTCACCTCTACCCCGGTCTCCTGCTCAAACTGGGATGCCGCATTGACCAGATATAGATTCAGCTTTTCATCTGTGTACCAAAGCGTCAGCTTCTCCTGTTCCTCCAACACCTGCTCTGCCGCCTGAGCCCGGTTGTGCTCCTCCAGGGCCACCTGAACTATCTGGGAAAACACCAGCAGCACACACAGGCAGGCCAGTATCCTGCGATAAATGATATGTCTCATGTAAAAATCCTTTCCTGACGTTTACGCCTCCCGGCCTAGTCCGCAAGGGCCCGGGACAGCTTCTCTATCAGCTCATCCACATGCTCCCGCTCAATCACCAGAGGCGGAACCATGCGAAGTACATCCGATCCGGCCGTAATGACGATCAAGCCCTCCTCCAAGGATTTTAACACAATTTCTCCCACAGGTCTACCCTGGATTACCAGGCCCTGCATCAGGCCCTTTCCCCGGCGCCCTGCAATACAGGAATATTTTTCCTTCAACTCATCCAGCCGCTTCTCCAGATAAGCGGAAATTTCCCGCACATGCTCCACAATGGCGTCCTTTTCAAAAATATCCAGCACCGCAGCCACTGCTGCGCATACAAAAGGATTTCCTCCGTAGGTGGTGCCATGGTCTCCTGGTGCCAGGGAATTTGCGGCTGCCTTCTCGTTCAGCACAAAGGCTCCCACAGGCACTCCGCAGCCCAGGGCCTTAGCACAAGTCATAATGTCCGGCTTCACACCGTAGCCCTGCCAGGCGAACATTTCCCCGGTCCGCCCCATGCCACACTGAATCTCATCCAGAATCAGCAAAAGATCCCTCTCATCACAAAGCTTTCGCACTCCCTCTAGGAATGCCGGCTCTGCGGGATAAATGCCGCCTTCCCCCTGAACCGTCTCCAGAATAATGGCACAGGTTTTCTCATTGATCTGGGCTTTTACGCTCTCCAGATTGTTATAATCCGCAAACCGCACGCCTTCCACCAGGGGCCGGAAGGGAATCTGATACTTTTCGTTGCCCGTCACAGCCAAAGCTCCCATGCTGCGGCCATGAAAGGAATGATTCATGGCAATGATCTCATACCGGTTTTCCCCATATTGATTGTAGGAATATCGCCGGGCTGCTTTCAGAGCCCCCTCAATGGCCTCGGTGCCGCTGTTGGTGAAAAACACCTTACTCATACCGCTGGCTCTGATCACCCTCCGTGCCGCTTCCTCCATAGGCTGACTGTAATATAAATTGGATATATGCATAAGCTTATCGATCTGGCCCTTCAAGGCCTCATCGTAGCCAGGATAGTGATATCCCAGAGCCTGCACCGCAATGCCAGCTGCAAAATCCAGATATTTCTTTCCCTCCATATCATACAGGTAAACTCCTTCTCCCCGGTCCAGCACCAGAGGATACCGGTTGTAGGTATGCAAAATCACCTGCTCCGCGTCTTCCCGAATCTTATTCTCCGTCATAAAATTTACACTCCTTATCTCCCAGAATGGCAGTTCCAATGCCTTTATTGGTAAATATTTCCAACAACAGGCAGTGGGCCATACGTCCGTCTAAAATATGTACCCGGGACACCCCGTTTTCAATGGCATCAATACAGTTCTGAAGCTTTGGCAGCATACCACCACCAATGGTTCCCCCGCCAATAAGCTCCCGGGCCTCCGATGCCTTAATCTCGGAAATCAGGGTGGAGGGATCTTCCGGATTTTTGTATACCCCCTCAATATCTGTTAAAAAGGCCAGCTTCTCTGCGTTCACTGCCCGGGCAATGGCACAGGCTGCATCGTCTGCGTTAATATTGTAGGTCTGGAAGTCCTTATCAAGACCTATAGGACATACTATGGGAAGAAAATCCTTTTCCAGCAAATCGTAGAGCACCTTGGGGCGCACCTCTGTGATCTCTCCCACAAAGCCTATGTCCTGCCCCTGGGAAAGCTTCTTCTCCACCTGCAAGAGGCCGCCGTCCTTGCCGCTGATGCCCACAGCTTTGACTCCCAGGCTCTGGACCAGCTGCACCAGCTCCTTGTTCACCTTGTTCAGTACCATCTCTGCGATCTCCATGGTCTCCCCGTCCGTAACTCGAAGGCCATTTACAAACCGGGGCTCCATGCCTACCTTGCTCACCCAGCGGCTGATCTCCTTGCCCCCGCCGTGAACAATAATAGGCTTAAAGCCCACCAGCTTTAAAAGGGTCACATCCTTGATCACATTCCGCTTCAGCTCCTCATCCACCATGGCGCTGCCGCCGTACTTTACCACAATAATTTTCCGGTTAAACCGCTGAATATAGGGCAGGGCCTCAATCAACACCACCGCTTTTTCCATATATTTTTCCATGTCTCTGTTCATGCTCATTTTTCCTGTCTCCTTATTTTCCCAGGTCTTAAGAACGGTAATCCCCATTGATTTTCACGTAATCATAGGTTAAATCGCAACCCCAGGCTGTGGCTGTGGCCTCCCCCTGCTTTACATCCGCCACAACGGTGATCTCCGGCTCCGACAAAATCCTTGTGGCCAGCTCCTCGCTGTACCCGGTGGACACTCCATTCTCAATAATCTGAAGTCTCCCTGCCTTGCTCTCGAAATACAGATCCACCTGCTCCGGATCAAAGGAGGCCCCGGAATAGCCCATGGCGCAGAGGATTCTTCCCCAGTTGGCGTCATGGCCGTACATGGCCGCCTTAACTAGGCTGGAGGTCACCACAGACTTGGCAAGCTTCACCGCCTGCTCCTTGCTGGCGCAGCCTTTCATGGTCACCTCCAGAAGAGCCGTGGCCCCCTCCCCATCCCCGGCCATTTTCTTTGCCAGCCAGGTATTCACATAGTTTAAGGCCGCCGCAAAGGCCTGATAATCCTCATTCTCCTCCACAATCTCCGGATTTTCCCCCATGCCGTTGGCCAGCACCAGCAAAGTATCATTGGTGGAGGTGTCTCCATCCACAGAGATCATATTAAAGGTGTCCTTTACATCCTCCCGAACCGCCTTCTCCAAGAGCTCCTTGGAAATATTCACATCTGTGGTCACAAAGCCCAGCATGGTACACATATTGGGATGAATCATACCAGAGCCCTTGCACATGCCACCCATGTGGACGGTCCGTCCTCCTGCCTGAAACTCCACAGCAATTTCCTTGTGCACCGTATCCGTGGTCATAATGGCCTTAGCTGCTGCGGTTCCATGGCTCTCATCCGTGCCCTTATTCTCCTTCAGCATATGGATGCCTGCCCGCAGCCTCTCCATGGGCAGCTGCATGCCAATAACCCCAGTGGAAGCCACCAGCACTGCTGAGGGGGGAATCTGAAAGACCTGGGCCGCCTCCTCTGCCGTCTCCTGGCAGCAATCCATGCCCTCCTGCCCTGTACAGGCGTTGGCTATGCCTGCATTGATCACCACTGCCTGCACAAAGGGGGATTCCTCCACCACCTTTTTGTCCCATTTTACCGGAGCCGCCTTCACCACGTTGCTAGTAAAGGTTCCTGCTGCCTTGCAGGGCACCTGACTGTAGATTAGCGCCATATCGTCCCTGCCTGCATATTTGATTCCCGCTGCCGCAGCCCCCGCCCAAAAGCCCCGGGCCGCCGTCACACCGCCTGCGATCTCTCTCATATTCCTAACCTCCTAATCATTCCCTCCGGACCTTGTCCGTCCGGAGGCTGTATGAAGTATTCTTATAGCATGGTATCATATCCGATCTGTTGATAAAACAGTTTTTCGATCTCCCCAAAACTTTGAAGCCCTAGTCCCAAGATCCACATCATCTTGGTGAGCACAGCCTCCAGGGTCATATCCCGGGCCTCCAGAAGCCGAAACCGCTCCCGTATCCTTTGCCCCACCTCATAGACCCCCACGTTGCTCCCCTCGTAGGTAACCTGGGTGGCCATCACCAGGATCTTTTCCTCCGGCCGATACCGGGACAGCAACCGAAACAAATCCTCCGCCATACTGTCCGGAATTCCTCCTACCCCAAAGCTCTCCACAATCACACAGTCATAGGCCTGAAACACCGCCTCCAAAAGCTCTGTGCGGATTCCCGGCGTTAGCTTTAGCAGAAACACCTTGGGATTCAGCTTTTCATAAAAAACTGGTCCTGCCTTTTCCTTTCTCCCGGGAATATACCGGAGAATGCGCCCATCCTGGACCACGGCCAGGGGTGGGTAATTGATACTGGAAAAAGCGTCATAGCTGAAGCTTTTGATTTTTTTCGCCCTGGTACCTGCGATTACCTGCCCGTTAAACAGAATCTGCACCCCTGCGGACTGCTCCTCCAAAGCATAGAGCACCGCGTCCCGCAGATTGCTCTTGGCATCGGTAATTTCCATATGGATAGGCTTCTGGGCCCCGGTGAGTACAATGGGCTTTCCCGAATTCTGAATGAGATAGGACAGGGCACTGGCCGTGTAAGCCATGGTATCCGTCCCGTGGGTTATCACAAAGCCATCGTAAGCCTCATAGGCCTGGCGAATCTCCCTAGCCAGCAGCAGCCATTCCTGGCAGGTCATATTGGTGCTGTCCAATCTGCACACTTCCCGGGTGTCAAGGGAGCAAGGAGGCAACACATCCCTCAGAGTTTCCAGCAAATCTTCCGCTCCCAGCCCTGGGGCTAGCCCCCGCTCTGTCTGGGTGGAGGCAATGGTCCCTCCTGTAGTCAGAAGCAAAATTCGTTTTTCCATGGTTTCCTCTGGTCCTTCCCCCTCTGGTCACTCGTTAAATGCCGTTATATTCGCCTCATTCAGGGTAAAATCATAGTAATTTAGATCCAGACGCCTGGTCCATCCAATCCGATTCCAAAAGGCGTTTCCTATATCATTCTTGGTAAAGGCGATCAGAGACACCTTGCTGATCTCTTCCTTTTTCAGGGCATTCATACAGAATACCACCATATTCTTTCCAATCCCCTGCATCCGGTAATCCGCGTGGACACACACATGGTACAGGCATCCCCGCCGACCGTCGTGACCGCACAGAATACTGCCCACAATGCGGCCCTCCTCCTCCGCCACCACGCTGGTGTCAGGGTTTCGCTTTAGAAATCGCTCCACTCCCACCCGGGAGTCATCAATGCTTCGGATGGCAAAGCCCCGGATGGTCATCCACAGGGCGTATACGCCGTCATAGTCCTCTGCTGTCATGGTTCGTATGGTTATCATAGCAAGCCTTTCTATTCGAACATATGTTTTATTTGTGTATATATGATTTTTTCTTCTTAAATATTATGGGAACATAGGCACCAGATTTAGCCCCATATTCTCCGGAAGCCCAAACATCAGGTTCATGTTCTGCACAGCCTGTCCGGCTGCTCCCTTTACCAGGTTATCCATGGCTCCCATCATAATCACCCGGTTGGTGCGGGTATCCAACTGGACATTCACATCCACATAGTTGCTGCCCTCCACCCATTTGGTCTGGGGACACACCCCGGGCTCCAGAAACCGGACAAAGAATTCCTTCCTATAATAATGTTCATAAATCTCCCGTATTTTCTCCTGACTCACAGATTCCTTTAAGGAAGCATAGGCGGTCACCAGGATTCCACGGTTCATAGGCGCCAGATGAGGAGTGAAACTAAGGAGCACCGGCTCTTGGGCCGCATAGGACAGCTGCTCCTCGATCTCCGGTGTGTGCCGATGGGTAGCCACTCCGTAGGCCTTCATATTTTCGTTGACCTCGCAGTAAAGATTATCCACCTTTGCCCCCCGCCCCGCTCCGGAGGTTCCGGACTTAGCATCTATAATCAAGGTAGAGGTATCCACGATTCCTTCCTTTACCAGTGGATATACCGTCAAGGTACTGCACGTAGGGTAACAGCCAGGATTGGCTAACAGCCGGGTATTTTTAATGGCCTCCCGGTTTATCTCACAGAGTCCATATACAGCTCCCGGCAGAAACTGGGGACAGGGATGGGTGATACCATACCATTTCTCATACACCGCCACATCCTTTATGCGAAAATCCGCACTCAAGTCAATGATCTTAGCCCTGGAAAGAATCTCCTCTCCCACCAGAGACGCACACAGCCCCTGGGGTGTGGCCGTGAAAATCACATCTGCCTCCCGGGACAAGGCCTCCATATTGTCATCCCCACACACATCCTCCACCAGCCGAAACATATTTCCATATACATCCGCATACTTTTTGTCAATGTAGCTTTTGGAACCATACCATACAATCTCCACCTCCGGATGCCCCAGAAGCAGACGCACCAGCTCTGCTCCGGCATACCCGGTGGAACCAATAATCCCTGCTTTTATCATCTCTATCCTCCATTTCTGAATCCCAAGTGCTCACAGACGCTATCCTACCATGTTCCCCACCTGTGTGCAAGATCCTTTTGTACTAATTTTTATGCATTTTTTATTGCATAAAATGCATATTTAAAAACCTGTTTTCTGTGGCTGACCTGCTTATTTTTGCAGCCACTCCTGTTTATTTTTCTCATTGTACCTCTGTTTCCAGCTTTTTTCAAGAGTTTTCTTCCGCATTAGCATTTTGCATAAATAGCCGCTTAAATTCCAGAAATCTATGTATATTTTTTCACTTGCATATTTATTACATATGTTGTATATTAAGTACTGTTCCATACAAAGGAATACCCACCCAAGGAAAATAGGAGGATGACGAAGATGAAAGAAAAGGTTGTATTGGCATATTCCGGAGGCCTGGATACTACGGCCATTATCCCCTGGTTAAAAGAGCATTTTGACTATGAGGTGATCTGCTGCTGCATCGACTGCGGACAGGGCAGCGAGCTGGATGGCCTGGAGGAGCGCGCCAAGCTCTCCGGCGCTTCCAAATTATATATTGAAAACATTGTGGATGAATTTTGCCAGGAGTATATTCTGCCCTGTGTCCAGGCCGGAGCTGTGTATGAGCACAAATATCTCCTGGGCACCTCCATGGCCCGTCCGGTCATTGCCAAGCGTCTGGTAGAAGTGGCCCGCAAGGAGGGCGCTACCGCCATTTGCCACGGCGCCACCGGTAAGGGCAACGATCAGATTCGCTTTGAGCTGGGCATCAAGGCTCTGGCTCCTGATCTGAAAATCATCGCTCCCTGGCGGATGACCGACGTGTGGACCATGCAGTCCCGGGAGGATGAGATCGAGTATTGTAAGCAGCACGGCATTCATCTGCCTTTTGATCACAGCCAAAGCTACAGCCGTGACCGGAACCTGTGGCATATCAGCCATGAGGGCCTGGAGTTGGAGGACCCGGCCAATGAGCCTAACTACAACCATATGTTGACCCTGGGTGTGACCCCGGAGCAGGCACCGGATGAGGCGGAATATGTGACCATGACCTTTGAGAAAGGCGTTCCCACCTCTTTAAACGGCAAGGCCATGAAGCTTTCTGCGATTATCACAGAGCTCAATGTCCTGGGCGGCAAGCACGGCATTGGCATTGTGGATATCGTGGAAAACCGGGTGGTGGGCATGAAATCCCGGGGCGTCTATGAGACCCCTGGTGGAACCATTCTTATGGAGGCTCATCAGCAGCTGGAGGAGCTGGTTCTGGATCGGGCTACCATGGAGGTTAAAAAGGACATGGGCAATAAGATGGCCCAGATAGTATATGAGGGAAAATGGTTCACGCCCCTTCGGGAGGCTGTCCAGGCCTTTGTGACCAGCACGCAGGAGTATGTCACCGGCGAAGTGAAGTTTAAGCTCTACAAGGGCAATATCATCAAGGCCGGAACCACCTCCCCCTACAGCCTGTACAGCGAGTCCCTGGCTTCCTTCACCACAGGCGATCTCTACGACCATCACGATGCCAGTGGCTTTATCACCTTGTTTGGCCTTCCCTTAAAGGTACGGGCTATGAAGCTTGCCGAGGCTGAGGAAAACAGCGAAAACTAAATACTTGGAAAAAGGAAAAGGAGAGGCATTCGCCTCTCCTAATTTTTTCTTCTACTCAAACCACTTCAACAGACCAAGCTTCCAGACCCAGTAGCGGAAGTCCTCCGGCCCCAACTGGCTCCACTGCCACACCAATTCTGGAACCGTCTCATAAAAATCCAGCACCTGAGAATCTACACGAAGGTCGTTCCCCTCCAAGATCTGTAGGTATTCCTTTAAAATCACTGCCGTCCGGCTGTCTCCGTTGGCGCTGACAAAATCCCTGTAGTAGTCAGCCATCCGCTGGTCCAGATACCGGCCACCCTCCTTGGCGTAGCGGTTCGTGATCCCCTGTTCTCTGTCATATCCCCCGGTAACGGCGTCCACCAGCAGCGCCTCATAAAGGGCCCTTACCCTTGCTTGCTCCTTTGCAGAAAGCTTGCCCTCCAACTGCTCTTCCAGCTCCAGCACCTGTTTTAGCTGGGCCGTAAGTGGCAACCCCAGGGATTCTCCCTCCCTATCCAAGGTGCTTTCTCTGGCTGGCATGGCCTCCTCACCAAGAGTCTTTGCCTCCACAAGCCTAGGATTCCCCTCCGGTTTCCCTGCAGCCTGTCCATTTACATAGATCCCACTCAGCAGCACCACAGATGCCAAGCTGGTAAAAATTCCTGTCAGTACTTGCCCGTATCTCCTCATACCCTCACCCATCTTCGTTGTCAAAAAGCTTGTGTCATATATATAGACGAAAATAAGGGCAAAAAAGATTCACTTTTTTCATAAAAAATTAAATTTTTTCTCTTTTTCTTTATTCCACCTCATCCAGACTGTTCAGATAGGCATCCATCGCTGAGGTATCCACCTGTATGGGGGTGGTATCCGGCTTGTTGACCATATCATGCACGGAATATCCGATCCAGCACACCAGAGCCAGCGCAACAACACATCCCACCGCTTTCACCAGCGTTTGGTTGCGCTTCTCCTTTGCCAAGTTCTCCTTCCGTTTTGCCTTCTCTTCCTTATAGCGGTTTACTTTTTCCTGACTCATATTCAAAAACCTCTTTCATGAATTTTTACATTTGTATATCCCACTGTCTTTTTAGTATACCATAAATCTGTGAAAAATCCATGCATATTTTTTAATTGCCCCCATCAGACCACCACAATAATTCCCCCATTGCTGGCATACAGGCTGCTGATGCCGTTGGTGTCCAGCACCAGAACGTCTTTTACGGGAATCGCCTTTAAAATCTCCTCCTTCACCATCAGAGCCCGCTCCTTGCAGTTGCAATGAGAAATGGCCAGGATCTTGTCCTTAGGGCTTTTGATCTCCTTGGAGATAATCTCCACCATCCGTTTCAGGGCCCGATTCATGCCCCGGGCCTGATCCAGCTGCTGGATAGTGCCAATAGGGGTGGCCCCCATTACCGGCTTAATATTCAATGCATTGGCCACAAAGGCTTTTAGATTGCTAAGCCGCCCATTTTTCCGCAGGGCTTCCAGGCTTTCCAATACAAAATAGGTGTTCTGCTTCTTTATATAGGCTTCCACCGTCTCCACCGTCTCCTCAAAGCTCTTTCCGGCCTTCTCGCATTCCTCCGCTTTCAAACCAATCAAGGTCTCTCCAATGGAGGCTGAGCAGGAATTAAACACATGAATCTTTTTTTCTCTGTGCTTTTCTGTATAGAGCTTCCTGGCCAACTCCGCGCTGTTATAGGAGCCGGAAAGCTCAGCGGACAAGGTGACCACATAGATATGCTCCGCCTCCCCCTCAAAGGCCTCCATATAGCGCTCCGGTGAGGGACAGGAGGATTTGGGGCAGTTGGGACTGGCCTCCACTCTCTGCAAAAAATCTGCCTGGTCAAAAGTCTCGTCATCTATAATCTGATATCCATCCACATCAATGGAAAGAGGTACATTTTCATAAAATCCACTTTCCTTACATTCTTCTGTCAGTTCTCCACAGCTATCCACAATAATCTTGTAACTCATACCAGCCTCCATTTTCGCAACCACGTAATGTAGTTTTTAATACTAGATATTATGGTACCACAGATTATTGCAGTTTTCAAGCCCCTACCCGGTTTTTCTCAGATGAATCACCACATATTCACATTTTTCCTGGGTTCGGACAGGAAATCCCCAGCCAGCCACCCCGGAGGACACGATAACCCTTAAGTTTCCCTCCTTATACTCCCCATAATTTCGCTGTCCCATCCATTCCATAAGACAGCCTGTGGGAAATACCTGCCCTGCGTGGGTATGGCCGGACACCTGCAGATCTACTCCCTGTGCAGCATGTTTCTCTGCCTCCAAAGGCTGATGATCCGCCACAATGAGAAAGCGGTTTCTGTCTGCTCCCTCCAGAAGCTCTGCCACAGAGGCACGGCCCCAGGGCGCCCCGCGATCCTCCCGTCCTGCCAGAATCAGATCCGGCCCTATGGGAACCCAGGCATCCTGCAAAATCCGGATTCCCCCTGCCTCAATGGCCTGGGCCAATTCCTCCTGGGTATAGGCCGGGCTGTTTCTGTACAGCTGCCGGTCATGGTTTCCATAGACATAATAGATCCCATACCGGCTCTTTATGGACCCCAGCACCTGAAAGGCTTCCTCCATAGACTCCCGGGAGGTATTTTCCTCCACAATATCCCCTCCCAGCACCACCAAATCTGGGGCAAGCTGGTTGATCTCTGCAAGCTTCCTCTTTAGCACCTGTGGGTCCTGGATGGTGTCATAGTGAGTGTCTGTAATCAGCACCAGCTTGTAATCCTCCTGTAGCTTGTCCGACACCACCGTGTACTCGGTCCTGGCTATATGCCCCATGTTGTATGCCCCATAGCCCAGAAGCAGGCCCGTAAGTAGGGGGGCAATCATCCCACTGTGGTAAATCCTTTTTAACCTCAGATACCATCTCCTCTCTCTTAGGCTCTTTCCCCCCAGGCGCAATCCCAGAGCCACCAACTCTGTCAAAATAAAGAATCCTAAAAGATGGAGGGCAATGAGGGCGGATGTATTCCACAGCCAGAACAAGACCAACAGGAACAACACCACTCCCACCCGCAAAAGCCGCAGATCCCATCTCTTTACCGGAACCCCATAGAGGGCAAGCCACCGGCCGGTGAGCCAATAGAATCCAGCCATTAAAAATAGCAGCATTCCCCCTAAGATAAACAGAAAATACATGTACCTTCCTCCTACAGACTATAATACGCTGTCATAAGCCTTGTAAGGCTCTCCTGATCCTTTGTCCCCATAAGCTCCCGGGCTGAGTGCATGGCCAGCAAAGGCACTCCAATGTCCACCGTCCTCACAGGTAGCATGGCAGAAGCAATAGGTCCCAGGGTGCTCCCCCCGGTTACATCTGAGCGGTTGGTCACCTTCTGGAAGGGAATCTCCTCCTTCTCACAGATCTGCTGGACAATGGCAATGGCTTCACTGTCCGTGGCATAGGCCTGGCCGCTGTTCTCCTTGATGAGAAGCCCCTTTCCCAGGATGCCTTTGGCAGTAATATCGCTCTTATCCGCTTTATTGGGATGAATGGCATGGCCCACGTCCACAGATAATAACAGGCTGTCCGCCATGGTTCCTAAAAACTGCTGCCGATCCCGTCCAAAGGACAAAAGGATCTTTTCCAGCACCAGAGACAGAAGGGCCGATCCCGCTCCCTGCTTGGTCTTGCTTCCAACCTCCTCATGGTCAAAGAGGGCAGCCACATGGATTCCCCGCTTCCGCTTTCCCCCCAAAAGACCGCTTATCACCGCCTGTACCCCGGTGAGATCGTCCAGCCGAGGCGCTGAGAGAAACTCTTCCCTCAATCCCAGCAGATCCCCCGTATCCGTATTGTAAAGGCACAGCTCAAAATCCAGGATCTCCTCCGGCTTCACCTGCAACTCCCTTGCCAAATAGCGAAGGAAAAAAGACTCTCTGTCTTTTTCTGCCTTCGGGGTATTCTCCGCCCCCAAAAGTCCTGCCAAGGGCAGCAGATCCTTCTGTCGGTTGAGCTCTAACCCCTTGTTTATCTCCTTCTCCAGATGAATGGCCACATTGGGCACGGTAAAAAGAGGTTTCTTAAAGTCAACCAAACGTATGTTTGGTTTAAAAATATCCTCACTTCGAAGGGCCACCCGACCAGCCACGCTTAAGGGTCTGTCCAGCCAGGTATTCCATATAGCTCCCCCATACACCTCCACGTTCAACTGCCCATACCCCTCCTTCTCCACCTCCGGCCGGGTCTTAATACGCAGCCCGGGAAAATCCGTATGTGCCGCTCCGATGCGCACCTGGTCCCGAAAGGTAAAGCTCTTCCCAATGGTAAAGGCCAGGAGGCTGGACCCATGATGCACCATAAAATACCGTCCCCCATTATTGAGACACCAGTCTTTTTCTAGCTCCAGCTCCTCAAACCCTTCCGCCTCAAGCTGTCTTACCGCCGCCTGCACCACATGAAAAGGGGAGGTCCCCTCCCCTATAAGCCTAAGCAACCTTTCTCTCTCCTCACCCTGTCTGTTCATCCTATTTTCCCTTTCTCTTTCCATTCTCAATATAAAAATCCGAATTCCTGCATCCTATCTAAACATCCAAAACTCAATATATGGATAACTCGATGCATGGAAAATCCAATGCACCCAAAGCCTGTTATTTTTAAAATCTGTTCCATCCAACATTTCTTACACCCAAAATCTGGATTAGCCTATCTTTTATATATTTATATTTTATCAGCCACGTCGTTTTCTAATCCAACGATCTGTGTTATAATCTATGGTATAAATTTGCTTCTCTAAAATTACGATTCCAGCCACAATTCACATACCGCCAAAACCAGCAGTTTTGGTGAGAAACAGGTCCAAAAGCAGGCCGTCCAGGGATGCTTTTCACAGAGGCAAACTCCACTGCCAAAAAACACTGCCCAAGAAAGGAGCCCACATATTGATAGCCCTACAAATCACCGACACCAAGGATTTTACCACAAAACTTTTTCTCCAGGAGGTATTTGACCCCTTTTGGGTAGTGGAAGGCTCTCTGCGCACCCACTGTACCCTCCTCCTGGACGGCCATCTGAACAAAGAATTTTACTCCCAGGAGGAGCTGGAGGAATACCAGCTGCAAAATCAGCCTCTGGTATGCTGGCGGACCTTGCGCCCCCTGTGCTTTGACTTTATCAAGGGAAAGAAAACGCCCCTTGGCTTCAAGTTCAGCTTCCGTTTATCTGATTCCAACACGGAAAAGCTCCTTGGGCAAAGCGGCGTGTCCCTGTCCCTGGCCGATGTGGCCGGCCTATGTTTGAATATCCGCTACGGCGAAGGCAAAATCCTGGTGACTACCGGCACTTCTCTTCGCCTGTTTACTCCGGACAAATCCCTGGACCATGCCTGGGATGCCATGGTCCAGCGGTTTTTTAAGCAAAAGGAAATGGCTTTTTACTTATTATAAACCAGAGCCATAATCACCAGGTCCTCATCGCTGTTGTTCTCCAGAGAGTGGCCCTGTCCCACCTCAATAATACATACATCTCCAGGTCCTACCTCTGTGCGGCTTTTATCGTTGTCCACAAATATGCCGTGACCCTCTAAAATGTAATAGGGCTCTGTATCATTCTCATGCACGTGGAAGCCAATGCTGCTGTGGGGGCGTACCACCACCTTTGCGTACAGACGGCCATGTCCGTTCATCTCATCTGCGGAGAGAATGTCGTGGAATTCCACGGAGCCTGCTCCCCCTCTTGCGCCCTCTACTACCCGTGTGGTTGTTTTTCTTACCATTTTGTTTTTCCTGCCTTTCCCTTTCTATTGGGGGAATTTTGCCCCCTGTAGTCTCATTTTACTATATTCCCCCAGGCAAAACAATGGCTGTTTATAAAAATTTAAGAAAGTTTATAGATTTTTTGTTAGCACTCACTAGGTTTGAGTGCTAATTTTCTATTGACTTTTCCCTTCGCCCGTATTAAAATGAAAAAACATAAGGACGCTTTTGCTATGAATAAATTATAAAAAAGGAGTGCATTGACCCATGAGCAACAAACGTGGAAGTCTTTCCATCAACAGTGAAAATATTTTTCCCATTATCAAAAAGTGGCTCTATTCCGACCATGATATTTTCTTCCGGGAGCTGATCTCCAATGGCTGTGATGCCATTACCAAGCTTAAAAAGCTGGAGATGATGGGGGAATACACCTATCCGGACAAGTTTAAAAATCAGGTGAAGGTGATTGTGAATCCGGATGAAAAAACCCTGAAATTTATTGATACAGGTCTTGGCATGACAGAGACCGAGGTGGAGGAGTACATTACTCAGATCGCCTTCTCCGGAGCTACGGATTTCCTGGAGAAGTACAAGGACAAGACCAACGAAGATCAGATCATCGGACATTTCGGTCTGGGCTTCTATTCTGCCTTTATGGTGGCTGACGAGGTGCATATTGATACCCTCTCCTATTTGCCGGACGCCAAGCCTGTGCACTGGGAGTGCGATGGCGGCACGGAGTATGAGATTTCTGAGGGAACCCGCAAGGAGGTAGGTACGGAGATCACCCTGTTCCTCAACGAGGACAGCCTGGAGTTTGCCAATGAGTACCGGGCCCGGGAAATCATCCAGAAATACTGCTCCTTTATGCCCACGGAAATTTTCCTGGAAAAGGCCAATGCCGAACAGGAGTTTGAGACCATCGACGCCGCTGAGGTAACAGAGGACGACGTGGTGGTGGAGCGCATTCACGAGGAAGCCAAGACTGAGGAGGTGGAAAACGAGGACGGCACCAAGGAGACCAAAGAGATTTCCCCAGCCCGGGACAAGGCTAAGATTCACAAGCGCCCTGTTTCCCTAAGCGATACCCATCCCCTTTGGACCAAGCACCCCAACGAGTGCACCAAGGAGGAATATCTGGCCTTTTACCGGAAGGTCTTTATGGATTACAAGGAGCCTTTATTCTGGATTCACCTGAACATGGATTATCCTTTTAACTTAAAGGGTATTCTGTACTTCCCCAAGATCAACACGGAGTACGATTCCATTGAGGGCACCATCAAATTATACAACAACCAGGTGTTTATTGCCGACAATATCAAAGAAGTGATTCCGGAGTTCCTGATGCTGTTAAAAGGCGTGATCGACTGCCCGGATCTTCCCTTAAACGTATCCAGAAGTGCCCTGCAAAATGACGGATTTGTACAGAAGATCTCTGACTATATTTCCAAGAAAGTGGCGGATAAGCTCTCCGGGATGTGCAAGACGGACCGGGAGAATTATGAGAAATACTGGGATGATATCAGTCCCTTTATCAAGTTCGGCTGCTTAAAGGATGAGAAGTTCTGCGAGAAGATGATGGACTACATCCTGTTTAAGGATCTGGACAGCAAATATCTCACCTTAAAGGACCTGGCCCCGGAGAAAGAGGAAAACCCGGAGGAGCCGGAGGTAGATGTGGTGGAGAATCCTGACGAGGAGACCACCGAGGATCAGGAGAAGGAGAAGACCAATATCTTCTACGTCACCGATGAGATTCAACAGAGCCAATATATCAACCTGTTCCGGGAGGAGGGCAAGAATGCCGTTATCCTAAAGCATAACATTGACTCTCCCTTTATCTCCCACCTGGAGTCTAAGCGGGAGGATGTACGCTTCCTGCGCATTGACGCGGATGTGACCGAGGATTTCAAGGAATCCGTTTCCCAGGAGGATTTGAAGGAGACCGTGGACTCCCTCACAGAGATCTTCCGCAAGGCTCTCTCCAATGATAAGCTGGAGGTGAAGGTGGAGAAGCTTAAAAACGAGAATATCTCCTCCATGATCACCCTCTCCGAGGAGAGCCGCCGGATGCAGGATATGATGAAAATGTACAGCATGGGTGGCATGGATCCCTCTATGTTTGGCGGAAATGAGACCCTGGTGCTCAATGCCAATAATCAGCTGGTACAGTACATTTTAAAGAACAGCGATTCGGAGCATGTGCCTATGTTCTGCCAGCAGCTGTATGATTTGGCTATGATTAGCCATAAGCCCCTCTCTCCGGAGGAGATGACCAAGTTTATTGCCCGCAGCAACGAATTGATGATGCTGTTGGCAAAGTAATATCCCACACAAAAAAAGATATTTCCACACAAATCAACAACCACACCCCAGACACTTTCTTTTATAGAGATGCCTGGGGTGTGGTTGTGGCTTTTTCTGTTATGAACCCTTTGATTCACGGGCCCTTTCCTCTCCTTTTTGTGCGCTACAGACTGGAAAGCTTCTCATACAGAGGCAGCATACAGGTGTAGGCCTGGTCAAAAATAGGCTTTAATCTCCTGTATACCTGGCAGTGTTTCTCCACAGGCTTTACCCGATCCTCAAATTTCAGGAATCGACGCACCTCCTCAAAATCCGGGAAAATTCCCACCCCCACACCGGCGATCACCGCCGCCCCGATGGAGGTAGCTATCTCCACCTGATCCGGACGGCAAAGCTCCACCTCCAGCACATCCGCCAAAATCCGGGCTGTCACATCCGCCCTGGCTCCGCCCCCTGTCAGGCATAGCTCCTTTACGGGCATATAGTTTCGGAAGGCCTTCAGAATCAGATCCATATTCATGGCCACACCCTCCAGCACCGCTCGCACATAGTCCTTTTTTTCATGCTCTGGCTTAATCTCCAAAAATGCAGAACTGGTGTTTGGATTCCATCGGGGGCTGCGTTCTCCCAGCATATAGGGAAGGAACAGCAGGTTTTTAGCCCCCATCGGAGATTTCTCCACCATTTCATCCATCTCCCTGTAAGGAATATCATCACAGAGATTGTCTCGCATATAGGAGAAAGAACTGCCTGCTGCCTGCATGGCTCCGCAGGGCATAAACCGGCCCGGAATCACATGGGCAAAACAATTTACCACCTGTTCTCCATCCATAAAGGGCTCCCGGGTGGTTCCTCCAATCCAGGCCGAGGTGCCGTAGGTAAGATACAGCTCTCCGTCATCAATGCAGGCGGCTCCCACGGCCGAGCAGGGACCGTCCCCGCCGCCACACACAATGGGTGTCCCCCCAGGCAACCCACATTCGCCCGCAATGCGCTCCTGCACATAGCCTGCAATATCTGTAGACTTTTTAAGCTCTGGCAGCTTTTCCTCCCCGATCCCGGCAGCCTCCAGGATCTCCTGGGACCAGCACAGCCTCCGCAAGTCCAGGGCATTGGTTCCCGAGGCATCGGAGTAATCTGTGACAAAATTTCCTGTGAGACGATGGATCACATAGTCCTTGGCTTGAAGCATTTTATACGTCTTGGCATAAACCTCCGGCTCATGCTTTTTTAGCCACATAAGCTTCTCTATGCTGTAGCTGGCGCTGAGGCGATGTCCAGTAATTTCGTACATACGTTTGGTTCCAATGCGCTCCTCCAAAATCCTGGCCTCCTCCGTAGCCCGCTGATCCGCCCAGATCATGGCATCCCGCAAAGGCCTCCCCTGGCGATCCACCACCAGACATCCCTGCATCTGGGCGCTAAAGGAAACCGCCGCCACCTTAGAGGCATCTTCCCCCTCCAGTACCGCCCGGGTAGCGTCGCACATGGCATCCCACCAGTTTTCCGGATCCTGCTCCGCATAGTTTCCCTTGAAAAATCGCACAGGATAGGGCACGGTAAAGCTTCGCACCACCTTTCCTTCCGTGGTAAAGAGGGTGGCCTTGTTGCCGGAGGTTCCCAAATCGTGTGCAATCAAAAATCGTTTCATATGCTTTCTACCTTTCTAACATG
This sequence comes from Lachnospiraceae bacterium, assembly GCA_022791975.1. Classification (GTDB taxonomy): domain Bacteria; phylum Bacillota; class Clostridia; order Lachnospirales; family Lachnospiraceae; genus RGIG4284. The sequence continues at coordinate 11,710 of JAAWAC010000027.1, read as the reverse complement.
ATTTTTCATTAGGGCTCCACTGTAAAAATTTCCTCGATGGTCACCTGAAACACCTTTGCAATATTCCAGGCCAAAACCAGAGAAGGATTGTATTTCCCCTTCTCCAGATTTCCAATGGTTTCCCTGCGCACTCCCACCAGACGGGCCAAGTCCTCCTGCTTCATGTCATGCCTGGCCCGGTACTCTTTGATTCGGTTCCTAATCATTCACCGGCTCCTTTTTGTTCCCTCCACTCCAGAAGAATCAGGGAAAACGCAAAACACAGGACAGCCACCACAAAGCTTGAGGCAAAGGCCATGGGGATGGCGGCTGAAATGGAAGAAACAGCTGTGCCAAGAAACATGAAGGGCACCAGGGAAATCATCTCCCCCAAAAAGGCGCAGGTGGCCGATTTTCGAACATTTTGCAGAAACAATTCATCTGGAAGCACGCGGAAATACCGGACAAAATAGAGAAATCCAAAAAATCCATAGAGCCCTGAGCTCTGATTCTGAAAGCCCAGCAGGCCAATCAGAGAGAGAACGGATAAAAATCCCAGATAGTTCACTCTTTTCATAGCGATTCTCCCCTTTTATGTGATATATTTCGCTTTTTATGTTATAAATATATCGCATTTAGAAAGGATTGTCAAGATTAAATGGCGAATGGTAACATAAACAAGACAAAAAAGGCAGAACCCCCTTCCCTTTTTGGGAATATGTTCTGCCTTTTTCTCTCCCTCTGGATTTTCCTTCCGAAAACTTCTTTCCCTCAGGATTTCCTTCCAGGGTTTTCCCTGCTCTCACAAAACTAAAAGACCAAATCCGGCGCTATACGCTTCTCAAACCCAAAACGCATGGTCATATAGGTGTCCACCATCTGGCACACCTCCACATCCCCAAGCTCCGCCAGCATCAGCATCAAATGATTGGGGGTATACCGATCCGACCTCTTTAGGATAAATTCCTGAATGCACTGAACCGCCGTAAATCCTGCATCCTCCAAAGTATCTGCGGAGCAAATGGCATACCACCGGTCTGCTGTTTCCAAAATGGGCCAGGGCTCTGTCCTGCCCTTTATCAGCTCAAGCTTCACATCAACCTCTCCAGCTACCTCCAGGCCTGCCACAATCTCCCCGTCTCCCTGGTATGCATGGATATCTCCAGCAGCTACCAGCGCCCCGGGAGCAAAAACTGGCAGATACAGCACACTCCCTTTTGTCAAATATTTACAGTCCATATTTCCCCCATGGCGTCCCTGATCCAGGGTGCTCATGCGCTCCTGGGCAGCCACCCCCAGGCAGCCGGGAAAGGGTTTTGTCTCCACCATTACCCCAAACATGTCTGCGATTCCATCCTTTATGGGAAATTTTACCACCTCATCGTCGGTTATGTATTTGCGAAAAGCCCGACTCACCTGGATGTCGTTGCATATCAGGGTGGCATCCGAGGTCACCCGCACATCCTCCAGAGTAATTTTTAAGGTGTCGCCAGGCATAGCCCCGTTTACATATACCGGACCATTTACCGGATTAATAGGATGCCCCAGCATGGCTCTTGCCTGTATGGTGTCTGTATCCTTCATTACATCATTCCAGGTATCCTGACAGGTAAAGCTTACCGTATCCCCCGGCTCTGCATAGGCCGCCGGCACATTCCAGGGACTATACCAGTGGGTTTGTTTTTTGGGATCTACTTTTATCATCATGTCTGCTCCTTTTGTCTTCTCTACTCTATAACCATGGCTGTTTCCGCCAATGTATCGTATACCTCTCCTATATTATCCTTGGTCACCAACAAAGTGTTGATCTCCTGAATTTTTTCTACCTCCTTTCCATTGAGGAAATCTATTACACCGTCCAGGGCCTTAGCTCCCATCAAAAGAGGCTGTTGGGTGCTGGTCCCCGCAATGGTTCCCTCCCGGACAGCTGCCAGAAGCTCTTCATTGCTGTCAAATCCAAAAATCAGAACCTCCTTGCGCTCCGCAGCTTGGCAGGCTGCCAGAACTCCCAGACTTGCATCGTCGGAGGTACAAAAGATTGCCTTCAGATCAGGATAGGCAGTAAGATAATCCTGGGCATAAGACTCTCCCTCACTGCGATTTTCCCGCTCCATCTGCCTAAAATCCACAATCTCCACGCCTGCACTGCGGACCCCCTCCTCAAAGCCGGCCTTTCGGTCCTGCTGATTTTGCCGGGCCTGGGGCCCCACAATCTCCGCCACCTGGTCGCCCTCCTTCAAAAGCGTGGCCAGATAGGCTCCGCCCTCCTTAGCTCCATCCAGGTTATTGGTCTTGATAAAGGTCACATACTCTCCGGAATCGGTGCCAATGTCGCTGATGGCCACGGGAATCCCCGCTTCCTTTGCCAGCTCCAGAGCCGTCACACAGGAGGCGGAATCCGTGGGGCTAATGACAATTCCATCCACTCCCTTTACAATCACATCCTGCATATTGGTATATTGGATGTCGGCACTGTTTTTGCTGTCATAGGTTGTCACTGTTACATTTCCCAGTTTTTCTGCCTCTCGCTCAATGCCTGTAGCCATAAAGCGCCAAAAGGGTGTATCCATGGATGGGGTGATATAGGCGATCTCATAGACTTTCTCCTCCGAAGGGGCCTCCTGCCCCTCCCCGCTATTCTCCTCGGGGGTTCCCTGCTCCTCTGTGGCAGAGGGTTCCGATGGAGCTGCCGTCTCCGGGGCTTCCTTCTGGCCACAACCTGCCAGGCTCCATGCCAGAACAACTGCCAACAACATTCCTACGGGTTTTCTCATTTGAATTTCCTCCTTTTCTCTTTTGATAAGCCTCTATTTTCAGGCGGCATGCCGCCAGTTGCACCTATCCCTTCTTTTTATGGGAGAGCTGTTCCGTGAGCACTGCCACAATGATCACCACGCCGATGGCCGTCCCCTGCCAAAAGGTATTCACTCCCAGCAGGTTCAGGGAATTTCGAAGCACTCCCACAATAAATACCCCGATGGCTGTCCCCCAGAGGGTTCCCCTTCCTCCCAGCATGGAGGCCCCACCAATGACCACAGCGGCGATAACATCCATCTCCGCTCCCTTGCCATAGGTGGGATCGCAGGCCATCAGCCTGGAAATCATCACCAGTCCTGCTGTGGCAGCCATCAGGGCGGATATCACATAGGAGACCATAATCACCCTTTGGGTTCCGATGCCAGAAATCCGGGAGGCCTCCTCGTTGGACCCTGCCGCATACAGAAACCGGCCATAGCGACTCTTGGTCATAATGAAAATAAAGAAAAGATACAAACCTATAATCAACACCAGATAAAAGGGAATCTCTCCTACCAGCTTTCCTTTTCCCAGAAATCCAAAGGCTTCCGGAAACTTAGAAGCGGAAGAGCCATCTGTAACCACATAATTCATACTCTGGCAGATTAGCTGCGTTCCCAGGGTCACAATAAAAGCCGGAAGTTTTTTGTATCCAATCAAAAATCCGTTTACAATCCCCACCAAAAGCGCAACCCCATATGCAAGCCCCAGGGCTTTTGCCACATTCCCCGTTGCTTGCAGCTCTATGGCTGCCAGCATGCCTGCAAATCCCAGCAGAGTTCCCACAGAAAGGTCGATTCCGCTGGTAATGATTACCAGGGTCATTCCAATAGCCATCAGGGCTGTGGTAGACTGCTGTGAACATATGTTCAACAAGTTCCCCTTGGTGAAAAAGGTAGGGGAGACCAAGGACATAACACTCCCTCCCACCAGCAAAACCAGCAACATCATCAGCTCCGTGCGGTTATTGCGCAACATCCATATTCTCCGCATTCTCCTGTATTCCTGCCTCCAGGTTTCCAGGCCGTTTTCTTTCTGCCGTTCTTGTTCCATCTATCCCTCTGCTCCTTCCTTTGTCCCTACTGTGGCGTAATAGCCAATCTCCTCCTCCGTAGTCTCCCCCGTGCAAAGAGTTGCCACGATTTTTCCGTCCCGGACCACAAGAGTTCGATCCGTAACTCCGAGAATTTCATGGATTTCTGAGGAAATCATCACAATAGAAAGTCCGGCATCCGCCAATTCCCGTAAAATCCCATAGATCTCACTTTTTGACGCCACATCAATTCCCCGGGTAGGCTCATCAATAATCAACAACTCCGGATTGGCCAACAGCCACTTGCCCAAAAGAATCTTCTGCTGATTTCCCCCGGACAGGCTGCGAACCCGGTTATAGGGCTCTCCCACCTTAATTCTCAGCCGCTCCACCAGCTCTCCACAGCGCCTCTCTTCCTTTTGGGCACTTATCCAGGGCCTTTTTGCCACCGCATGCACCACCATATTTAGATTGCTGATAATAGACAGCTCCTGGTGCAGTCCCTCCTCCTTGCGTTTCTCTGACAGATATCCCATTCCCGCCCGGATGCTGGCTGGAATGGAATTCTCTTTTATTTCCTTTCCCTTAAAGCAGACGCTTCCCCTGGAGCGGGCATCAATCCCAAAGACACACCGCATCAGCTCTGTCCGGCCGGCTCCAACCAAGCCTGCGATTCCCAAAATCTCCCCCTTATAGACCTGAAAAGAACAGTCCCGCACAAAATTTACCCTGTCACTGATCCCCTGTACCTCCAGCAAAACCTCCCGGGTGCCCCTGGATTTCCGTCTGTTTTTCTTTCCATACAAGTCATCAATCTGCCGCCCCACCATGGCCCTTATCAAATCCATTTCCTCTAAGTCCCTGGTAGCCGCATGGGCAAGAACGAGTTTTCCATCCCGAAACACGGTGATTCGGTCAGAGATCTGGTATATCTCCTGAATGCGATGAGATACAATCACAAAGGCCACGCCTTTTTCCTTCAGCTCCCGTATCATCTCAAACAGCCGATCTACTTCCTTTCCAGACAGGGTAGCCGTGGGCTCGTCCAGAATAATCACCCGGGCTTTCCTGGACATGGCCTTGATAATCTCCACAATCTGCATCTCCGCCACAGAAAGTCCGGACACCGGCTCCATAGGATCGATAAATTCCCGCATATGAAAATAGTTCAGAAGTTCCTCTGTTCTATGTACCATAGATGCGTAATCGGAATACCAGCCCTGTCTATAATACTCCCTGTCCGTCAGGAAAATATTCTCCGCCACACTTAGATGAGGAATTACATTGAATTCCTGGAGTACAATAGCAATTCCCGCGTCCAGGGCCTCTTTTGGATTTCCATAGGACACCTGCTTTCCCTGATAAAAAATTTCTCCTTCCTCCGGCCGATAAATTCCGGTAACACATTTTCCCAGGGTGGATTTCCCTGCCCCATTTTCTCCCATGAGTGCGTGCACCTCACCGGGAAGCAGCTCAAAGGATACTCCCTGGAGCGCCCTGGTGGAATAAAATGTTTTTGATAGATTCTGCACCCGCAGTACAGGCTCTCTTCCCTGTTCCTCTGTTCCCATCAACCTCCTCCTCTCTTTTTGCATTCCCCCACTGGCATGCCATAAGTTTCTTTTGCTCCTCTTCTGTCCCCCATTGACCGGTAAATGCAGCTTTCCCAAAACACAGGGGAACCTCTTTACACCCTTGTATTTATCATTTTGAATATCTCCGTATTCTAACATGTTAGTTATGTAATATTTTTATTTATTTTAATATCTAACATGTTAGTTAACTTTAAAGAAATGGTATCACCAACTCCTATTTTTGTCAATATAAATAATTATTTTTTTAAATTTTTATAAAATTTGTGCTTTTTTCCATGTGCAGGCAGGAAAATTCTATTGTTTTCTTCTCCTAATTATGATAAACTAATATTAATTTTTGTACAATGTTAAATATTAGAAAAAGAGGAAACTATGGAAATATATCAGAGAAGCTACGAAGAATCTATTATCAATGAACCTGTTTTGAACAAACGAGTTTACAATATTATACGAAATCGCATTATTTTTGATGAGCTTCACCCCGGACAGCAGCTCAGCGTGGCCAGCCTGTCCAAGGAACTGCAAGTCAGCCGGACCCCTGTGTCCGTAGCCCTCTCCGCCCTGGAGCGGGACGGGTATGTGGTGGTCCAGCCTAAGCGGGGAACCTTTGTGCGGGAGCTGACCCCCTATGAGCTGGAAATTATTTTTAAGGCCCGAGCCTCCATGGGAAAATTAATTATAGAGAGCGCTGGATATCTGATCAGCAAGGAACAGCTGCATAAATTCCAGAAAGAATTCCGGAGTTTTCGCAGCATGAAGTATATCACAAATCCTTATCTCATTGAGCTCTTTTATCTGGATGTGGAATTTCACCGGCTTCTGGATGAGTGCATTCCAGGAATCATTCATGACCAGTTTAAGGTGATTGCAGATTTGACTATGAACAGCCGGTATATTGCCTATCGGAATCGATTCGGAGGCCTTTCTGACCAGCAGATTAAGATTCTCTGCTGTGACACCCATTTGGCCATTATAGACGCTTTGCTGAAAAATGACGGGACCAAAGCCTCGGACTACTTCGTCCAGGACGTGTACCATGGTCTGGACGCCATTCGGCCTAAGGAGCATTTTAAGCTTTTTTCCAGCCCCAAGTCTTAGCCTAGAACGCAAGGCAATCAAAAAACGGGAAACCCTTTTCGGAATTTCCCGTTATATTCATACACAAAACAACGCGAAGCCAGAACCGCTTGTGTTCTGCTTCGCGCCATATATGCAGGAGATGGGACTTGAACCCACACAGCCTTGCGACTACAGGCACCTGAAGCCTGCGCGTCTGCCATTCCGCCACTCCTGCGAACAAATGCTATTTTACTGCATTTTACTGCAAATGTCAACACCTTTTTCCCCTATCTACAAAAATTACAGCTTTAAACATTCCCTGCTACATGACGCGCCCTTTTTCTTTTCCCGCCTGGCAATTTCCCGGCAATAAATATGGAGGTGGGACCATCAGCCACTCCCATCACAAAATGGAAAACCTTCCTCTTCTTCCCTGAAATCTTCAAAACAGCCACTGTCACTGCGACACCAGCCATCAACAGTAAAATGATACTCCTTGTCTTTTTCATACAACCTCCCTACATGGTGTCCACAAAAACAATCCCCTCCATTTTCCGCAGACTCTCCAAATAGGCTTCCCGGGAAAATCTTTTTGGTATGTGGATGGTCACCACAATGGTGCAGGAAAGACCGGCTGCTCCAGGCTGCTCCATATCGTACATGTCAATTTTGCAGCCATCCTGCCGCATCTGATGCAACAGCATGGCAGCGGCCCGGCTCTCCTCCGCCTCCACATACAGGCGGATATAGCGGGTATGATGATATACTTTTTCCTCAATCATGGGAATCACATGGAGCCCGCCCAGCAAAATTACGGTGAGCACCACCGCCCCGTCCACAAAGCCTACCCCTGTGGCCAGACCAATGCAGGCGCAGATCCAGATGCCAGCGGCGGAAGTCAGCCCTTTCACCTGATGACCAGACACAATAATGGAACCGGCCCCCAGAAAGCCCACGCCACTTACCACCTGGGCCGCCAGCCGGGTGATATCCGCTTTTCCCGGAAACACAATATCGATGTATTGGGCAGTGAGCATCACAAGGGTAGCCCCCGTGCACACAGCTGCGTCCGTTCGGCCCCCACCGCCCCGTTTTTTGGCCCCTCTGTCGATTCCCACCAGGGCCCCCAAAACCAGGGAAGCCACGATCCGCAGGATTACATTCCCCGGCGTCCACTCTGTCAAACCTGTATAAAACATCGCTTCTCTCCTCACCCTCTGTCTTACACTGGCGCTTCCTTGCAATATCCCCATAGTCCACGCGCTCTATTTTTTATGTCCGTCACAAAAAACGTATCCATTTTATTGTAGCACATTTTCCGATGGAATCCTATCTTTTTTCTATATTATTATCCATTAGAGCGTCCGGAAAAGTCCCTAAATACCCTCTCACAAACGGGCACAATTTTTCCTGTGTGCTTTCAGCTTCTTCATAGCCCAATCATAATGGCTTGACGTAACGCTGACAAAGTAGGAGCCCAATGTGCTTCCCCCCACCCATGTATAAATCCCTTTGAAAAACAGCTCCTCATTGGAAAAGGTTTCCGCTAAGTCTACAACCTGCTTATGGGATTTTTGAAACAGATTTTTTGCCTCCTCCAATGAGGTATTCTGATGCTTTTTCCAGAACTTCCTATTCATATCCCCATAGGTCTTCCAGTTATAGGGCCTTGGAATAAAAGGTTTCCTGACGCCCTTTTGATTCGACTCTACCCAGCTCCATAACAGCTGGTGCCATTCATAGAGATGGATGAAAATATCACGAAGGTTTTTATCCCTTTCCCAATGTGCCTCCTTCTTTTTCTCATCCCCGGAAAAGTCAAAAGGCGTAGCCAGCTCCTTCTCGGTCAATCCCGAAATAAGATCCTGTAACTTTTCATAGTTTCCTGCTGCCGCGGTTAATAAATCTGTTTTTGTTGTTGGTCTTCCCATGTCCCCTATCCTTTCCATGTTCCGAAGTCTAAAATTTAAAGCTTCTATGGTTTCCATTCTAACAGAATAAACCTGACATCTTATGTCAGGTTTTATATTTTTCATAGAGCAACCTTGCCTGCTCTGCCAAGACATCTTTCAGATAGGCAGGGGAAAGGAGCTCCACCTGTGTGCCAAATGAGAGCAAAAACCCTATCAGCCACTCATCCTCCGGCATTCTGGCCGAGACAATCAAATCCCCCTTTTCCCCTGGCTGTATCTGGGTTTCCTCAAACTCATCGTAAACACGGTATGCCATTTCTTTGGGAAAACGAAGGGTAATCTGACCATATTCCCCCTGGACGTCTTCTATAGGCTCTGGTAGACTCCGTTTGGGAAAGCTCTCGTCCAAAACTTCCCACTTGAAAATACGGTTTAATTTGAAAGTCCTCCAATCCTGCTTCTCTGTACAATAGGCCTGTAAATACCATGCCTTTGCTTTGTAGACAAGCTTACCTGGCTCCACGATTCTTTCACTTATGTTCTCGTAGGAACTTGCATAATGAATTTTAATCTTTTTGCCGTGGATAACCGCCGATTTTAACAGCTCAAATTTTTTGTTATCCGATTCCCGATTCCCCCATCTGGAGAAATCCACCGCAAGCCAATTCTCTGTATGGAGATGAAACATTGCAGATAGCTTTTGCAATGTCTGGCTGCTACTTATATTCTGCGCAATATTTATGCTCTGTAAGGCTGCAAGAATTTCCTGTTTTTCATCCCCGGACAAAACAGCTTTATCCAAAACAAAATCATTCATCAGACGGATGCCGCCATTTCTGCCCGCTTCCGCGTAAACAGGAATGCCTGCTTCGCTCAAAGCATCCATATCTCTGTAAATGGTTCTCACCGATACCTCAAGCGCTTCTGCCAATTCCGGGGCTGTTGCCTGTCCTTTATCAAGTAGATAATACACAATCTTAAATAACCTGCTTTCCTGCATGGGCATTTCCTCCTTTTGCAATCTCATAGCACTTAAACCCTGACACAAAATGTCAAGGTTTATTATATCTGTTTTCTCCCTTCCCGGCAATCCTTCTATTTTTAGAGCATACCTCAAGGGGACAAGAGATAAAATTTCGCTGTCCCAAAAATAACATTAATAATTTAATGTTATTCATTAATTTATTATTGAAAATCGCGAATATCTATGCTATCATAGGATCGAGGTGATTCCTATGAAATTGATTCAAAAACTCACAAGTGAACCATTTGCCAGAGCGGTTGCCCGGTGCATGAAATTTATTTGTTATTTTGTAATCTCTTTTTTCGTCCTGTGCACAGCCCTTAGCTTTCTGGGACGTCAAACCTTTTTTCTGCATACAAAGACAGGGACCTTTGAAAATGCCATTTACGCAGAGAAAATTCATGGCTCTTATCCCCGCGGCATGACAGTCCACATGGGCGATGAGATTCATGTATGGACCAATGACGGGGATCAGATTTCCCCAGCCATCCATGTGGGTCTTTCTCTCATGTATGCAATCCATGTGGTCCCTATGGTTTTTGCCTTCTGGTTTTTAAGCCGTGTGTTTTCCAACATCCAGAAAAGACAGATTTTCACGGAGCAAAACGCTACCTATCTGCTTTATTATGGGCTGCTTCAATTTTCGGTGGCTGTCTTTGTCCCCTTTATCAAGCTGCTGATATGCTGGCTTATCAGCCTTGTTTCGGATAGCCAGATATCCCTTTCCACAGGGCAGGCTACGTTCCATATGCTCTTTCCCAGCCTTGTCTTTCTGGTAGCCGCATACATCATCCATTATGGGGTACATTTGCAGGATGAGGTGGATCACACATTATGATTATTATTCGACTTGATCGGGTGTTGGCGGACAGAAAAATGCGGCTTAACGACTTGGCAGCCCAGGTCGGCATATCCAACGTCAACCTCTCCTACTTAAAAACAGGAAAAGTAAAGGCCATCCGGTTTCATACATTAGACGCCATCTGCAAGGTGCTAAACTGTCAGCCGGGGGACATTCTTGAATATGTCCAGGATGAAGAGTGAACATATACAGAGAATTTATTCTTTTTGCTCTCCGCCTTTGTGTGTCCAGGAATTTCTATAAAAACAGGGAGATGGCACAATACACAAGAAGTCCGGCCATAATAAAATTGGTGACTTTTGCGTACTTTGAGAAAATAAGCTTTCGCACTGTGCCAGACAGCGACCAGCACAGGGTAAATACAAAGCCAATAAACGCAAGGAGAAGGGCAAACAAGAAAAGTGCCATCCAGTTTCCCTGGTAAGAGAATGGCAATTACACTTGCATGTTTCCTATTTTTTGCAATGCCACCGACCAACAAGCCTATACTTAAAGTTGATACCATGGTCAACAGCCAACCCCCTACAAATAATAAGAATGAGCCGTGTATTTTGATTTTCCAAAATATCACTGCTATAGGAAAAAGTGTAAGCATTGAGATTATGCAATCTATAACGTAGATCATAAATTCTACGAAAAGCAATTTTGCTGGACTGACAGGGGAAACTTGAAAACGCTTCAAGATTTCCACTACAACCGAAGGAATTCTTGCGGTGTGTACATAGATTTTCAGAATGGAGACACGAACATCCAAAAAGTTAAGCGATAGTAAAAAATAATTCCTGCTGTTTAACTCACATTCAATGGTTTTTTGAGCTTCCATCAGCTATACTATCCATAGGATCGATCCAGAAATTGTGAAGGAGATAGTTAAACATGGAAATAGGAGATGTCATCAGAAAATATAGAAAAAATAAAGGAATGACACAGGAGGAAATGGCTACCTGTCTCGGCATAACTGCCCCTGCTGTCAACAAATGGGAAAGAGGTAACACACTGCCAGATATCACTTTGCTTGCACCTATTGCACGGCTACTTGATATTACCACAGACGAACTTTTGTCCTTTAAAGATGAATTAACAGATGAAGAAATTAACCACTATCTATCAAATGTTCAAAAAGACTTGGCGGATAAGAGCTTCCATGAAGTGTTTATTTCTGTAAAAGAAAAAATAGAAGAATATCCAAATTGTGAAAAACTAATTTGGCAAGCAGCAGTCATCCTTGATGCGAACCGAATAACAATAGGACTTCCCAATAAAGAAACTTACGATAATACCATATTTGGATGGTTCGAGAGGTGTTTGCTCTCAAAGAACGAACAGATTCGTAACCAAGCGGCGGATTCGCTGTTCCATGCGTATTTTCGAAAAGAGGATTATGAAAAGGCGAATCAATATTTGGATTATTTCTCTCTGGAAAACCCTGACCGCAAACGCAAGGAAGCC